>NZ_CAKRXI010000006.1 GCF_934424005.1 uncultured Blautia sp.
TGGAAATAAATACCCAGTGTTAACTGGGAGAAAGGAAAAATCCAATTACCATCTAAGATAATTGGATTATACGTGTAAGGATATGCGTGAAATACAAGCATCAGTGATCACGGACACCATCGAGAGACTTTGTATCGAAGCCAATCAGGTGCTTCCGGACGACATCAAGAAATCTATCCAGGCCTGTCGTGCGAGCGAGGACGGACAGATTGCCTGTGGAATACTCGACAACATCATCGAGAACTACCAGATTGCAGAGAATGAACAGGTGCCGATCTGCCAGGATACCGGAATGGCATGTGTGTTCCTGGAAATCGGACAGGACGTACATATTGCAGGCGGAGATCTCACCGAAGCAGTCAATGAAGGTGTTCGCAGAGGATACACCAACGGTTACCTCCGCAAATCCGTTGTGAAGGATCCGGTCCGCAGAGGAAATACCGGAGACAACACTCCAGCTATGCTTTATACCGAGATCGTTCCGGGAGAAAACATCAAGATCACAGTCGGCCCCAAAGGCTTCGGAAGCGAAAACATGAGTGCTATCCGTATGTTTAAGCCATCTGCCGGAATTGAAGGAATCAAGGATTTTATCATCGAGACTGTCGAGACAGCCGGACCGAATCCGTGTCCGCCGATGGTAGTCGGCGTGGGAATCGGAGGTACTTTTGACAAGGCTGCTTTGCTTGCGAAGAAAGCTCTGATGCGTCCGGTAGATTCTGAAAATGAAGACCCGTACTATGCAGATCTTGAAAAAGAAATGCTCGAGAAGATCAATCAGCTTGGAATCGGTCCACAGGGATTTGGCGGCAGAACGACTGCAATCGGGCTGAACATCGAAACGATGCCGACCCACATTGCCGGTATGCCATGTGCGATCAACATCAGCTGTCACGTAACACGACACAAAACGGAGGTGATCTAAGATGGAACGTCATATTACATTACCACTTACCGAAGAACTTGCGAAGACACTCCATGCAGGGGATACCGTTTATCTGACAGGAACAATCTATACCTCCCGTGATGCCGGTCACAAGAGAATGTGCGAAGCACTTGCCAGAGGAGAAGAACTTCCGTTTGATCCAAAAGATGCCACGATCTATTATGTGGGACCGACCCCGGCGAAACCAGGACAGGTCATCGGTTCTGCAGGACCGACCACCAGTGGCCGTATGGATGCCTATGCACCGACGATGATGTCCGTAGGTGCCCGTGGTATGATCGGCAAAGGTGCCCGTCTTCCGGAAGTCGTAGAGGCTATGAAAAAATACAGTGGTGTTTATTTTGGAGCAATTGGCGGGGCAGGTGCCCTTCTTGCAAAGTGTATCAAAAAAGCAGAACTTGTTGCTTATGAAGATCTCCAGTCCGAGGCACTCCGCAGACTTTATGTAGAAGAAATGCCGCTGGTGGTCATTATTGACTGTGAAGGTAACAACCTTTATGAGCAGGGAAGAGAAGCCTATCTCAAAGAGCATAATAAAAAATCATAACCAAAGCCCCCGGGACATATATTATAACAATACATGGGATTGTGTGAATATATGCAAGGGGGCTTTTTTTATATGGAAAATTTTCAGGTTTACCGGGATATTCAGGCACGTACCGGCGGTGACATATACATAGGCGTTGTTGGCCCAGTCCGTACAGGAAAATCCACATTTATCCGGAGATTTATGGAGCTGGTGGCACTGCCGGATATGGAACCGGCAAAACAGGCGGAAGTGCGTGATCAGCTCCCTTTAAGCGGTTCTGGGAAGCTCATCACTACCGTAGAACCCAAATTTATCCCAAAAGAAGCAGTGAATGTAAATTTAGGTGATGACCAGAAAGTGCGGATCCGTCTGATCGACTGTGTGGGATTCCTTGTAAAAGATGCCAGCGGCCACATTGAAGACGGAAGAGAACGCATGGTAAAAACTCCATGGTTTGAAAAAGCGATTCCTTTTCATGAGGCAGCAGAGACTGGCACGCGTAAAGTCATTCAGGAACATGCAACAATCGGTCTTGTAGTTACGACAGACGGAAGCTTCGGGGAGCTTCCAAGAGAAAATTTCACTGATGCAGAGGCACTGACCGTCAACCTTCTGAAAAAACAGGGCAAACCATTTCTGATTCTTGTAAACTCTCAGATGCCATACAAAGAAGAAACGCAGGAGCTTGTCAGAAACCTGCAGAATAAATATGGTGTAACGACTATGGCAGCCAACTGCGAGCAGCTGCGAAAAGAAGATGTCACCAGAATCCTTTCCAATATACTGTATGAATTTCCGGTAAGTGAGATTCAGTTCTTCGTACCGAAATGGGTGGAAATGCTGCCGAACGATCATGAACTGAAATTGAAGCTGCTGGAGCAGATACGTGAACAGATGAAAAAATTACTTCATATTAAAAATATTACCCGGGAATCTGTTCAGCTGACAGCTCCTTTTGTGCAGGATATCCTTCTGGAGGATGTCAGCCTGTCCAGCGGAAAAGTGCGCATACGAATTCAGATAAAGGACGAATATTATTATCGTATTTTGAGCGAAATGAGTGGCATCCAGATGGAAACAGAATATGACCTGATCCATACGATGAAAGAGTTGGCGGCGATGAAAGAACAATATGTCAAAGTGCAGGCGGCGTTGGAGTCTGTGAGAGAAAGCGGCTACGGCGTGGTGGTGCCGGAACTTGGCGAGATCCAGATTGAGGAACCGTCCGTCATACGGCAGGGCAGCAAGTACGGTGTCCGGATAAAATCCAAGAGCCCTTCCATCCACATGATCAAAGCCAACATAGAAACAGAAATTGCTCCGATCGTGGGAACTGAGCAGCAGGCAAAGGATCTGATCCAGTATATCGGTGAAAGCGGACAGCGCGGCGAAAGCATCTGGGAAACAAACATCTTTGGAAAGTCCATAGAACAGCTGGTGCAGGATGGTATCCGAAGCAAGCTGACTTCCATCGGAGAAGAGAGCCAGTCCAAACTGCAGGACACCATGCAGAAAATCGTCAACGACAGCAAAGGCGGCATGGTGTGCATTATCATATGAGGGGGGAGTTTTCCCCCTTATTTTTGCATCGGGGGGGGGTAAAACAGAGTCTGAGGGGGTTTACAGAAATATGTTTATGTGATAGAATGCAAATGTTTATAAAACAGACGGGGGAAGAAAATGAGCAACAGCGTAAGAAAAAGAAAACCAATCGAACATTGGAAAATTATCGCATTTTATCTGATCATCTACGACATTGTCGCAATCAACTTTTCGTATTTTTTTGGCCTCTTACTGAGATTTGATCTGGCCTATTCCAGCATACCAGAGAATTATTTAAGTGCATTCCTGATGTTTGCGCCTTTTTATACGGCATTTTCACTGATCGTATTTTATGTGGCACATATGTATAACAGCGTATGGCGCTTCGCCAGCTTTACCGAGTTGAACCGCATTTTTGTGGCAACTGTGGTCACAACAGTATTTCAGGTAGTCGGGATTACGACATTTTATGAGCGAATGCCCGGTTCCTATTATATCGTAGGATGCATTTCACAGTTTATCCTGACCGTGGCGGTCCGTTTTATGTATCGTTATATCACACTGGAGCGTGCCAAACGCGAAAAGGATGCGATGGCAACGCACAGAACCATGATCATTGGTGCCGGTGCAGCAGGGCAGATGATCCTGAGGGAACTGAAAACATCCGTCAAGGCAACTGCGAAGCCATGCTGTGTGATCGATGACAACCCGAATAAATGGGGACGTCTGACAGAAGGAGTTCCGATCGTCGGCGGACGTGACAGCATCATGGCAAACGTCGAGAAATACAACATTGACCAGATCCTTTTTGCAATCCCTACCGCACGGGTGGAGGACAGAAGAGATATCCTCAATATCTGTAAGGAAACAAAATGTGAACTCAAGACTTTGCCGGGAGTATTCCAGCTGGCAAACGGACAGGTTTCCTTAAGCAAGATGAAAGCAGTAGCAGTCGAGGATCTGCTTGGAAGAGATCCAATCAAAGTAAACATGGAAGAGATCTTCCAGTACATTAAAGGAAAAACAATCCTTGTTACCGGCGGTGGTGGCTCTATCGGAAGTGAGCTTTGCCGACAGATCGCAGGTCATGAACCGAAACAGCTGATCATTTTTGATATCTATGAGAATAATGCATACGATATTGAACAGGAACTGAGACGTAAGTACAAAAACCTCAACCTTGTTGTTTTGATCGGATCTGTCAGAGACAGCCGAAGAATCAATATGGTGTTCGAGAAATACAAGCCGGAAATCGTATATCATGCAGCAGCACACAAACATGTGCCGCTTATGGAGACAAGCCCGAACGAGTCCATCAAGAACAATGTGATCGGTACATACAAAACAGCGTATGCGGCACTGAAGCATGGTGCATCAAGATTTATCCTGATCAGTACGGATAAGGCAGTAAATCCGACCAACATCATGGGCGCAAGCAAACGTCTCTGCGAAATGGTCATCCAGAGTATGGATGCAGTCAGCAAGGCAGGCAGAATGGATGTCCTTCCACTTCTTCATGCGCACATGGATAAATACTTCGAGGATCAGATTCCGGGAGACAGGACAACGGCGGTCATGAAGAGCCGGCCGGAAGAACGTTCTAGCGTACATATCGAGAGCGTCAAGAACAAAGACCGACAGGGTACACAGTTTGTGGCAGTTCGATTCGGAAATGTTCTTGGAAGCAACGGATCTGTTATTCCACTCTTTAAGAAACAGATCGAAGCGGGCGGCCCGGTGACAGTTACACATCCGGATATCGTGAGATACTTCATGACGATCCCGGAGGCAGTCAGCCTGGTACTTCAGGCAGGAACCTATGCCTGGGGCGGCGAGATCTTTGTTCTGGATATGGGTGAACCGGTCAAGATCGACAGTCTTGCAAGAAACCTGATCAAACTTTCCGGATATGAACCGGATGTGGAAATTCCAATTGTTTATTCAGGATTACGTCCTGGAGAGAAGCTTTACGAAGAGAAACTGATGGCAGAAGAGGGAATGAAGAAAACCGACAATGATCTGATCCATATCGGCAAACCAATTCCGTTTGATATCAGTAAATTCCTCGGACAGCTGACAGAACTGGCACAGGCAAGTTACGAAAACAGTCCTCACATCGTTGAGATGGTAGAAGAAATCGTACCGACTTTCCATCCGGTAGGAAATAAGCCGACCGGCAATGAAAATATGTCTGTGGAAGAATTCCAGAGAGAAATTCACGAAACAGAACACAGGTAAATAATATGCAGCAAATTTAAGATCTGAAAGCATTCAGATTTTAAATTTGTTACATATTAGATAAGTTATAAATATAAGGATAGAATATGAAAAAGGAATTTTTCTTCAACAGAAAAGAGAAAAATTTACAGATGGATTCTGAGCAGAATTCGTTCGAGAGATGCGTACTCTGTGGTGCCGTTACTGACGTACCGGTGCAGATGCCGGTCAGTGAACGGAAACGTTATATTCCGGGAGCCGGACAGCTGTGCAGAGACTGCTGCAGGGAACTGTATGGCAGCGATGATCTCGGAACTACAGCAGAATCCGAAATCTGTAAAATATAGAAAGATTTTTGTAAGGGGGAAGCGTATGTATAAGAAATCACCACAGGGGTGGCTGAAACACTGGGATTTTATCCTTCTGGATATTTTCTGCCTTCAGCTTGCCTTTGTAGTTGCATACTTAGTACGACAGGGGTTGGAAAACCCGTACAGTGATCAGGTCTACCGCACAGTCGCATTTGTATTTATGCTGTGTCAGATCGTGGTCATGTTTCTGGGACAGTCCTATCAGGATATCCTGAAACGAGGCTATTACATAGAATTTACCAAGACAGCCAAGCATGTATTGATGGTCATGCTGCTGTCTGTCCTGTATCTCTTTGCAACACAACAGGCAGTCAGCTATTCCAGATTAACGTTGTTCTATACCGCATTTTTATATTTATGCTTTGACTACGTTGGCAGGGTATGGCACAAAGAATATGTCCTGAAAAAGAATGCGACAAAAAAGAAAGAAAAGTCTATGGTCGTTGTGGTAAGCCTCGCCGAAGCAAAAGAGACGATTGAAAAAATCCTGAGTGCTCCGATCCAGGACTTTTCCATCAATGGGATCGCGCTCATTGATGATAATCCGGGAGTAAAAGAAATCGCAGGCATACCGGTTGTCGGAAATATGGACACGATCAGTGAATATCTCTGCCATGAATGGGTTGACGAAGTCTTTGTCAAGATCAGCGAGACAGAACCATATCCACAGAAGCTGATCGATGAGATCATCACCATGGGACTGACCGTACATCTCAGCCTGGGTGAAATGGAAAAATCACTCAGCGGAAAGAATTTTATAGAAAAAATCGGCGGCTATTCGGTAATCACATCCAGTATCAATACCGCATCACCGAAACAGCTGCTCTACAAGAGACTGATGGATATTGCCGGAGGAATTGTCGGCTGCCTGCTTACCGTGATCCTGATCGTTGTCATAGGACCGATGATCTATATCAAATCTCCGGGACCGATTTTCTTCTCACAGGTGCGCATCGGTAAGAACGGAAAGAAATTCAAAATTTATAAATTCCGCAGCATGTATATGGATGCCGAAGAGAGAAAAGCAGAACTGATGAGCCAGAACAAGATGGAAGGCCTGATGTTCAAGATGGACTACGATCCGCGAATCATCGGCAGCGAGAAGAAAGATAAAAACGGCAATCCAAAAGGAATCGGAAACTTTATCCGTAAGACATCACTGGATGAGTTCCCGCAGTTCTGGAATGTCCTGAAAGGCGATATGAGCCTGGTGGGAACCAGACCACCGACAGTTGATGAATGGGAAAAGTATGAACTTCACCACAGAAGCCGTATGTCGATCAAACCGGGAATCACCGGAATGTGGCAGGCGAGCGGCAGGAGTGATATTACAGATTTTGAGGAAGTTGTGAAGCTGGATACTCCTGACTTCCTGAAAACACTGGAAGAGGGCTTTAAAGAGTTCTTTGAAAAAGAAGTTCCGGCGAATCCTCTGAAAGCAGAATGCACAAGGTGAAGCTGCTGGACGTGAAGATGGACTTAGAGCAGGACGTCTGGCAGAAATAAAAAACACAGAACGTGAAAAGAAGCGTGCTGATATGGCGCAGAGCCGGATTAAGGAATTAGAGGCAGAGCTGAAAAAGTATAGGGAAAAACCTACTGCATAAGATTGGTTGTAACAACACAGATAGCCACGGGAAACATAATGGATTAAATATTATTGGTTCGACTACGGATAAAGAAAAATGGAATCAAATAATACTTCCGCATGATAAAATTGATACGTTTATTTCAGCACATACTCCAACAGAGAGGTATGAAGAATGGATGAAAAGTGCACCAGAGTTGGAGGTAGAACGTGAAAATTTTATAGAATCATATAAAATATTAAGAGATAAAGAAGTATCTTTGGAAAAAGTGAAAGAAGAAATAAAAGAACTAAAAAAAGAATTGAATAAAATAGAAAAGTCAAAAGTGGCAGTTATCCAACTAGGTAAATTATGTGAAGAATATAATACACTGGTAAAATCGGAAGATAGTTTGCTTTTTAATGAAACAAATAGTAGTTTAGAAATATACAATAATCTACTTAATAAAATAGCAAAAAGAATACGATATATTAAGAATGAGATATTGACTTCGTACGATTTAAAATTAGAACAAGGAAACAGTATCAGAAATGGCAAAATTAGAGATGAAGTACAATTAGAATTGTTATATGAAATGAAGGAAGAAAACGGTGCAAGAACATACTTTGAAAAATATACGGCGATATGTAAGAAGATAGAAAATCAAAATAGAAATTTGGAAAATAAAGTATTACAAATTCAGAAAGTAAAGAAAAGTTATGAAAGTGAAAAAAATAATTTGGAAATTAAATTGAAAGATTATTTCAGCCAGACAATTATGAATGAAATATATCAAAAAATTGATCCACATGAAATTATGAAAAATGTTACATATCATTTAAATTTTAATGAAAAAGATGAGCCACAATTATTTATTGAAGTATGTGAGGGAGAAGAATCTAGTAAAAAGTTTTATAGACCGGAAACCTACTTTAGTACAGCACAACTTAACACAGTTGCATTTAGCTCTTTCTTCGGAAGAGCGTTATCAACTAATAGTTTACCTATAAAAACAATTTGTATTGATGACCCAATAGGACATTTTGATGATATGAATATTTTGGGATTTACGGATATGGTTCGTTGCATTTTAGAAAAACAGGATTGTCAGATTATTATGTCTACACATGAGGAAAAAGTATATCAAATTATGAAAAGAAAATTAGATCCTAATTTTTATAACACATTATTTATTCAATTAGATAATAGTGAAAAAGTTGTGTGGGACAAAGCAAACTGTTGATAGAAAATTTGCATCTGAGGGGGGAACTTTCATGCAAACAACATTACTTATCATGACACCTGGTACGGAATGACATACAAAGAAGATGTTGCAGCAGTAAAAGAAAGCTTCAGTAAGATGCTGGAGAATGGTACATATAAGGGAGAATTATTCTCTGATCTGTAATGCATGTAGCCACGGGAAACCGTGGCTATCTGTGGTATCTGGGAAAAACTCAATTGACATTCTTAGCCCATTTTGTTATATTAAAATTACATATCTGGGAAAGTTCTTTAACCGTTCGGTTATCTAATCCCCATATGAGAAAACAAGAAAATATGGTGGAGAAGATGGAACGGAACATGTAAGATATCGGCATTCTTCTTTGCCATCATAAGAAGGGAGAATGTGGATGCAGAGAAGAAAACTGGAAGAATTGAGTCTGATGGATGATTTCCTGTTTAATGCAATGCTGACTCATCCGGAAACAGGAGAGAAGTTTACCAATAAGATTCTGAAGCTGTTATTTAATCGTGAGTTCAAAAATCTGAGGGTAAGTGCACAGAAGGTTTATGCAGGGATGAATACAGATTTGCGAGGTGCAAGGTTAGATGTCTGTATTGAGGGAGATTGTGTAAGCATTGAAGGTGATGAGATTTCTTCGGTATATGATGTGGAACCGGATCAGAACAGTAAGGCAAAAGATATTGCGGCGTTTCCAAGGCGGTCAAGATTCTATCATGCAATCATTGACAGCAGGAGTCTGAAATCTGGAGAAGATTTCGGTAAGCTGAAGCAGGTATACGTCATCTTTATCTGTAATTATGATCCGTTTGGTTATGACAGAGTATTGTATACGATAAAGAATAGGTGTCTGGAAGAACCAGAGATGAAGTATGATGATGGTGCTGAGAAATTGTGCTGTATACAAAAGGAACAAAGGGAACGATATCAGAAGAATTCAGACAGTTTTTGAATTACATGGAGAATACGGACCAGAGTAATGCAGTGAATGAAGATTTGAAGGACATCCAGGAAATGGTGGATGTAGTCAAGCGAGACGGGGAGGTGTCATTACAGTATATGAAGAGTTTTGAACATGACCAGTTGATGTATGAAGAAGGACGTCTGGCAGAAATAAAAAACACAGAACGTGAAAAGAAGCGTGCTGATATGGCGCAGAGCCGGATTAAGGAATTAGAGGCAGAGCTGAAGAGATATAGGAAAAAAACTACGGTGTAGGATAAGCTGTAACAATGTAGATAGCCATGGGAAACTGTGGATATTGCTGATTTTGAAATTTACTATGATGTTCTTTCGAAAGGCAGATGCTTGCTGTATAGTTTATAACGGAAATAAAAGAAATGGAGTGTGAAAAAATGAATTTATCAAAAATACATCATATTGCAATCATCGTATCTGACTACGAAGCCGCAAAAGATTTCTACGTGAATAAACTGGGATTCTCTGTCATCAGAGAAAACTACCGCCCGGAGCGTAAGGACTGGAAGCTCGATCTTCGTGTCAATGAACACACTGAGCTGGAGATTTTTGCAGAGGAAAATCCTCCGAAGCGTGTGAATCGCCCGGAGGCCTGCGGTCTGCGTCACCTTGCGTTCTGCGTAGATAGTGTGGAGCAGACGGTGAATGAGCTGGCGGAGGTAGGGATTGAATGTGAGCCAATCCGTGTGGATGATTATACCGGAAAGAGGATGACTTTCTTCCACGATCCGGACGGACTACCGCTGGAACTGCATGAGTAAAGAGGTGGGCAAAATGATATTTCGCAAGGCCGAAAAAGAGGATTTTAATAAGATAAGATCTCTGTACTGGAACTTGATTGACCAGGAGCAGGACGATCCATCATTTCCGCATTGGAAGAAAGGAATCCATCCATCTGACGAAATGATACAGAACAGCATTGAGAGGGGAGAGCTATATGTGCTGGTAGATGGTAATGAAATCGCAGCGTGTGTCATAGCAAACGATGAGAAGGTCGAAGGCTACGCAGATGCTCCGTGGCAAATTGATTCAGATGAAGTGATAGTTCTTCATGTTTTGGCAGTTCACCCGAATCATCGTGGAAAAGGGCTGGCGCGGAAATTAGTAGAGGGTGTAATTGAACAGGAAAGAAAGGCTGGCAAGAAGGCATTGCGGCTTGATGTAATCGAAAACAACACAACTGCCGAAAAGCTGTATCAGAAACTGGGCTTTCAATATGTTCAGACAAAAACGCTCTATTATGATGTAGTAGGTGAGATGACGTTCAAATTGTATGAACTGGTGCTGTGAGCTATGGGAGAGAAAAGAGCGTATAAATCTCGGAAGCCTGGCGGTGGCCGAAAGAAGTTGAAGCCGGAGTACGATGCTGGGAAGAATCTAAAAGAGCAGATGGATGCTGCTGTGGCACTTTATGGGAAGGACTGGTCCCTCCAAAACATCGGCGATGCCTTGAATCTGAACCCTATAAAAGTAAGAAAGCTGCTCATCACGGCTGAAGTGTATGAATCGGATGTGACCGAGAAGGTGCAGGATACCTTTGAAAAATACAGAAAAACACAGGACTACAAAACCGCCATCCTTTCAACCGCCTCTGCTCTCCAATTATCAAAAGCCTCCGTCACTTCGTACCTGCCATATAAAAAAGGAGTGTACTTTCCAAGTGCAGCAGATAAAAAGAAGATCAGTGTTGGAGCAGAGCGGCAGCGGAGATACAGAGCGATGAAGCGGTGGAGGGCTCATCCGACAGAAGAAAACTTCTGGGGAGTGGTTCTGGCTTATGCCGGGATAAAATTTAAAACCTACTCTGGATTGCCATTTACTTATGAGGTGCGGAAAGGCAGGAACGGCGAGTACATGAAAGAACTGTGAATCGACAGACGGGAGAAGAGTAAAAGCTTGGCGTGGAGTTCTGTGCTACTGGTGCTGGGAGTATTAAAGAAGAAGTGGTAGAACGCCCGAAAGCTCTGGGGGATATCCGGGGCGTGACTTACATATACGGGATATTCTATCGGTTCGGGCTGATTGATGTGCCAGACGAAGTGAAGGAGATGATGAAGAAAAATGATCGAGGTAATAAAAAACAGAAGAAGCATCAGAAAGTATAAGTGTAAAGCTGTGGACAAAGAAGCAATCGCACAGATTCTTCAAGCAGGAATGCTTGCACCATCCTCAAAGAATCGCCAGCCGTGGAAATTTGTTGTGGCAACGGAAAGTGCAAAAGAGAAAGCCTGTCAAGCAATGGAAGAGGGAATCAGGTGGGAGAAGAAGGAACCTTTTATTCCGGATAGCAGCCCGTATATCAATGGGGCAGAGCATACGCTTCAAATCATGCAGCAGGTTCCGGTATTGATTTTTATTGTGAACACACTGGCGGCACCATTCGATAAAGAACTCTCGATGGATGAACGGGTATCTGAAATTTGCAATGCACAGTCTATCGGTGCGGCCATTGAAAATATGACACTGGAAGCTACTGCGCAGGGACTTGGAAGTCTGTGGATTTGTGATTCGTTTTTTGCGCAGAAAGAGCTAAGTGTCTGGGCTGGCGGTGAGCTGTATGCGGTTCTGGCAGTTGGTTATGCAGATGAAGCTCAAGCAGCGCGACCGAGGAAAAAGGCAGAAGATGTTGTTGAGTGGAGAGGATAAAAATAGGTTGCTATGTGCATGGACTTAGAAAAGGACGTCTGGCAGAATAAAAAACACAGAACGTGAGAAGAAGCGTGCTGATATGGCAGAAAGTCGTGCTGATATGGCGCAGAGCCGGATTAAGGAATTAGAGGCAGAGCTGAAAAAGTATAGGGAAAAACCTACTGCATAAGATTGGGTGTAACAACAAAATCTTGCTTTACGCTATTATGTGATATCATTATTTTTGGAAGCATCACCTGGATGGTTGCAGTGACCGGCAGGTGGTGCTTTTGGGTATATTTGTGTCGAAAGAATGTGTTGGATTTTTGGATAGATATATAGTAAGATATAAGAAATAATTTGACTTAGTGGATGCTATCCAGGAGGAAATAAATATATATGGAATTTTCAATTAGGGGAATTGGAATTATAAAAGAAGCTGATATAAAAATGGACGGACTGACTGTAATTGCGGGAAGTAATAATTCTGGAAAGACAACAGTTGGCAGAGCACTATATGCTGTTACAAGTGCGGTTGAGGATTTAGCCGAAAAACAGCAACAAGATCAGGCCAAGGCTGTTTTTTACCGAATAAGGAAGATAGTAGAACCATTTGATGGATGGTTGAGCAGAAGTAGATTTTTATCGCGGAAAGAAGTGGTTTCTGATGATTTAATAAGTGAAGTTATTGGAATCAATCATATATATAATCCGAGAAAAAGGGATTATTATATAGATTTACTTTTTAGATTATGTGAAAGTATGGAAAAAGGTTCTTTTATTGAATTATTAATTGATAATCTCAGAGATGTTGTGGGAAATTCTGAATCTGCTATTCGTAATGAATGGGAAGATCATAAAGAAAAAATACAAAAGGAATGCTTGAGTGCGCGTGAATTTGTGGAATCATTTCAACAACAGACAAAAAAAGAATTTGCATATAAAACGATTGAAGAAACGTTGGCAATTGAATTTTCAAATCAGGCGCAATCATATATTACAGTGGACGAGGGTGGGATATCTAAGCTTGAATTAAAAAATTCGCATAAAGATTTTTATGAAATCTGTATATCCGAAAATAGAATACTGGAAAATAAATCACGTTTCACAGAAGGTTATTACGATAGGGCTTATTTTGTTGATGATCCTTATATAATGGAAGATCGAATTACACCTTCTTATTTAGCAGCACCATATGTAGATGAAAAACATGTTCAGATCAGAATAATGTCACATCGTGATAAAATGCGTCGAATGATGAGAGTTTCAGATGTTGATAGAGGAATTAGTGAAACTATTTATAGAGAACAAGAAATCCAAAATGTAATGAAAAAAATTGATGCAATTGTGCCGGGAAAAGTCTCTAAGGGAGTTTATCAGACCCCAACAGGCCGAAAGTTGAAAGTTGAAAACCTTGCAACAGGATCAAAGGTGTTTTCGATTATCAAAAAGATTCTTACCAGTGGAGATCTTACAGATAAGACTTTACTGATTCTTGATGAACCGGAATCACATTTGCATCCAAGCTGGATTAATCAGTTGGCGGAAGTAATTGTTTTGTTGGTAAAAGAATGTAATATGACAGTACTGCTTACAACACATAGTCCAAACTTCCTTCTTGCAGTGGATGCATTGATGCGAAAATATGAGATTCGTGAAAAATGTCATTTTTATCAGACAGAATTTGAAGAGAATAATCAGATAAAGTATGTTGAGAAAACAGATTGTCTGGATAATATTTACGCTGATTTTGCCGCTTCTTTTGCTGAGATGAATGCACTGAGAAAGAAATATATGAATGTGGAGGAATAATATGGGGACTGCAGAAGTCATAAAATACCTGGATGATAATCAATTTGGAAAGAAAAGTTATCGGGAACTTTCTGCTAAGAGTAATAAAAGTGTAAGTCTGCTATTATCTGATAAGACAGAAGCATATGATTTTGACGATATTACAAAATATATTTTTCCCAAATATACTCCATCATCAGCGGATGCAATATTGATAAAAACGAATAAAATAATTCTTATTGAATTCAAAGGCGGATTTGAACGCAAAATTTCGGAAGATAATTTTGACCGCGAAAAATGCAGATGTGAAAAAATAAATGGTGTATGTGAGGATTATGCAAGTCTTTTGAAAAAAGATTTGAAAAATATAAAAAAAGAACTGACATCGAATTTATTAAAAAAAGCAGCAGAGAGCCGCTGGACGTTAGAGTATCATCTTTTACCAGAAGTATATAAAGATAATCTGTATCTGGATTTTCATGTAAATTATATTATTGTAATGGATAAGGTAAAAGAAAATCCTGTAGATGCTATGGAACAAATCATGGATGAATGGGCAAACATACATAGAAAAGACAATTTTTATGAACAAATGGACAAGTCTGTGAAGTATTTGTATTGCGAAAGCCGTTTTAAAAAGAAATCATTCTACGATAAAGTTGAAGTATGCTCTGTTCAGGAATTTGAACAGATGATATCATGATTTCTATAAATGATGAGTTCGTGAAACCTTTTTTATTGGGCTTGTGGAGGTGTTGGAATGACAGGAAAGAAAAAACTGCCAATTGGAATAGAGAGTTTTGAAGAAATTCGAAAAGAAGAATTCTATTATGTTGATAAAACAGGAGTACTTGGGCAGCTTCTTGAGAAATGGGGAAAGGTGAATCTTTTTACCCGTCCTAGACGTTTTGGTAAATCCCTGAATATGAGCATGCTAAAGGCTTTTTTTGAAATTGGCGGAGATCCTGGATTATTCAAAGGCTTGAAGATTTCGACAAATAAAGAGCTCTGTGAGAAATATATGGGACATTTTCCTGTGATTTCTATTAGTTTAAAAAGTGTGGAAGGTCTGAATTTTACGGCAGCCTGTGATGCATTAAAAACGGTTATAGGAACAGAAGCCTTGAGATTTTCGTTCCTGGAGGAAAGTACTGTTTTATCAGAGAATGATAGAAAAATGTACAGACAGCTTACAACGGTGGGAACTTCAGAAACCGGTCTTTTTGATATGCCAATGGGAGTTCTTACATCAAGCCTTAAGACATTGTCAGCCTTGCTTCATAAACATTATGACAAGCAGGTAATTCTCTTAATTGACGAATATGATGTTCCATTGGATAAGGCGTTCCAGTATGGTTATTATGATGAGCTGGTATCTTTGATCAGAAATATGTTTGGAAATGCGTTAAAGACGAATCCGAATCTATATTTTGCAGTGCTGACAGGATGCCTTCGTATAGCAAAAGAAAGTATCTTTACAGGTCTTAATAATTTTGAAGTCTTATCTGTTTTGGATGTACAGTATGATGGATGCTTTGGATTTACAGATACAGAAGTGAAAGATATGCTGGATTACTATGATCTTTCGGAGCATTATGCAGAAGTAAAGGAATGGTATGACGGATACCGATTTGGAAATGCAGAAGTGTATTGCCCGTGGGATGTGATTCGTTATTGTAAGAGTTTGTGTGCAGATCCGAAAGCGATGCCAGAAGATTATTGGTCTAACACAAGCGGCAACGCAATGGTGCGCAGATTTATTGATAAGGCTGACACTCAGATACGTGATGAGATTGAACGGCTGATTTCCGGTGAAGAGATTGTAAAGGAAATTCATCAGGAACTGACATATAATGAAATGGACAGTAGCATTGAGAATTTATGGAGTGTGCTCTTTACGACCGGATATCTGACACAGCGTGGTCGTGCCGGAGAAGACCAGTACAGGCTGGTGATTCCTAATCGGGAAATTCGGAAATTATTTATAAAGCAGATCCGGGAATGGTTCCGTGATGTGTCCAGAAAAGATGGAGAAACGCTGAATCAGTTTTGTGAGGCATTTCCAGAGCAGAATCCGGAAAAAATAGAAGAAATCTTCAGCGATTATCTCTGGAATACAATCAGCATTCGTGATACAGCATCTTCGAAGAAAGAAAATTTCTACTATGGAATCCTTCTGTGACTGTTAGGGTATAAATCTAACTGGCTAGTAAAATCCAACGCAGAATCGGGGATTGGATACAGCGATATTCTTGTGGAAGTGCCAAAGAATCGTACGGGTATTGTCATTGAACTGAAATATGCAGAAGATGGCAATATGGACACTGCATGTGAGAAAGTTCTGCAGCAGATTGAAGAGCGAGATTACGCAGCAAAACTGAAAGATGACGGTATGCGGAATATTATTAAGTATGGGATTGCGTGTTATAAGAAGAATTGTAAGGTAGTGTTGGTAAAATAATCCGATAAAAAATAAGCAGGAGACTTTGAAATCTCCTGCATTTTTTATATCTTGAGCAAATTCCTGAATCCAAACACATCTTCTTCATCCATCAGCTGCTCCATTTCATTCAGGTTCGGATCGGAGTGTTCAAGCTCTCTGGAGAACTGATAGCAGATGGAAATCATATCTTCAAATGTAAAATGGTGGTTGTTTTTGAGCCAGGTTCCTACGGCGAGTTCGTGGATCATAAAGGTACAGACGACTGCCATTTTTACTTTGGCGAAAATCTGGTCGTCGTAAACGGCACCGCAGAAATAGGTGTAGACCCAGTAGAGAAGCAATTGTTCTTCCTGAATGGACCAATCAGGATAAGCATTTATGAATGCGGCATAAACTTCCATAAGCTCCGTATCATTTTCGCAGGAACTATAAAGCGGCGCCAGAGTCTTTCGAAGATAATTATGCCAGCCTGGACGGAGAACTTCCATTTTAGGGATAACCGTTCGCCAAATTTGCTTACAAAGTGCCAGATGGTCTATGTGATTTTGCTTTTTGTCACTGGCATTAGCTGATTCTGGAATAGAAGAATCTGAAATATTTTCCATCCATCGCTGCACCTTCTCACGAAACTTCTCTGTAAATCCTGCTTTTTCATGTCGGCTGCGGATATCTTCCCACTGAAACAGTTCGTTTTTATTCAAACTCAGCTGGAAATCGTGTGCACATGCCAGAAGTTTCTGGCGACGTAATTCGACAGGCACAGAGCGGTTCTGAATAATAGAAAAAAGATAATCTCTGGTATCCATCAGGGCAGTGAAGAGCAGATAGTCAAAATCATCATAAGTTTCCTCTGCTGCTGGAACCTCTCTTGTAACGAAAGTGATTTTTTCTTTATGAGAAAGAAAGATGCGTGCAGCTTCCGGGCAGGAGAGGGAGAGAGAATATTCCCTCAGTCCCTCGAATTCTTCAATATGCCGCGGATATTTCCGACAGGTGTCGCATAACATGTCCTTACCTGCCTCACTGTAGATATCACAGAGATTTTCTTCATTCAGGAATGCACAGCGTCGATTATACTGACGAAAAGACTGCTCTTTCCAGTCAATATCATTATAGAGCCTGTTTTGGAATGGCCCCTTGAATCTACGATATTTCTGAAGACTTTTTTCATCGATCATGATCTGCCATCCTGCACAGCAGGTATCCGGGCAGGAGCCTGCAATGCAGGAAAATTCTTTATAAAAGGCAGGACGTGTTATCTGCATGTTGTATGTTCTCCTTAATTCTTAACTTCTGTTTTAGCTTTCTTTAATGATTCCCTTGTTTTTCTTACGGGTAACATTTGTTACACGGTTACTTTTTACAGTATATTTTTTGCTCTGGCGGATCAGGATACCACAGCCATAGCGTTTCTTTGAATCATATACTTTCTGACGTTTTCCGGTGTATCTGCGGACCTGACTGATGCGGTTACTTCTTACAACAACATTGCGGGTCTGCATGATCAGAATACCGGTCTGCTTACAATTCTGGATAGTGTTACCGTAGATAGTAGTATTTTTCCAGTTCTGTCCATAAATGCCTTCGCCGATACAGTTACGGATAACATTGTTCTTAACTGTGATATAGGTGTAAGGATTTTTTTCTGCACCTTTCAGACCACTGTGGGAACCTAATCCGCGACCACAGTTGACAAAGGTATTGTTCGTGATCAGGACGTTGTGACAGCCTTTACCGTTATACATGCTGGCTTTTGTGTTGTATCCCGGGATTGCGGATTTTGTGGCAATGTCGAGCTGTAAAGCTTCTTTCGGCTGAACATTATATGGATTTTTAGCAGTATCCAGATTGTTTCCGGAAAGTGTACAGCCGGTCATAGTGAAGCCGTTGATGTCGGCAACTTCTATGATATGACCGATACGTTTTACATTGACAGTTACATTTTTCAGCATCAGATTATTAACGCCGGTAAAACGGATGCAGGTGCTGTCGCCTGTATAAGTCTGGGAAAGTGTAGACCAGGTGCCGCCTTCTACGATGATATTTTCGGTTTTGTGGGTCATGTTTCCATGGAAAATACTTTTTCGGCTACCAGTGGTGTTGATTGTAGTGCCTACCGCATATACATAAGTATTACTTGGAATGGTGTAGGCATGTCCCTGAGTAAAAGTTCCCTGCGGAAGGACAATCTTGTACTGGACAGAATTGCTGGCACCGTATTCAGCCTCTTCCAGGGCATTGTAGAATTCTCGGTCAAAGTTGTCAGCAGAGACATAGATGGTTTTGATCTGACTGTAATGCGGGAACTGAGCGCCCTTGTTTCGGGTGTTTCCGGATGCGGCAAAAGTGTTTGTGGCAAACGCTGCCAGATACAGAGCCAGGATAGCACAGATGACAGGCAGCAGCCGGTGAAGTGATAAAGTTTTCTTTTTCATATTTGCGAGTTCTCCCTTTAAATTATTTACTTCTTATTTAGTGGTGATTTATTTTATTGTAATTTGTAGAACGAATAACTGTCAACCTATTTCCAACAGAATTAGTTTTGCCTTTACGCTATAATCAATTCATGATATGATAGGCTTCGAAAAGTGAAATGATATAGTAAAGACAGAATCATAAATGAAAGGAGTTCTTTATGGAACAGTATATAAACAATGCACCACTGGTGTTGGTAATCGTGTTTTTGATCATAGGTTTTGTGTTCCTGATCAAAGGAGCAGATTTTTTTGTAGAGGGAAGTTCCAGCATTGCAAAGAAACTGAAAGTTCCTTCAATCATCATCGGTCTGACAATCGTTGCAATGGGAACATCCCTTCCGGAAACTGCAGTCAGTGTAACGGCATCTATGGTGCACAACAATGAGCTTGCAATCAGTAATGTAGTTGGCTCAAACATTTTTAACCTGATGTTTGTAATTGGTGTGTGTGCGATTCTGACACCGGTTCTGGTACAGCGAGAAACTATCGTGAGAGATATTCCTTTTTCAGTTCTCTGTGCGTTGATTCTTCTTGGACTTGGGTATCTTGCATGGGGCGATGCACATGGGATGACTCTTGGACATCTGGATGGAGCGATTTTCCTGGGAGCTTTTGCAGGATATATTTTGTATATGATCCGAACTGCATTGAAGGCAAGAGCAGAAGGCAAAAAAATAGAAATTGAAGGTGTAGAAGAACTTGAAGATGGAGAGATGAAGCTTCTTTCTTATCCGAAAAGTATTGTTTGCATCATTGGCGGAGCGGCAGCCATTGCGTTTGGCGGAGATCTGACAGTTGATGCGGCAAGCCGGATTGCGATAGATCTTGGAATGAGTCAGACGCTTGTTGGGCTGACGATTGTTTCCATTGGAACATCTCTTCCGGAGCTGGTGACTTCCGTTGTGGCAGCACGTAAGAACGAGGTAGATATGGCGGTGGGAAATGCGGTTGGTTCCAATGTCTTCAATATTCTGATGGTTCTTGGTATTGCGTCTGCAATCAGCCCGATGTCACTGATCAGTGAAAACGTGATCGATATTCTGGTGCTGATTATCTTTTCGTTTGTGGTCTGGGCATTTGCGAAAAGTGAGAGGAAGATCACCAGACGGGAAGGTATCGTCATGGTGCTGATGTATCTGATCTACAGTGCATATATTATTATGAGATAGAAGAATGTTGAATTATCGCATGTTTTGTGTTATGATAGACGAAAATTTTGATTTTTATATAATTATGCTTATTTTTTACATTATTATAGTTATCTGCGTATAACATACGACAGGATAAAGAGAAGAGGAGAAATATTTATGTGTGGAATAGTTGGTTTTACAGGATGCCATCAGGCGGCACCGATTCTTCTGGATGGTCTTTCCAAGCTGGAATATCGTGGATATGATTCTGCTGGTATTGCCATTCGTGACGGAGAGGAAGAGACAGAGGTTATTAAGGCAAAGGGACGTCTGAAAGTCCTTGCAGAAAAGACAAATAACGGAGAATCTGTTCCGGGTACCTGTGGTATCGGACATACCAGATGGGCGACGCATGGTGAACCGTCTGAGAACAATGCACACCCACATGCAAGTGATGATGGAAATGTTGTTGCAGTTCATAACGGAATCATTGAGAACTATCAGGAGCTGAAGGATAAACTTCTTCGCAAAGGTTATGCATTTTATTCTGAGACCGATACAGAAGTTGCTGTTAAACTGGTAGATTACTATTACAAGAAATACGAGGGAACACCGGTCGATGCGATCAATCATGCAATGGTCCGTATCCGTGGATCTTATGCACTTGCGATCATGTTCAAGGATTATCCGGAAGAAATTTACGTAGCTCGTAAAGACAGCCCGATGATCCTTGGCGTGTCTGATGGGGAATCTTATATTGCATCTGACGTTCCGGCTATTCTGAAATATACAAGAAATGTATATTATATCGGCAACCTGGAGATGGCTCGTGTCCGCAAGGGCGAGATTACATTCTACAATCTGGACGGAGAAGAAATCCAGAAACAGATGAAAACGATCGAGTGGGATGCAGAAGCAGCAGAAAAGGCCGGCTTCGAGCATTTCATGATGAAAGAGATTCATGAGCAGCCGAAAGCAGTTCAGGATACTCTGAATTCTGTTGTAAAGGACGGACAGATTGATCTTTCTGAAATCGGACTTACAGACGAAAACATTCAGGACATTGATCAGATCTACATTATCGCATGTGGTTCTGCATATCATGTAGGAATGGCTGCACAGTATGTATTTGAAGATATGGTTCGTGTTCCGGTTCGTGTTGAGCTGGCATCCGAATTCCGTTACAGAAATCCGATTCTGAATCCGAAAGCTCTGGCAATCATTATCAGCCAGTCCGGTGAGACTGCAGACAGTCTTGCTGCATTAAGACTCTGTAAAGAAAATAATATCCGTACACTTGGTATCGTTAACGTTGTTGGTTCTTCTATTGCACGTGAAGCAGACAATGTATTCTATACACTTGCAGGTCCGGAGATCTCTGTCGCAACAACAAAAGCATACAGTACACAGCTGATTGCGTCCTATGCGCTGGCTATCCAGTTTGCAAAAGTAAAGGGTACGATTTCTGAAGAACAGTATGCGGCATACATCAAAGAGCTGGGAGCTTTGCCGGATAAGATCCAGAGAATCATTGATGACAAGGAACGCATCCAGTGGTTCGCATCTAAACAGGCGAATGCAAAAGATGTATTCTTCATCGGCCGTGGAATCGACTATGCAATCTGTCTGGAAGGCAGCCTGAAGATGAAAGAGATCAGCTACATTCATTCTGAGGCATACGCAGCAGGTGAACTGAAACATGGTACGATTTCCCTGATCGAAGACGGTACACTGGTGATCGGTGTCCTTACACAGCCGGCTCTTTATGAAAAAACAGTCAGCAATATGGTTGAGTGCAGGAGCCGTGGCGCATACTTGATGGGTCTGACTACATTTGGAAATTATAACATCGAGGATACCGCGGACTTCACCGTATACATCCCGAAGACAGATCCGCACTTTGCAACATCCCTTGCAGTCATTCCACTGCAGCTCCTGGGATATTATGTAAGTGTTGCCAAGGGTCTTGACGTAGATAAGCCGAGAAACCTCGCAAAGAGCGTAACGGTTGAATAAAGACCAGAGTAATAACTGATTAGATTAGAAGAAGCATCATCTGTAAAGGGGCGATGAAGTCCGACAGGTGATGCTTCTTGAATATTTTGGCTTTTTTGTCGAAAATTTAAAGACCCTGTAACATGCTTGTGATTGCTTGGATATGAGAAATGTGTTAATATAATTTATATGAAAATAACAATTTTGTTAAAAGACTAACAAATTTGCTGGATTTTTAACAAACAGAGGGCATTTATGGAGGGAAATTTATGATAGAGTCGGTCAAGATAATACATGACTGGAAACATATAAAAGAGTATCGTTTCTGGGCCGATCTTTTTCGTTGGACGGGTACACAAGTGCGAGAGTATACCTTAAGAAGTGAGGATTTTTCAAATGATTTTACACTTGTGATTATTCTTGAGGATGGAATTTTGCCAGAGAATCTGGCTCAATTACATGAAAGGTATCCGAAAGCATTAAGAGTCAGTGGACAGTTAATACCGACAGGACCATCACTTGAAATGAAGGGAAGTCAGAACATATGGAAGAAGTATCTGGCATTCTATTTGTTCCAAATTGTGAAAGGGAACCTGATTCTGACATCAGATTATGCTGTGTTGCAGAAGGATATAGAGATGCTTCGGAAATTGGGAGCTGTTTATATAGACTATCAGATTTCCTATCATCGAAATGCATACAGTTGTTTTTATGAAAATGAAGAGATCGTACAGGATGCGCAGGATGCGTTTGTAGATGCATATATAAAAATTTGTGATACACCTGGTATGTTAACAGATACAGTTTCTTACTTCTATGTAAAAGCCAATCTGATCAGATATATGGATGAAACATGTAAGTTCCTGAGACAGAAACTGCTGTTGCCGGTAGAAAAAGGACTAAGATTTCTGGATGATGCGTTGGAAATCGAACCGGCATTCAATAATGCATATCTTTTGAAGGGAATTATATCAGAATTAGATATAAGAAGTGCTGTAGATGGAAGTGCATTTTACAGTCAGGCGATGGAGAAGTTTCAGGATAAGAAATGTTGCAGTTATCCCAGATATTTACAGGCCCGCTATTATGAAAAGGTGTTGAAAGACAACGAGAAAGCGCTGAATTTATATAAAGATTCATTGGATAAAGATATGTATGAATATCGTGCAATTTATAAATTGGCGATGTTTGAGAAGAAAGAAAAGAATTATGCAATGGCTGAGCAGAGATTTAAACAGATCTGTAATATTTTGAATGCAAAAGAAGCAGTTAATTATCTTCAGCCTCGGGAGTATGAATATTTATTTAAGGCATATCTTGAACTGGCGAAGATCTACAGCTATGAGGGATTTAATTTAGATAAATATAAAGAAATGGTCAGAAAGAGAGAATATTTTTGCGATAAAATTCTTGATACAGCGCATGTCAGAAATAAAGCTTATGAAGAAATTTTTGGAAGACGTAATACTTATTTCAGGGAGGAGACATATCATCGATTTAAAACAAAAGTAATGGAATGTGAATAAAAACACAAACTGATATGAAGGAGAAGAGAAAGATGAAAAGGGAAAATGTACTTAAGCTTGGAGGAACAGAAGCCAGGATAGAATCTACAGAAGAAATCAAAAGGGGTTCTTTTTTTAAGGATGAGTATGAGCAGGCTTTTCTTGTTGTTCAGAGAATTATAGATCAAAACCAGAAAATGTGCGGACCATCTTTTTCGTATGATTCTAAATACAAAATTTATAATATTGTACCTTTTATTGGTAAAAGAGGATCAGGAAAGACATCAGTTATGATGTCTTTTTCTGGTGTTTTAAGCAGGTATCATGAAGAGAGAATACAGGATAAACAGTATTATATATTCAGGAATCCTTTGGGAGAAGAACAAAAAGTCCGGTTTACCTGTATAGATCCAATAGATGGTTCTCTTCTGGAAAAAGGCGAAGACATATTTAAGGTCATCCTTGCACAGATGTACGGTAAGTTCCTGGATATGGATCGTTATGGCCGCCCGCGTGAAAAAAGCTATGAGTATGATAAAAGAGAATTACAGCAGCTGTTTGATAAAGTTTATAGAAGCGTATGTAAACTGGAACAGGAGAATTGCGGCCATCCGTATTACGAAGAGTCTTCAATCACTTCACTGAAAAATCTGGCAAGCAGTCTTGCATTGACAAAAGAGTTTGGAAGGCTGGTTCAACAGTATCTGAAACTTATTGCAGATGGAGAAAATGACAATAAATCGTGGAATCGTGACTATGTAGAACCATATCTGATCATAACAGTAGATGATCTTGATCTAAATATCCATAAAGGCTATGAGATGCTTGAAAAACTGCATCGCTATATGATGGTTCCCAATGTGATCATAATGTTGTCTGTGGATTATAATCAGATTAAATTATTGTGTGAAAAACAGCTCTATCAGATGGTTCCTAATTTTGATGCGAAACTGAATGAAAAGAAAACAGATGTAGAAAAAGTTGCAAGGGATTTTCTGGATAAAGTTTTTCCTGTGAATGCCCGTATTTATATACCGGCATTTGAGAGACTGAATGATATTCAGGTATATGAAACGAATGAAACAGTAAGAACGCCAAAAGAATTTCTTTTTAAATTGTTATACGATAAACTTGGAATGCGGATGGATGCGGCAGGCTCCAAAAGGCATTATTATGAACAAAATTCTCTTAGAAATTTTGTAAGTTTTGGTCTGATGCTGCGTAATATGGAGAGCGCTTCTGATTACAATGTTCTTGAACATAACTATGAGATTCTGATGTCCGATACAGTAAATCGAATGGCAGATGAACGTCTGGATGATCAGTATAAAGCTGTTTTTTACAGTATCATCGGAACAGATCTTTTGCATGCAGCAGGAAATCTGTATGCGCAGGTTATGAAATATGCGGAGACGGAAGAAGATACAGTAATCCTGTCTGGAGAGACAATATGGGAATCAAGATGTGAAAACCAGAATTTGAGGATTCTGGCAGACCATATTGGAGCAGTGGGATACAATTATGGAGAATTGTTGAGAATCATTTATTGCTGGGGAAGAATTGACGAATCATGTAAAGAGTTTGTCAGATGTTTATTAGCATACTTTTCTCTCGAGTTTTATAAAAACTTCAAGGAATATCATCTGGCAGTGCTCGAAAAGCGAAACACAGAAAGTAATATAAAAGGAAGACAGATTGCAAGAATTATAAATGGTTCAATAACCGGTAGCTGGAGTAATCGAATGATTCCAAAGGTGCAGGTTATGAATGCGAAACCGCAGGAAATGGGTATAGTTACGGGAATTGATATGTATGACCTGTTTCAGGTATCTTTTGATGATGTGTTTACTGTTGATTCAAAAGGAAAAATAATAAATGCGGATAGTCAGGATGTTTTTGCAGAAAAACTTTATGAGAAAATAAAGAAAATATTACGACGCACGATGTTTTTTGATCAGCCGATTTCAAAGCATGGAGACAGGAAACGTTGGAATTTTGTTGAAACTGAAGAGACAGAAAATAAGAAAAAACTTGAAGAACAAGAAGGAAATACAAACCAGCCGAAACTTCACGGGTCAGGTATCGTGAATTTTAATATTTTCGGATTTGTGACAAATGCATTTCAATATGAAACAAATATAAAACCGATCATAGAGTCTTTGTGTAATTTTGCTCTGATGGAAAAAGACCTGGAGGTTAAGCGCATAGTTATCAGGAAATTTGATGCAGAATTTCAGAAGTGGAGGAAATACTCCGGAGGATTTGCCATTCCACTTTATAATATGGATGTTACATATAATCTGATGAAACGTTTAAGACAACGTAATGAAGGCCAGCGTCCAATAGAACCAGAGCAATACTGGGATGAACTGATAAAAATTTATATCTTCGTTTATGAGAAATTACGGGAAAATGATGAATGGTATAAGGCATTAAGGGGAAATTCAGAAAGTCAGGGAGATATAAATCAAAATATCAGTTATGCGAAAGCTTTTGCAGACTGTCCATATATCAAATGGATCTTTGAGGAAAATAATAAAGGCACATTACAGCTGAAATCAAAAGAGATAGTAGGCGATAATCCGGAAAAAGACATGAGTGATGTGATTGAATTTTTCTATAAAATGAACCGAGTCACGGAATATGGACATTATGACGAGTATACCAGTTATTACGACTGAAAAACACGGTTGGAGAGAAAACTATGAATAATCTTGAACGTATTTTACAGATTATCTTTCGAAGAGTTTCCGCCAGAAGTGTTTTGCAGGAAAATGTTGATGCCACAGATTTTGATCAGAATAACTTTAATATAATTTCCGGAACCTATATGCAGAATTACAGTGAGTCTGAGATTTCAAATATGTGGATGTTTTATAAGAATACATTTGTATCGGATAAAAGAAATCGTCATAGCGGGACTTACGTGATCCGAGACAGCTTTAATGTGTTTGATGCGCTGCGGTATTTTGTGAGCAAAATGCTTGTGGTTCAGGAAAATGAGATACTGTGTACTTATAATGAGATTCAGAACTGGCGAGAACTGACCTTACAGTTGAGTGAAGACCTGCTTGTGTGTGCGTATTGTGCTGGGACGATGATGCCGGAGGATATGGAGAAATTTGGATTTTCGTGGAAGACGGTAATCGGACATAATAATGTACAGCTGAATCGTATTATGGAACGTGGAATTTCTGAGAATCACTTCCATCTGTATGGATCAGCTCCTATGTTCCATATTTCATGGATCAGTATTATGAATCATGTAGATGATGCGGCTATAACAGCTAAGCTGCAGTCGTATGATCAGAGCAGAAGAAATGCAAACTGTTATAATAATGTCCTTCACAATGAAGAGCCCCTGACCATACAGCGATGCCAGGCTGCATTAATAAGATTACTTTTATTTACAAAAATTGAGCTGACAGATTCGAAAAAATCTCTGGAAGATATATTGAGAACGATTTTACATCGTGAAGTGAGAGGAGAATATACCGATCATGAAATCGAATATCCTTTGAATGAAGAGCCGCTGATCAAAAAAATACTGAATGACAGATATGAACTTGAGGCGTGTATCTCAGATATACAGAGTGAGATCGTAGCATTACAGAATTCTGTGCGAGGCAACACCGGAAATCAGGAACTGTTAGATTATGCTTTGCTCGGCGTAAAGGACAGCTATGAAGATTCAAACGATATTTTTTCGGGAGAAAGATGGTTTATGTATAGCTGTCTGAATAAAATTTATCGAAATGAATTTGACTCTCTGGAACAAAATCTGTTTTATGCATATATACTTCTCAGAGAAAATATACGTGCAGAGCTGATACAGTCTAATAATCGTACAGGCTTCGTTAATTTTCAAAATTATCAAAAAAGAAAAAAAGAACTGATCGATGCTGAAATTTTTGAAGAAGAAGCAGTGCGCAAAGCGGTGAGAGAAAATCTCTTGTCGGATCATGTAGAATCACTGGAATTGAGGATTAGTCCGAGACAGAGTGTAACCGAAAATCTTAAACAGATTTATAAACTGGACAAAATCATAGGGGAACCAAAAGACAAGTACTTTTATACACTTCATTTTATTAAAGGTACAGACGAAAAGGACTATACCGGAGAATTTGTACAGTGCCGGCATTTTGAAAAAAGACAGCAGTTAAAAAAATGTGCACAGGCGTTGATTGAACTGAGAGAAGAATATCCGGAATGTGCCTCCAGAATCAGAGGTATTGATGCTGCGGCCAACGAGATTGGCTGTCGACCGGAAGTTTTTGCGACGACGTTCCGGATACTCAGAAATCATGTCAAGATGATTGAAGATGACAGTGAAAAAAGGTGTTATGTTCCGCAGCTGCGCACAACTTATCATGTGGGTGAGGATTTTCTTGATGTGGCAGATGGATTACGGGCAATCGATGAGGCTGTGAATTTCCTGAATATGGATTGTGGCGACCGTCTGGGGCATGCGCTGGCATTGGGAATTGATGTGGAAGAATGGTATTCTTTCAAAAATCATACAATATTACTGCCAAAACAGGACTATCTTGATAATCTGGTGTGGATCTATAATCGAATGATTCAGTTTAATATTCAGGGAGAAGATTCCCTGAAAGACTATATTCAGAAAAAGTATGAGCAGTACTTTTATGATGTGTATGGCAGATTCATGGATTATGGTGTAATAGAAAAAATTTTGGAAAATGCAGAGAAAGAGTATCGACAGAGAGGGATAAATACAATATTCAAAAACGACAGATGCCATTTTGGAATCAGTCAGTTTTATGAATCCTGGAAATTAAGAGGAGATGATCCGTTTCTGTATTCACATGGATTTTTCAGATGGTATGATGATAATACGCCGGAAACTGCAGCAAGGATTAATAAACGTCTGCCAAAAGATTTTAATATTCGCTATAATCCGGAAGTATTTCTTTTGAATTATTATTATCATTACAGTAATGATGTGAGACGTGCAGGCAATGAACGGATAGAGGTAAAAATAAAACCAGATTATGTTCGGGCAGTGGCTCAGATTCAGAACGAAATGCAAAAACGAATTGGACGGCGCGGTATAGCTGTTGAAACAAATCCGACTTCTAATTTCGTGATCGGAACATTTAAAGATTATGCGAAGCATCCAATTTTTAACTTCTATAATAAAAATCTTACTTATGATATGGACAAGCTTGAGGACTGTCCGCAGCTGTCTGTGTCTGTAAATACAGATGACCAGGGGGTGTTTGCCACATCTCTTGAAAATGAATATGCATTGCTTGCCAGTGCCCTGGAAAATGTAACGGATGAAAACGGTAACTATGTGTATGTGAAATCTATGATCTATGACTGGATTGATGATGTTCGGAGAATGGGAAATGACCAGAGTTTTAAAGAGCAGAATGGCATTCGCAACGCATAAAACCATTTATGCAATAATAAATATTTTGGCGATAATATCAGCATTTTGTTGTAAATTGTGCCGAAAAGGGACAAAATGACGCGAATTATGTCAAACGAATGTGGATTTTTACCACATAAAATGATATATTATACATACGTAGAAATAGTATAAAAGATTTTATGTTTTAAAAGGAAGGTTTTGCGTATGTATAGAAAATCTGCACAGGGATGGCTGAAGCACTGGGACTTCATGTGCCTTGATGTCATATGTCTGCAGTTGGCTTTTATTCTTTCATGTTTTATAAGGTTAAGACTGATCAATCCATATAAGGAATCTTTTTATTGTACAATGGCGGTCGGATTTATTCTGTGTCAGCTCGTTGTCACATTTTTCTGTCAGTCCTATAAGGACGTTCTGAGACGCGGGTATTATATTGAGTTCACAAAGACGGTAAAGCATGTCGGAGCAGTGATGCTTCTTTCTATGTTTTACCTTTTTGTGACTCAACAGGCGAATGCTTTTTCCAGAATTATATTTTTTATAACAGCTATTATCTATCTGGGAGTTTCCTACATAGCCAGACTGATCTTAAAGAAGCTGATTATAAGTCGAAATATTAAAGAGAATACATTGGCTTCCATGATCGTTGTTTCTGCAGCAGATGAGGTGGAGCAGACATTAAAGAAACTCCTGAGCAGACCAGTTCAGAACTTTAATGTTACCGGGATTGCTGTGCTGGATGAGGACTTTCAGGAAACTTCCATATCCGGAATTCCGGTGATTGGGAACACGGAGACGGTCAAGGATTATCTCTGTCATGAATGGGTTGACGAAGTCTTTGTGAAGATTCCGGAGAAATTGCCATATCCGAATAAACTGATAAACGAGATTGTACTCATGGGTATTACGGTACATCTCAGCATTAATTCATCAGTAGGACTTGCAGCTCATGGGAAGCAGTTTGTGGAAAGAATCGGCGATTATTCTGTTATTACTTCTAGTATCAATACTGCGACACCGAAACAGATGTTTTATAAACGCTTAATGGATATTGCCGGAGGACTTGTGGGTTGTATTCTTACCCTGATCCTTACTGTAATCATAGGTCCAATGATCTATTTGAAATCTCCTGGACCGATCTTTTTTTCGCAAGTACGTATCGGTAAGAATGGAAAGAAATTCAAAATCTATAAATTCCGTAGCATGTATATGGATGCGGAGCAGCGTAAAGAAGAACTTATGAGCCAGAACAAGATGGATGGTCTCATGTTTAAGATGGATTACGATCCACGTATCATCGGATGTGAGAAAAAGGACAAAAATGGAAATCCAAAAGGAATCGGAAACTTTATCCGTAAAACCTCTCTGGATGAATTTCCACAGTTCTGGAATGTCCTGAAAGGGGATATGAGCCTTGTGGGAACCCGCCCGCCGACAGTAGATGAGTGGGAACAGTATGAACTTCATCACAGAAGCCGTATGTCCATCAAACCGGGTATCACCGGTATGTGGCAGGTAAGCGGCAGAAGCGATATCACAGACTTCGAAGAAGTCGTAAGACTGGATAATGAATATATTGAGAACTGGTCGGTGGGACTGGATATTAAGATTCTGTTTAAGACTGTGTTCTCTGTATTGAAGAGTGAAGGATCTGTGTGATCAGACGAAAAATGAGGGCAAAATATATAATATGGAATTTGAAAGAAAAGTAGATAAATCTCTGATTCCAACCTGCAATATTATGGGGGTAAATATTGCTGCTATTAATATGGAATGGTTGGTTGATTATCTTAATAAGAATCTTGAAAAGATAAAAGGTGATTATATTTGTGTGTCAAATGTACATACGACAGTTACCAGTTATGAAGACGTATCTTATTGTGCGGTGCAAAATGGTGGATTGATGGCAATTCCAGATGGAGGACCTCTTTCGACAGTAGGCAGAAAAAGAGGCTGTCAGGATATGGCGAGAACAACGGGGCCAAGCCTGATGGGAGAAATTTTTCAGATATCTGCTGAAAAAGGATATAGTCATTATTTTTATGGTAGTACAGATGAAACACTAAAAATCCTGAAAGAAAAGTTGGAAGTGCGATATCCTGGAATTAAAATTGTAGGATTATACAGCCCGCCATTTCGACCTCTTACAGAGGAAGAAGATAAAATGATTGTTGAAAGAATCAATGAGGCAAAACCGGATTTTGTGTGGGTTGGTTTAGGTGCACCAAAACAGGAAAAATGGATGGCGGCACATCAGGGAAAAATTGATGGACTGATGATTGGAGTCGGAGCCGGTTTTGATTACTATGCAGAAAATATTAAACGTGCGCCGGAATGGATGCAGAAAAGTAATTTAGAGTGGCTGTATCGTCTGATACAGGATCCGAAAAGATTATTTAAGAGATATTTGAATACAAATACGAAATTTATTTGGAATGCAATGATAAGGGGAAAGTGAGATATTGACTGTAGACAATGATCAAAAACAAAATGTATTGATTGTACATAATTACTACCAGATTCCGGGTGGAGAAGATACAGTTGTAGCCAATGAAAAGAAAATGCTCGAAGAGCATGGGCATAAGGTGATTCTGTACAGTAGGAATAATGCCGAACTAAAGGAAATGTCAAAGCTGAAAAAAATCACACTTCCTGTTACGACAGTATTTAATCCGAGAACATATAAAGAAATTAAAAAACTGATAAAAACAGAAAACATTGGAATTGTACATGTTCATAATACTCTGAATCTTATAAGTCCAGCAGTATATTATGCTGCAAGACATATGAAAGTGCCGGTAGTTCAGACGATACATAATTTCAGACTTTTGTGTCCAGGAGCAACTTTTTACAGAGATGGTCATATCTGTGAGGATTGTGTGAAACATGGCTTAAAATGCGCAGTTAAGCATAGCTGTTATCGAGGCAGCAGAGTTCAGACATTGGCATGTGTGATTAGCACTTGGTTTCATCGTATGACAGGAATTTATGGAAAAATAAATTATATCTGTCTGACGGAATTTAATAAGAGCAAATTACTGGAATTAAAGCAAATCAAACCAGAAAGAGTATTTGTAAAGCCTAATTTTGTTGAAAGTTCGAATATTTTTATTCCAGAGGAGCGACGGGAAAATCAGTTTGTTTTTGCGGGAAGATTGGATAAATTAAAGGGAATAGATATTCTTTTTGAAGCATGGAAACAAATGGATGATGAAGCCCCACGGCTGGTTGTATGTGGTACAGGTCCTATGGAAGAATGGTGCAAAACTTTTATCGCCAATAATAAAGTGAATATTCAATTAAAAGGATTTGTTCAAAACCAGGAAATACGAAAGATAATTGCAAATAGTAGAGCACTTATATTACCAACGCAGTGGTATGAAGGTTTTCCGATGAGTATTGTTGAGGCGTTTTCGGTGGGAACACCGGTGATTTGTTCGGATATTGGGAATGTTGGGAGCGTTGTTGAAGAAGGTGTGACAGGATGTAAATTTGTTGTGGATTCGATAGATGAAATTACCTATGCAATCAAAAGATGTCATGGACTGTGTGATCAGACGAGGAAAATCTATCTGGAAAAGTACTCTACAGAGAAAAATTATGAGCTGATGAGTAGCATTTATAAAATGATTTATAAATAAATGGAAGGAACTGTAAATGCAAGATTCAAACATTGTTTCACAGGTTGTGAAAATAGAAAATAGTAGAAAAAAAAAAAGCCACACATTTTGCACTTTGTAATGGCTCTCTCTTGAGATATTTGATTGATTTAAATGGTGGCGCAAAGCGATTGAGTGAAAATATTTCGACATACTCAAAGAAATTGAGTATGCTGATGAGATTTATAGATATTCTTCCGTTTTCGTTACTGAGCAGTATGAAATTGGGATATTTTGTGAAAGCGGAACTTAACACAGAAGTAGAAACATGTAGGCTCAATACGAAGAAAAAGCATTGGAATATGATAGTTGGAACTTACGATGAGAAACAGAAAGTAGTTCTTCAATGTTTTAACGATTCAGAAAATTCGGATTTTATCAAGATTGGAAATGTAGCTACTGAAAAAGAAATGAATGCAGAAATTTCTTTTTTAAAGCAAAAAAGAAAGTATTCGACCTTTGATATTCCACAACTGTTGGACAGTATCAGTAGAGCAGATGGATCGGTATTTAATATTCAGGTAACAAAAGAATTTATTGGAAGTAAGGTAGAGCCTGTATTGACACAGGAAATTGTGGATATTTATAAAGAGTTATCCAAAGATACACAAGGCGATTTGATGTTTTCACATGGAGATTTTGCTCCATGGAATCTGAAAAGAAACGGAAGCAAATATACATTGTTTGACTGGGAACACTGCGGTTATCGGATACCGGGTTTTGATTTGATACATTATGCAACTATTATTCAGAAAGTATTGAATGGAAAAGAACTTCCAGAAGCGTTTGATGATGGTTTAAAGAATGTCCATGAATTTTTACCTGATTTTCAGGTAGAGAAAGAAGCTTTTTTGAAAGAGTTTGAAAAGTTAAGAACGCAAATTAGTTGAGGGAGAGAAGAAAATAATGAATTGTACAGAGGTTTTTAATTATCTGTTTGAATCGTTCAATTCGCAGAATATTGATTATGTTATTATCCATTCCTATCAATATTTGCCTGATAGATTTGATTCGGATATAGATACTGCAATCAATGTTCCAAATATAAAAGATGCAATTAAACTACTTGATGATTCTTTAGCAGGAACTGGTTGGCGAGTGATTCAGTTTTGGAGACATGAAAATTATGCGGCTGACTGTGTTATTTCTAATGATGAAGAGTTTCTTCAGGTCGATTTTTGCACGCACTATGAAAGAAATGGCCGTGTTGTAATACCGGTGCAGGAATTGTTGGAAGGCAAAAGAAAGTGTAAAAATTTTTATGTACCAAAACCGCAAACAGAGTTCACTTATATTTTGGTAAAAAAAATATTGAAAAAAGTTTTTTCTGAGGGTAGTAGACAACAGTTGACTGCACTGTGGAAATCTATGAGTGAAAAGGAAAAGCAGGACACGCAGATTGGTCTGAAAAGATTTATAGCAGAAGATCAGATTACAAAAATTCTCGAATGTATTGAGACTTCACAATATGATTTGATTGATTTAGAAAGAGCACATCAAGAATTAAAAAAGAAAACATCCAATTTTGTAGATAATATACATTATAAATTTTTTGATATAAAACGTAGGATTGAGAGAATTATTCATCCTACAGGTATGTTTATTGTATTGTTGGGCGTAGATGGAGCAGGAAAAACAACAATCGCAGATTCTTTGAAAGAAAGATATGTTACAGCATTCCGAAGGATTGATCATTATCATTCCAGAGTTCGTGTGCTAAAAGATATTTCTCAGTTGAAAAAAGATGCCAAACCAGTTGATGCATCAGACCCACATGGAAAGAAACAGAAATCAGGAAAGCTAACATCGGTAGTAAAATTTGGCTATTATTTTTTGGATTTTTTGATTGGAAATGCAAAGATTACGGTCGCGAAAATAAAAAGTACACTTGTGTTGGTTGAACGGTATTATTATGATTATTCAATTGACAAGGTGCGTTATAATCTGAATTTATCCGATGGATTTTTACGTTTTTTTGAGCATTTTATTTTAAAACCGGATGTTATCTTTATTTTGACAGGTAATAGTAAGGAATTACTGGAAAGAAAGCACGAAATCACAATAGAAGAAATTGATGAGCAAAAGAAAAAATTAGCAGACAGATTCAAGGATAATCCGAAAGCAGTGTTTATTAATACTACAGAAGGAACTGTTGACGAATGCGTTGAAAAAATGTTGAAAGAATGCAATGCAATCATGAGGAATCGGAGAAAATGGTAAAAGATAGAATACGTGTTTTAATATCTGCATATGCATGTGAACCAAATAAGGGTTCAGAGCCTGGTGTAGGCTGGAATTGGGCTTTGCAAATGGCAAAATGGAATGAAGTCTATGTTATAACTCGTTCTAATAATCGAGAATCGATCGAGGCATTTTTACAAGAACATCCAATGGAACACCTTCATTTTTATTATTATGACTGTGCTGCATGGAAAAAGAAAATGAAAAAATTGCCAAATGGTATATTTGTCTATTATAAAATGTGGCAAAAAGAGATATTGGCTCTGGCAAAAAAAGTTGTAGATGATGAAAAAATTGAAATTGTACATCATGTAACTTTCAATGAGTTTAGAACACCGGGAAAACTGTATCAACTTTCGATTCCATTTGTTTGGGGACCTATTGGAGGTGGACAGTTCTATAATCCTGTTTTTAAAGAGGCTTATTTTAGCTCAAAAGATATTCTTAAGGAAAAACTTAGAAATATTATTAATAGTTGTTATCTGGCATTTTCTCGTGATATTAAGGAAGCTGTTAAAAAGGCAGATACAATTATGATTGCGGATCAGTCCACAGAAAAAATCATGCCACAAACAAGAGAGTATGTGCGGCTATTGGAAACGGGATATGATCTGAGTAGAAATGGAATTAAACTGTATGATGAGAATATAACAATCAGTGATAACAGACCAATAAAACTTTTGTGGGTTGGTGGTATCTGGCCGAGAAAAGGTCTGAAAGTTTTGCTTGATGCATTGCACGGTAGTCAGTTTGAAAATTATTCTTTGAGCATTGTTGGAGATGGACAAGATCGAAAAGTATCGGAGAAGCTTGTGCGGGAATATGGGATTGAGTCAAAAATACATTTTCTGGGAGCATTAAGTTATAACGAAGTGAATGATTTGTATGACAATGCAGATGTTTTTGTGTTTACAAGTTTACGAGATACATCGGGAAATGTTGTATTAGAAGCAATGTCCCATGGTTTGCCGGTCATTGCAATTAATCATCATGGTGTTGGTGAAATAGTTACAGATGAAACTGGAATCCGAATTGATCCTGTTTCGTATGATTATGTAAAAAAAGATTTTGTAAAAGCAATTGAACAGTATGCACAAAATCCTCAGTTGATAAAACAACATGGTCTGGCAGGTCGAAAGCGATTGGAAACACAATATTCCTGGGAAAATAATGCGAAGGTTTTGCAAGAGATTTATGAAGGAATAGTTGAAGAAGGTTAAAAGTGAGAAAGAAATGGTGGCAAAATGAGTAAAAAATTGTGTGGGGGGGGCAGCACGGGCTGCCTATTACCTGCTTGGAAGATTCTTACCCAAATACCCAATTCCGGGATATAGAGTCGCATATAAAGTTCGTTATTTCCTGTGTAAACACATATTTGAATCTATGGGAGAAAATGTGTTAATTAAAAGGAATGCTTATTTTGGAGATGGATCAAAAATACGGATTGGTAACAATTCACAAATTGGTATTAATTCAATTATGGATAACGATGTCGTTATTGGCGATGATGTAACCATGGGACCAGATGTAATTATCTATACATCATCTCATGAGTATAAAGATCTTGGGATTCCGATTAATCAGCAGGGTGAGAAGCCTCACAGGCAAGTTACGATTGGAAATAATGTATGGATTGGTGCGAGATGCATTATTTTGCCGGGGGTTTCGATTGGAGATAATGCAATCATTGGTGCCAATACGGTTGTAACGAAGGATGTCCCGAAGAATGCAGTTTTCTGCGGTACTGAAGGACATGTTGTAAAGTTTAGAGCGTAGGAGAGAGGAAAAACACATGATTGGAGAGAAAATTTCAGTTATTACAATTTCATATAATTCTAAAAAAACAATAGAAAGGACTTTCCAGTCTGTTTTAAAGCAATCATATCGTCCGTTAGAATACGTATTGGTTGATGGAGAATCAAAGGATGGCACGGTTGAATTGATTCAGAAATATATTCCTATTTTTGAGGATGCTGGAATCGAAGTGAAATTTAAATCAGAGCCGGATAAGGGGATTAGTGATGCATTTAATAAAGGAATAGAGCGGGCAACAGGAGAAATAATAGGTATTACAAATTCGGATGATTGCATTAGCAATGATGTGTTGAGATTGGTTGCGGAAGCATTTGATACTGATATAGATGTTGTATGTGGCAATTGCAAATGGAATGATAAAGAAAATGGAATAGAATATGTTCGCAAATCAAAGATTGAGAAATTATATAAAATCAAGTATGAAATGGTTTTGATGCACCCTACATGTTATGTGAGAAAAAGAACTTATAATAAATTTGGAAAATTTGATTGCTCTTTAAAATGTGTAATGGACAAAGATTTAATGGCACGATTTTATAGAAACAACGCTAAATTTAAATATATAGATTCAGTGCTGTCTATAATGTCAGCTGGAGGAGTTAGTGATGTTGATACTTCACGTGTATATAGAGAAGGAGTAGCTGTTGCGATTCGTAATGGCGTTCCAAAATGGTATGCAGAATTAAGATGGAGAGTGATGGCTGTTCGGGCATATGTAATAGGAAAAGCTAAAAAAAATAAAAGATTGTGGAATATATTACGTAAGTAAGAAAATTAAAATAGGAGAAATAATCAAGATGATTTGATGGAAGCTCTTGTATTTTATAGAAAATGATTACATGAAATGAAATTATTATGGTTGGTTGTCTATTTGTTAGTACAATATGTGTTATAGAATGAGATGTTGTTCGTATATTCGAATGAGAACAGGGGACTATTGAAAAGAGAAGGAGAAATGATGAAAATTGTACATATAGTTTCGAAAGATACAGGAGGGGCAGCGAGAGCTGCGATAAGAATTAATACAGCTTTAAATCAAGTACAATGTGAATCTTCTGTATTAGTTTTGCATAAAAGTACAAATGAAGATGTTAGAGAAATAATGCATAATAGATTCGTGTGGAGAATATTCAAAGGAATTAGAAAAATTAATGAAATAAATATAAGTAAAAATCATTTAAAGGGAAAATTTTATGAACCTATCATAGGAATACCTTTGGAAAAAAATAAGATTATACAGGAAGCAGACGTTATTAATTTGCATTGGATTAATGACGGAATGTTGACATATAAAGAAATTTTGAAATTGGAAAAATTGGGAAAAAAAATAGTTTGGACGATGCATGATATGTATCCTTTCACAGCAGGATGCTATTATGATAACGAATGTGGTAAATATAAAGACTCTTGTAAAAAATGTATTTTAGCAGAAGATGCTTTGAAGAGAGAGAAATATATTCAGAAAATATTTAGAAAAAAATATGCCGTTTATCAGAGAACAAATATTACTTTTGTTGGTTGTAGTAATTGGATTTCAAATTGTGCGAGAAGGAGTACTTTAACTAAAAAACATGATGTTTATACAATTAATAATCCAATTGATATGAGTATTTTTAAGCCAATAGAAAAAGAAATGGCTTTTAAAAAATTTAATATAGTAACCTCAAAAAAAGTAATAGCGTTTGGAGCAATGCAATCGGATTCAGATCCTCGGAAGGGATATAAGTATTTGATAAAAACCTTAAAATATTTGAATTCTGAAGAATATTTATTGGTCGTTTTTGGAAATAATGATAATTCTAAAACAAATTCTTTTTATGACTTTGAAGTTAAATCGGTTGGAAAGATTGAATCAGATGATCAACTTGTTGCTTTATATTCTATGGCAGATGTTTTTGTTGCACCGTCTGTTCAAGAAAATTTGTCAAATGCTGTAATGGAATCTCTGGCTTGTGGAACTCCTGTGGTTGCATTTAATATAGGAGGAATGCCGGATCTTATTGAAAATAAAAAAAATGGATATTTAGCAGAACCATATAAGGCGGATGATTTGGCAGAAGGAATAAAATTTTGTACGGAAAATAATTTGGAAAATGCGTGCATTACATATGTAAAAAATCATTTTGATATGAAATTGATTGGAAATAGATATAAGAGCATTTATAGTGGGGAGAAAATGCAAAATGATTGTATCTAGTTGTGTTTATATTATTTGCTTAATAGCATATTTAACAGGGATGAATGAAGATAAAAGAAAAAATTTTGAGAGCTTAATTTTGGTCGTGGTATTTTTATTGGCTTTTTTTCATAAACCATTATTAACTGATGACTTAACCAGAGAATATGAGAAACTTTCTCAAATAAAAAACATGGGGTGGTCTTTTTTTAATACAAATTATTCATTTCAAGAAAATTCATTATTAGGCAGAATAACATCGAATGGCTTTGAGGGGTTATATGTAACTCAATTATTATATTTTTTATTTTCAAAGTTACCGGTATTCAATTTTTTACCAGCATGTGTAACGAGTTTTCAATTTTTTCTTTGTTTTAAATTGTTAAATAAAGCAAGAAAAAGATTTTCATTATCTTATTATCAGGAAATTCTTCTGTTTTTGAGTTTCATGTTTGTTAGAGAATTAAGATGGATGATGTCTGGAATTCGAAATCAGTTAGCTTTTACTATTGCCATATATATTGTATATAACGATTTAGAAGAGAAGAAGAATAAAATTTTATGTATCATAGGATACATATTATGTGGAATGATTCATCAAAGTGCATATGTTGTATTATTTTTACGGGTGTTATTATTGATTCCAAGCAAAAAGATAAAAGCAATAATTGCAGTTTTGTTATTAGGATGGAGTACTATGTTATCTACGATAGTACAAATTATGTCAAAATATATCAATATCCCAGTAATTAATTCTATTTTATGGAAAATAACTATATATACCGATAATTCCAAAGATAATATAAATATAATATTACGAGATTATTATAAAAAGGTAATGATTTCTAATAGTATGCTGTTAGTTGTGGCCTTTGTTTTTTGTATTATAGGCATTAGATATATTAGAAAATTTGCACCAGGTCAATATAATTGCTATATGTTAGGAAGATATGGCAATAAAAATATTAATATTTCTGAGAATCTTAGTGAGAATTATGTATATATATGCTTATATGCGGTTTGTTTAACGATAGGATCATATATGTATTATTGGTTATTTTTACGTTTTGCGGTGCTTGTTCAATTGATGTTACCCGTATTAGCAGCATATATATTTTCTGTGAAAAACAGGTCGTATCGCTCAGCACAGGTGGAAAAGATATTTTTATTTTTTGCGATTATGTTAAAATTTGTAATTATGGTTTTAGTAGTGAATGCCAGTTTTGATTTCAGTTTGTTTAGTTTGTATTCTTAAGATGAAGTAAAGAGAGTAAGTTTTATGATTGGAAAAATTTTTAAATTAATAAAAAATGTATTGGTTATAAAAAAATATAATAAAAAAAATTCTTGCCATATAACAAATTATACAATGAATCTTAAGCAATTAGAATATATTGGGAAAGAAGTAAGAATTAATAAAGGATGTACATTCCCAGATCCAAACGGAAAAATATCAATTGATGATTATTCTTATATTAATTCGGGCTATCTTTATAATTGTGTAATTGGAAAATATTGTTCTATTGGACAAAATGTTTCTTTGGGACCAGGTGAACACTATGTAAATCATTTAAGTACATTTCCAATTAGTAACCTTGTATTAGGTAAAAAGGACTTGACAGAATTTAAAGCATCATTACCTGCAATGATAGGTAATGATGTTTGGATTGGTAACAACGCTGTGATTTTACAGGGTATTAAGGTTGGTGATGGAGCTATAGTTGCTGCGGGTGCGGTAGTAACAAAAGATGTTGAACCTTACTCTATTGTAGGGGGGGTTCCAGCAAGAGTGATTAAGAAACGATTTGATGAAGTAACAATTCAGAAATTGATGGATTTGGCATGGTGGAAGAGAGGAGAAGAATGGATACGAAGTAATAGAGATTTATTTGTTGGAGAGCTGGTTCTAGGAAATACAGATTAGAAAATTAACTGTATATGGGGAGAATTTATCTTTTGAGAAAGGATTATAGCATAGATAGTATGAGCAAAAATAGTCGTTCGAAATATTTGTTAAAAAATACTGTTATATTTGCAATTGGAAATTTTAGTACAAAACTAATTGCTTTTTTTTTAGTACCGTTTTATACATATGTCTTAACTACTGAGGAATATGGCGTAATTAACTTAATATTTACCTTGGCAACGTTAATTGGTCCTTTTTTAATGGTTAATCTTCAAGATGCAGTTCGTAGATTTGCACTTGAAAGTAATGCTGATTATAAGGCTATATTGTCTGTTGAATGGACGGTTGTAATAGCTGGACATTTGTTTGGACTTGTATTGATTCCTTTAGCAAAAGTGTATGCTCCAATTAGTTCATATTCACTTGAATTATATTTTTATATTGTATCACTTAGTGCGAATACGATTTTTCTTGAGTATCTTAGAGGAATCGAAAGAATGAAAGCCTATTCATTTTGCAGTGTGTTTTCTTCATTTGCTATTGCTGTTTTGAATATACTTTTTTTAACACGAATGCAATTAGGTGTTTCTGGGTATTTTTTGTCTTATATTATTGCATTTACATTTTCAAGCCTTATAGCAATAATAATAGGAAAACAGTACATAGTATTTCGAGAATGGAAATGGGATAAGACATTGTTTTGTAATATGCTTAAGTTTTCCATTCCGATGGTGCCGAATAGTCTTCTTTGGTGGATATCATCATCTTCGGATCATATTATGGTAACACAATTTATAAGTGCAGCAGCCAATGGAATATATACTGTCTCATACAAAATACCTACTTTGATTTCAACAATAAGTAACATTTTTATGCAGGCATGGCAGATTTCCGCAATTAAGGAAAATGATAATAAAAAAGATAATGATTTTTCAAATCTAATGTTTGATGTATATATAAGATTTATTACCTTACTTACAGGCTTTCTTCTCATTATAATTAAACCATTTATGTACATATACGTGAATCCTGATTTTGTTGAAGCATGGAAATATACGCCTTTTTTGATTATTGGTTATGCGTTCTCGACTTTGGGAACATTTGTTGGTACACCTTACTATGTTTATAAAGACATGAAAGGCAATATGTTTTCAGCGGCTTCAGGAGCGATAATTAATGTTATATTGAATGCAATTTTGATTCCTACTATTGGTGTTCAGGGAGCGGCAGTAGCCACATGTGTTAGCTATATCGTGGTATTTGTTTATAGGGTGTTTGATACACGAAAGTATGAGATTTTAAATTATAAAAAGAAAGAGTATGGTGTATTTTTATTTGGTACATTGATTTTGGCTGGGCTTTGTTATTTGAATTTTCAATGGAAATTTCTTATTATGCTTATAATTTATATTTGTTTAATTGCTCTTAATAAGCAGTTGATCGGAACAATGATTCATGTGTTGAAACAAAAAATAATAAAAAAGTGAAGCCCAAACTTTTGAAGAATGCCTAACTAATTAGGGGTAGTTATCTATAGAAATGGAGAAAATTTTATGAAAAAACAAATTTCTGGGCAGAAATTAGATTTGAAAGATATTCAGGAAATATCATATGGAATATTGAAAGAGTTTAAATGTTTTTGCGATACTAATGAACTTAGATATTATTTAGCATATGGTACACTAATAGGTGCTGTTCGGCATAAGGGATTTATTCCATGGGATGATGATATTGATGTTTTTATGCCACGACCAGACTATGAAAAGTTGTTGAAACTTTATAAAGATAATGCAAATTATCAGCTTTATAGTCCTAGAAAACAAAGAGATTATTATTGCAGTTATATGAAACTTGTTGATGCAAATACTTATCATCTTATGCCTGATGGGTCTGTTTGTTCACGCGGAGTCGATATTGATATATTTGCTTTGGATGGTCAGCCATCGGATTTTTGTATTGCAAAAGCAAACTTTGAAAAGGTATTTAAAAAATACGAAAATTTTAGTCTTCGAATGATAAGATATAGATATTGTGCAAAAGGTGGAATTGCAAATGCTTTTAAACGTATGTTGGCGAAAACGCTAATATCGAGTGGCGTTATTGCTAAGTTGTCAGCGCATTTTGATAAGCAATATAGCTATTATGATTATGATCTGGCAACATATATTGCTCCTTCAAATGCCAATATGTCAGAATCTTTTAGTGTTTGGGATAAAGGGCTTTTTGAACCATGCATTCAGGTAAAGTTTGAAAAAGAAGAATTCTCAATTCCGATTGGATATGACGAGATTCTATCGTCCTACTATGGAGATTATATGAAACTTCCACCAGAAGATAAAAGAGCATCTACACATTTAGAGGAATATTTTAGGAAAAATAGATATTCTTAATTAGTGACAAAAATTTATTTTGTTAATATAAGAGTTTTAGTAAGATGTTCACAAAAATAAAAAAGGAAGATTATATGAACAAACAAGAAAGTGATATTTTGAATGCTTTATTAATCGAGCCATTTATAAATCAACGCATATTAGCCGAGGTATCTGGTCACTCTTTAGGAGTAGTTAATCGTTCACTTAAAGAACTTATTAAGGCTGATTATCTGGACGATTCAATTCGACCTACAATGAAAGCTATAACTGAGTTTAAGCAAAAAACTCCACAACGGGCTATTATTTTGGCGGCAGGCTTCGGGATGCGTATGGTTCCAATCAATACGGAGATATCCAAGGGGCTTCTGGAAGTTAATGGTGAGCCATTAATCGAGCGTATTATTAAGCAACTTCATGAAGTAGGTATCAAGGAAATCTATGTGGTTGTAGGCTTCATGAAAGAAAAATATGAGTATTTAATTGATGAGTATGGTGTGGAGTTAGTTGTGAATGCTGATTATGCGACAAAGAATAATCTTCATTCAGTTAAACTGGTAAAAGAATATCTGGAAAATGCGTATATTGTCCCCTGTGATATTTGGTGTGATCGAAATCCCTTCCATTGTCATGAATTGTATTCATGGTATATGGTCAGCGATCTTGTAGACAACGAGAGTAATGTTCGCGTTAACCGTAAAATGGAGCTTGTAACTGTTCCGGAAAGCTCTGGCGGCAATGCAATGATTGGCATCTGCTATCTGGTGAAAGAGGAGGCAGATGCCGTTATGGAACGTATTGATAAACTTTGCAAAAATCAAAAGTATGATGGAGCGTTTTGGGAAGAAGCACTTTATAACAAGGATCGGATGATTGTTGCAGCACGTGTAGTTCATTCAGCAGATGTTGTGGAAATTAACACTTATGAACAATTACGAGAAATTGATAGTGATTCTAATCAGCTTAAAACAGACGCAATTCAGGTGATTTGTGAGGCGTTAAAAGTAAAGGCAGAAGAAGTTACGGATATTACGGTTTTGAAAAAGGGCATGACAAATCGCTCGTTTCTGTTTACTTGCAAAAGAAAGAAATATATTATGCGTATTCCGGGAGAGGGAACCGATCAGCTTATCAATCGTCGTCAGGAAACCTCAGTTTATCAAACTATTGATGGAAAGCACATCTGCGATGATATTGCTTATATTAATCCAGAGAATGGATATAAGATTACAGAATTTTTGGAAGACGCGAGGGTGTGCGACCCCTTGAATTATGAAGATGTTAAAAAATGTATGAAGAGGCTGCATACGTTCCATGACTTGAAACTGAAAGTAGATCACGAGTTTGATATTTTCGGACAGATGGAGTTCTATGAAACCTTGTGGGAAGGGATGCCTTCTGTTTATAAAGATTATGAAAAAACAAAAGCAAATGTTCTGTCGCTGAGACCTTACATTGATGCACATGCTAGAGAAAAAGTCCTGACACATATTGATGCAGTGCCAGATAATTTTCTGTTTGTGGAGAAAGATGGCAAGGAAGAAATTCGCTTGATTGACTGGGAATATGCAGGAATGCAGGATCCTCATGTGGACGTTGCAATGTTCTGTATTTATTCTCTTTACAATAAACGCCAGGTAGATCGACTGATTGCAGCCTATTTTACGGAAGGTTGTAGCGATGAGACCAGAATCAAGATTTATTGCTATATTGCAGTCTGCGGACTTTTATGGAGCAACTGGTGTGAGTATAAGCGGAACCTTGGTGTGGAGTTTGGAGAGTATTCTCTTCGGCAGTATCGATATGCAAAAGATTACTATCGAATTGTTCAGGAGGAACTGAAAAAACAAGGGGAGGAAAAGTAAATGCCAAAAGTGGAAAGAGCCATTATTATGGCAGCTGGCTTAGGAAATCGAATGCGCCCGGTGACGCTAACAACACCGAAACCGCTGGTTAAAGTGAATGGTGTCCGAATGATTGACACAGTCATAGATGGTCTGCATAAAAACGGAATCTATGAAATTTATGTTGTTGTTGGTTATCTGAAAGAACAGTTTGCGATACTTGGAAAGGAGTATCCTGATGTTAATCTGATTGAAAATCCTTACTATGATACCTGCAATAATATCGCATCGCTTTACGTGGCAAGAGAACACATTGAAAATGCTATCATTCTGGACGGAGATCAAATTATTTATAATTCGGAAATTCTTGCACCAGAGTTTGAACGCTCTGGCTATAATAGTGTGTGGATAGATGGAGAAACGGATGAGTGGCTTCAAACTGTCGAAAATGGTATTGTGACGGCTTGCAGTCGGACAGGGGGAAGGGGAGGATGGCAGCTGTACAGTATTTCCCGCTGGACTTTAGAGGATGGAAAAAGACTGAAACGTCATCTGGAAATTGAGTTTGAGCAAAAGCAGAACCGACAAATCTATTGGGATGATGTGGCAATGTTCTGCTATCCAGAGGAGTATCAATTGGGTATCCGTCCGATGAATAAGGACGATATTATAGAGGTGGATAATCTGAGTGAGTTAATTACTCTGGATGCTAGCTACAAAAAATATGTGGAGGAAAAGTAAATGAATATGAAAAAAGAACGCGGGAAAATAGATTGGATGATAACCCTGGTGCCTTTGGCAATCGTAATTACATTATGTGTTCTTTTCTTTTTTGCACCGGAGCAATCTAATACAGTGTTGAGTCAGATCCGTTTCTTCTTCGGTGATACTTTTGGTACTTATTATCTGGTAATTGGATTAGGAATTTTTATTCTTTCTCTGTATATTGCTGCTTCCAAGTATGGTAACATCGTCCTTGGTGAACAGGATGAAAAGCCTAAATATTCCTTCTTTGCATGGGGGGCAATGATGTTCACCTGTGGTCTTGCAGCAGACATTCTGTTCTATTCGTTTTCGGAATGGGTTCTGTATGCAACTGATCCGCATCTGGTAGAGATGGGGAGCATTCAGGATTGGGCAGGCGTATATCCATTATTCCATTGGAGTTTTATTCCGTGGGGGTTTTATCTGCTACTGGCTGTTGCCTTTGGCTTTATGCTTCATGTAAGAAAAAGAAACCGTCAGAAGTATTCAGAGGCTTGCCGTCCGATTCTTGGAAAATACACTGATGGATGGGCTGGCCGTATTATTGATTTGTTAGCTGTGTTTGCACTCCTTGCTGGTACTGCTACCACATTTAGCGTTGCGACGCCACTGATGGCAACCATTATTAGTGAATTGTTCCATGTTGCTGTAAGTCGTACTGTGATCAACATTATTATTCTTTTGATTACCTGTGCTGTATATACATATTCTTTGCTGCATGGTTTTAAGGGAATCAGCAAGCTGGCCAATATCTGTATTTATATGTTCTTTGGTCTGATTGCTTTTGTGCTGCTGTTTGGTGGAGAAACACGGTACATTATTGAAACTGGTTTTTCTTCCCTTGGTCGAATGATACAGAACTTTGTTGACCTGTCCACGTTTACTGATCCGCTCCGTACATCTAATTTTCCGCAGAACTGGACGATTTACTATTGGGCTTACTGGATGGTTTGGTGTGTGGCTGCTCCATTTTTTATTGGTAGTATTTCTCGTGGCAGAACGGTGCGTCAGACAATCCTTGGTGGCTATGTATTTGGTGTTGGTTCTACGTTGACGAGTTTTATCGTGTTTGGAAACTATTCTATGGGAATGCAGGTAACAGGAAAAACAGACTTTATTGCACAGTATCTGGAAAGTGGTGATCTGTATGGAATGATCATATCTATTATTAAAACAATGCCGTGCGCACCTGTTATCATGGTGGTTGTACTGTTGACGATGATTGCTTTCTATGCGACTTCCTTTGATTCGATTGCATTGACAGCATCTTGCTATAGCTATCATATACTGGAGGATGGTGAGCAACCGAATAAGGGTATTCAGTTGATGTGGTGTATTTTGTTGATTCTACTTCCGATTGCGTTGCTGTTTGCAGAAAGCTCTATGAACAATCTTCAGTCAGTGAGTATTGTTGCGGCATTCCCGATTGGCACTGTAATTGTGATGATTGCTGTCAGCTTTATGAAAGATGCTAAAAAATACATGGAAAATTTGGAAAAGTCAGCAAAGGAAAAAAAGTGAGAATTAACTGGAGAATATGTGAGTCAGCAGTATAATTAGAAAAAAGATCGTGTGAGAAATTGCACGATAACTACTCGGAAAATACACACTGCTACGAGGCGAGTTGAAGGCAACACAGTTTATGTTTGTTCCACCAACAGCTATCGATGGAACGCAAAAGGCAACATCAGGCAACAAATGAAACATATATAGAGATTATCCGAGGGAAAAGTGAATTTTTTGATTATAAACGCAATGATGGTAGTTTGGAAGCACAGAAAGATAGTGTGGATCAAGAGGTTGAGTTGGATGCAAATGGATATGGCCTGAGTTTGTTGATGCTGTATCACATAAGGAATACAGATTTTACGTTTGAGTATAGTATGCCAGAAGAAGCATATAAATTGGCTGATGTACGTTCAAAAACGTACTATAAAACAAAAACAGAATTCAGAAAATACATAGCAGAGCTAAGAAACTGAGGGACTTCAGTAAGCAATAGGTTAAAATATTCAAGAGCATTCATCATGATTCTTAGAACAGGGGAAGATTTTTATGAAGTTATATCATAAGATTTTTAAAAATCATTTAGATTTATCAACATATCTTGATAATCCTGATCCGCTTATAGAGTATACTGAGGAACTATTGAAGCGTTTGGTTCATGCTCAAAGTATGGATGAACTTCATGAGGCAAAAATATCTATTTTAAAAGATTTTTGTGAGATCTATAATTATGATATAATTAATGCTGAATTTCCGGAACCTGTAGGATATTTTGGTGATAAAAAAGAGAAAAAGAAATTTATAGAAAAGAAAGTTTTATTGCAGGATATGGTCCTATATTTGGGGAGTGTATATAAAAAATATCATACGCTGATTTATGAGGAAAAAGGAAGGCTTCCTGAGATTCAATTAAAAAGTTTGGCAATAGACTATAATGAAATTTATCAAAAAGCAGAGGAAGACTATATAAGTGCTATTATTGATAGAAAGTCTCATGCAATAACAGCCAGCTTTGTACTACCTTCTTTGATTGAGAGAGGATTGGCGATGAATCTGCAAAATAGAATGTTATACAAAAGCATATGTAGACTGTTAGATAAAAATAATTTAAAAAGAGCTCTTGATGACGATGAGGAAAAATATCTTGAAGGTTTTCGTAATAATACATATGGGGTTCGGCTTAATGCAAAGGAAGAACATGTAATGGGGAAAATGTACGCCCTTTTCGTAAGGGAGGAGGTATTAGCTGAATCTCTGGAAAATAGGATGGTTTTGACTGGTGTAGGATATGTGAAGAGAGGAAGGATAACCAGAACGCTGGGAACATTGCTTAAGACTGATTTTGCGAAAAAAGAAATTTTACCTGAGTATATGGAAATAATGAGAGATATTTTTGGAAAACTTAATATCAGAAATTGTATTATGCATGGACTTGGAGAAAATTTTGATTATTTAAATATTGGCTTTGTGGCTATTATGTTTCAGTTGTTATGGGATGTTGTTATGTGTGAAATATTTAAAGATTGAGGATATCTATAAATATATTTACTGGTGTTCAGAGAACACCAGTAAAAAAATAAGACAATACTTTAATACGGTGAATCACAAAAAGAAAAGTAATTTAAAAGAACGAATGAAAATAGTAGAATACAAAGCTGGTTATGTTACAATAAAATAAAAGGAGAGAAGGGGAATGAGCGTTTTGAAAAACTTAATATATGCAGATAACATTTCACATATTACGAATATGTTATCTCAGATTGAAACTGCGCACAATATGACATTGGCGCATAAACTTATGGAAATAGAAAACAATCCGGCAATCAGTGCAATCCAGGAAGCCATGGGTAGATATGAAGATATTCTAAAACCATTGCATATGCAGGAGGTGAGTGCTGTAGAACGTGCTATGAGGGATATTAGACCGTCGGCAGAATATATGAACGATATTATGCATCAGGTGAAAGCATCAACGTCAATTTCTCCGAGGATATCAGAGATGTTGCGAAGTGTAAGGATTTCTTCAGTTTCTGAAGTATATGAACGATATTCTTCAATTATGGATCCAATACAGGAATCTTTAAAAGGGATTGATATGGAATTGTTAGGGAGTGTTGCGGATCGGGTTTTGACCATGTCGGAAGATTTGAATCTGGATACAGCTGCGGAGAAAATTACTGCAGAATACTCACGGGTATCTGTGCAGGAGCAGGAAAAAGAGAGAAAGCCAGAAGAAACAGAGATGAATTCTGAAAGGCAGACTGAAAATACAGCTGAGCTAATGAGTCCGGAGCGAAAAAATATTGATGTAAAAGAAGTAAGGGCATGGTTAGATACAATTATTGGAATATTGACATTTATTATTACGTTGAGTGCTTCTCAACCTTCAGTATCAAATACTTTTAATCAGACGCTGCAGGTAAACAACTATTATGTTGTTAATATGGGATATGATGTTTCTGAGTTGAATATGGACAATTTTCGAATTGTGAACTGTGATATTGCGGTGCGATTAAAGCACAATTGTCATTCAGAGATTGTCGAGCGGTTAGAAGAAGGACAAATTATTAGAATTATAGGAAAATATAAAAAGTGGCGGCAGATTGTTTGGAAAAATGAGGAGGATGAGCTTTGTATGGGGTGGATTCAGAATTATAATCTGACAAAATTTAAATTTACGAGGAGTGCCAGAGATATTAAAAAGATAAAAGTTTAAGATAAGATAGAAGAGTTTGTTGGGCTGTATAAGACTTATTTGATTTGAGAATGAGATGATGAGGAGAAGGGAAGGGTATGGTATTTCACAGAAAAAAAGAGAAAAATCCAATGAAAGAGATTTACCAGAAATGGGAGGAGGACTGGTTATCTGCTGAAACAGATAAAGAAAAAGCGAAGAAAGAAGCATTCTTTCTTTTGTTTGAATATGATTATAAATATAGTTGTAGGATGGCAAAGGAGAATGAACGGAAGAATTTTGGACTGAAATTTTTATGTGTTCTTCCTTTTTTGATCGTAACGGTTTTATATTTGGCAGGTGTGATTGCTTATAATTGGAATGTTTGGATTCAAGTTCACAGAGATCTCGGAAAATTTTTCCAAGATAACAATTGGAATTTTTCTATATATGGAACAGTATTTTATGTAGTGGCAGTTTTGTTGACACATATAGCTTCTAAATGGATTGATGTAAAGCAGTATCAGAAAACCTGGTGCAGGCATTCAGAACACAAATATGCAGTAGAAATGGAATTATTTAAATACATATATCGTATGGATGATTACCATCATAGTGACAGAAAACAGAAGTTTATACGAAATATTATGAAAATATGGGATGAAAATCAGAAAAGATTTATTGAAAATATGAAAAATGAAAAAGACATGGGAATGGGGGAGCTATTGAAACATATAAAAGGGGAAGAAGTTAAGGGGAAAATCTCTTGACTTCTGTTCTTTTATTTAATACTATTTGAATAGTTTATACTTATGAACAAAAATTTTGTATTTTATACAGCATAATTTGGATTATGTGTGATGGATATGGAAGGAGAACTATGAGCAATTTATATTCATTATTTCTGTCTCAGGCTTATCAGGATTGTTGGGATGACTATAATCGATCATTAAAACTTCGAAATTTTCCAAAGTGGGATTATGTGATTTTGACAGCGTCTAATGAGCAGCAGGCAGAGGAATTTCGTAAACAGATAGAGGAAAGAAAGAAGTTTCTTCCGACAGGGACGAAATTTGCAGCCATCCCGGATCGTGGAGGAAAGCGTGTTGGTTCTGGTGGAGCTACACTGGAAGTATTGAAATATCTTCATGAAAAAGAAGGAATTTTTGAGGGACTTCGTGTACTGGTTATCCATTCTGGAGGTGACAGTAAACGTGTACCGCAGTATTCCGCTTTAGGTAAACTTTTTTCACCGGTACCTCATGAATTACCGAATGGACGTAATTCTACATTGTTTGATGAATTCATGATCAGTATGAGCTCTGTTCCGTCACGTATTCGTGAGGGAATGGTTTTGTTGTCGGGAGATGTGCTTCTGCTGTTCAATCCGTTGCAGATTGATTATAACAATGTTGGAGCTGCTGCGATATCTTTTAAAGAACACGTAGAGACCGGAAAGAATCATGGGGTCTATTTAAATGGTGCAGATGGAAATGTAAAATGTTGTCTTCAGAAGAAATCTGTGGAAGTTCTTCGTGAAGTCGGAGCAGTCAATGAGTCAGACTGTGTAGATATTGATACAGGTGCACTTATTTTCAGTACAGATATGATGAATTCATTATATTCCCTGATTGCGATAGAGGAAGACTATGACAGACATGTGAATGAAAAGACTCGTTTGTCTCTTTATGCGGATTTTCTGTATCCTCTGGCAGAGGATTCTACTTTGGAAGCTTTTTATCAGGAAAAGCCGGAAGGGGAATTTTGTGAAGAACTGACAGAAGCAAGGAAACGTGTTTGGGATGTATTGCGTCCTTATCGAATGAAACTTCTGCGTCTTGCTCCGGCAAAGTTTATTCATTTTGGAACGACCAGGGAGATTCTGGAACTGATGAGTGGTGGTGTCGATCAATATCAGGACCTGGGATGGGGGCGTCTGGTAGGAAGCAGTATTCGTAATCATAATGCAGCTGGTTATAACAGTGTATTAAGTACAAAAGCTTCTGTCGGAGAAGACTGTTATCTGGAGGTTTCTTATGTGCACGGAAATTCGAAAGTTGGATCACATTGTGTGCTTTCCTATATAGATATTCAGGACCGTATAATTCCGGATAATGTTGTACTGCATGGATTGAAACAGAGGGATGGTAAATTTATTGTACGTATCTTTGGAGTAAATGATAATCCGAAGGAGAACCAGCTGTTCGGCAGAAATCTGGATGAACTGGAAAAGAAATTTGACATAAAATTGTGGGATGATCAGACAACTCATACTTTATGGTCAGCAAACCTGTATGCAGAAGCGGATACGATTCAGGATGCAGTAGATGCGTCTCTGGAATTGTATGCATTTGTGACAGAGGAAAAAGTGTTTGACAGGAATTTATGGAATGCCGTTTCACATAAATCTCTTTGCGCTGGATTTAATGATGCAGATCCGGATGCGATCATTGCCTGGAACCGCCGTATGGCAGATCTGGTGGCAATGGATGAGGTTACGAAGGCGATTCATAATCAGACACCGGTCGGAGAATTGAGAAAAATGCATTCTTTAACTAAGATTCAAAAAGAATGGCTGCGAAAACGACTGAAGAAGGCTGATTTTAGTGAGAAAATGCGCTTGCATTATTACCTTGGTGTGCTTCTGGATGATGAAAATGAAGTGCAGGAGTGTTTCCGGACGATTCAGTCAGAAGTACTGAAATCTACGATAAGGCACTTATCTTACAACGAGAATGCGAGAATTGTTACAGATCATCATACTGTTAAGCTGCCTCTTCGTGTCAACTGGGGCGGAGGTTGGAGTGATACTCCTCCGTATTGTAATGAAAATGGCGGTACGGTATTGAATATGGCAATTCTTTTGAATGGAGAGAAGCCGGTAGAAGTAACGCTGGAAAAGATTGATGAACTGAAGATTGTTTTTGACAGCAGGGATATGGATGTTCATGGCGAGTTTGATACGATTGAGCCTTTACAGGAAACAGGAGATCCGTTTGATTCGTTTGCACTGCAGAAAGCATGCCTGTTGGCTTGCGGGATCATTCCGAAGGAAGGACATGAGTTATCTGAAATCTTGAAACGTCTTGGTGGTGGATTTGTGATGCATTCAGAAGTGACGAATGTTCCGAAGGGCTCTGGACTTGGCACCTCATCTATTCTTTCTGCTGCCTGTGTAAAAGCTGTGTTCGAGTTTATGGGAATTGAGTACACAGAAGAAGATTTGTATTCTCATGTATTGGCAATGGAACAGATTATGTCCACAGGTGGTGGCTGGCAGGATCAGGTCGGCGGTATCACACCGGGGCTGAAGTATATTACTTCCATGCCGGGAGTGGAACAGCAGATCAAAGTAACACATGTAGAGATTCCGGAAGAGACAAAGAGTGAACTGGATGAAAGATTTGTACTGATTTACACTGGTCAGAGACGACTTGCAAGAAATCTTCTCAGAGATGTAGTTGGCCGTTATGTGGGAAATGAACCGGACAGTCTGTTTGCATTGGAAGAGATTCAGAAGACGGCTGCATTGATGCGTTTTGAACTGGAGCGTGGTAATGTGGATGGATTTGCAAAGTTGCTGGATTATCACTGGGAACTGAGTAAGAAAGTGGATGCCGGAAGCAGTAATACACTGATTGAGCAGATTTTCAGCAGTATTGAAGATCTGATTGATGGAAAGCTGGTCTGCGGTGCCGGCGGCGGTGGTTTTCTGCAGGTGATTTTGAAGAAAGGTGTTACGAAAAAGGAAGTAGAAGAACACTTGAATAAAGTGTTTATGGACAGTCTTGTCGGAGTTGCAGATTGTAAACTTGTGTGGAAATAGTGAAAAAAATTTATATACACGCTGACACATAAGAAAAAATATGCTATAATATAACAGAATTTGTCGAATAGGGAAAATCTATTCGAGATCTTTACGAGAGGAGTAAATATGGAAAGAAGAGAGAAGAACTTTCAGTCCGGAGGTTCTGCGCCTGTTCAGGAAACAGTGGTATCCGTGAATCGACCGGCAGTACAGCCGCAGGATGATGTGATCAATCTGCAGGAACTGTTTTGGCTAATGGTCGATAAGTGGAAGGTGATCTTTTTGGCGATGCTCATTGGAGCGGTTTTGATGGGACTTTATCATACGTTTCTGATGCAGCCGGCTTATCAGGCAGATGCATCGATTTTTATCACCAGTAATGAATCCGTGATTTCTGTATCAGATCTGCAGATCAGTTCAGAACTGACAGAAGACTATGCGAAGATTATTAAGAGCCGTAATGTCTTAAAACAGGTTATTAAGGATCTGGACCTGGATCTGGATTATAAACAGCTATCTAAACTGGTGAATGTCAGTAATCCACAGGATTCGCATATCATTCAGATCAGTGTGACATGTGGTGATATTGAGTTATGCAGAGATATTGCGAATTCACTGATGAATATTGGTATTGATCGAATCTATCAGGTGATCGGAAGCAGTGAACCGACAGTAATTGATTATTCTGAAGCAGAAGCTGTTGAAGAGGTGACACGTGGACTGAGTAAGGATGTTATGATGGGTGCACTTGGAGGTATCGTGCTCGCGTGTGGCCTGATTCTTGTGAAGTTCCTGACAGATACGACTCTGAAGACAGATGAGGATGTTCGTAAGAATCTGCATATGCCGGTTCTTGCTGTTGTACCGTATTATGAAGAGATGAAGGAGTAAGAGATGGACAGAGATGATAGAATGAGTGAACTGTTTGATGATCTGCTCCGTGAGAATCGTCCGATGGGACAGCAGAAGGAGATTATCAAGCCTAAAATCAGTAAGGTACCTTTTGGTGTGAATGAAGCAATCAATGTTCTCAGAGGTAATGTGCAGCTGAGTGGTAATAATATCAAGGCTGTTGCAGTTACCAGTTCGCTGGCGCATGAAGGTAAGTCTTCTATAGCGTTCCGTCTGGCTAAGAGCCTGGCGAGTCTTGAGAAGAGAGTGCTTTATCTGGATGGAGATATCCGAAATTCTACGACACAGGTGCGATATGATATTCTGGGAGATAAAGAAGGTCTCAGTGAGTATCTTTGTGGAGAAGCCTCTAAGGAGAAGATTATTTATCACACAGATGACCCGTGGATGGATATGATCTTTACGGGAGCGAAAGCTCCGAATCCGAGTGCACTTGTTTCTGGACCATTGTTTCAGGAGTTGATGCAGTTTGTAAAGAGTGTTTATGATTATGTCATTGTAGATACACCGCCGTTGAATCTGGTAATTGACGGACTTTTGATAGCAAAGCAGTGTGATGGTACAGTTCTGGTTGTAGAGAGCGGTCTTACCGAACGTGCACAGGCTGAGAAAGCACGACGTCAGATGGAATATGCCGGAATCAATATTCTGGGAGCTGTTGTAAATAAGGTGAAACTTACCGAAAGACGTTACGGCTATGGATATGGTTACGGCTATGGATATGGCTATGGATATGGTGAAAAGGATCAGTCCGGCCATAAGGATAAAAAGTCTTCAGACAGGAAAAAGAAAAATGGAAAGTCAAAGAAGTAGTCATCACCACCATCATCACAGCCATCGGCATCACCGACAGCAGCAGAAGATGTGGAGAAGAAGGATTATTGGCAGTGTGATTGTCTGTGCAGTAGTTCTTGCAGCATCCCTGATTGGTATTTATCATCAGCTTCAGAATCAGAAGGCGATGGCTGTCAGGGGAACTTCTAATAATACAGGAAGTGGATACAGGGACATTACATATAAAGGTGAGAAATATCGCTATAATAATCTGATTACAAGTATTCTGTATGCCGGCGTGGACTCCACCGGTAAGATGGAAGCAAAAGCTCAGTATGGCAATAAAGCCAGGGCAGACAGTATTCAGCTTGTGGTTATGGATGAAAAGAAAAACAGGATATCGGTTGTTTCTGTAAGCAGAGATACGATGACAGATATACGTCAATACTCTCTGGATGGTACGGATATGGGACTTTACAAAACACATATCGGATATGCGTATACTTATGGGGACGGTGGAGAAGTCAGCTGTAACAATCTCTGTGAGGCTGTTTCGTTATTATTTGGTGGAATACCGATTAACCGTTATGTTGTGACAAATCAGGATTCCATGCCGTATATCAATGAACTGGTAGGCGGAGTTACTGTTACTGTTCCAAATGGTGATCTGGAAGAACAATATCCGGAGCTTTATGAAGGTGCCCAGGTGACTTTGGATGATACAACGATTAAACCATTTTTGCAATACAGAGATACGACAATAGATTTCAGTAATGATGGCCGTATGGAGCGCCAGAAGACATATGTACTTGCGTATGCGGACAAATTAAAATCACTGAATCAGAGTCAGTTGGAAAAGATGTGGGATTCTCTGGATTCCATGAAAGATTATTTACAGACAAGTGTTACCAGAAATCAGTATCTTGGGTTGGTGAGTTTTCTGAAAAAAGCAGAACTTACAGATGATAGTTTTATTCAGGTAGAGGGTCAGGATCAGACGGGCGGGCTTCACGATGAGTTTTATCCGGATGAAGAGGCACTGCAGCATTTGATCATTGATCTCTTTTATGAAAAGGTATGACAGACACATAACGTGTTTTGTTATAGATAGCAATGTGCATAAGCAAAGTTAAGGAGGCATAGCTAATATGAAGAAAAAAGTAATGTTAGGTGTAATCGCAGCAATGGTAGTAAGCATGTCAGCAACAGTATTTGCTGGTCCGAGTATTGGACAGATTATTCCGGAAGAACCGCAGATTGTTTCTACAAATGTTCCTGAGGGAGCAAAACTCGTAGTTAGCACTATTGATGTAACAGACGAGAAGACTTTAGACAACTACACATCAAATGAAACTGTAAAGACTCTTCTGAAAACAGTTAATGATGAAGAGACAAAACCGACCATCGAAACAGTTAAAGAAGTACTGAAAGAGATGAACGTAGAAGATGTCACTAACGTAGAGACAAAATCCGGTGAAAAGGTTGACCTGACAGAGTACAAGTTTACGACACCGTTTATCGACATTGCAGAGCAGATCGGTGATGAAATTACCTATAAGACTAATGGAGATCTTGAAGTAAAAGTTAAGATTGATGCTGCAAAAGAAAAGAAAGCAGAAGATCTGCTTCTGATGCTGGTTGATCCGGAAACAGGAAAAGTTGTATTTATCACAATTGATGAGATTGACCCTGTAACAGGTGAACTTAAAGTTACACTTCCATTCCTTGGAGCAATCACACTTCTTGATAAAAGTGCTGTAGATGAAAATGAAATTGAAACACAGACTACAGATGCAGGAGCAGCAGATACTGAAACAGCTGCAGAATAATGTGAAGGGATATTTGTATGTCACAGCATAAACACAGACATAGAAAGAGCTTTTTGTCTTCTGCAGGATATTATATTCTGGTTGTCGTTCTGATTGTATGCCTGGCAATGATGGTGAAGGTAAACAGATCCAAAAGAGCTGAGCGTGATGATTATAAGGCGACACTTTCACAGCAGGAGACGGTAGAAGATCTTGGAAACATTACAATTACAAAGCCAACCGATGCACCGGAAGATGCAGTAGTCAGAAATACAGAAGACAACGCTGGCGAAGACGGTTCGGAAGAAGGCAGTGATCAGACCCCGGCAGAGGATAAAACAGAATAGCTGTTGGTGAATGATTATTTATGATAAGAGAAAGTCGAGAGGCTTTCTCTTTTTTTCATGCTTTCCGCTTTTTATTGTCCATCCACATCTTTATATAATCCATCTGTTCCTGGTCGGATATTTCCTGTGATCCGGGGTCATTTCCGGCGGCGAGGCAGCAGAAGAGCACAAATGCCTGCAGGCAGAAAAACACAATAAGTGCTACAATGATCAAATTCCGCACCCCCTTTCACTGAAACTGGAATATATTAATATAGAAACCTCTATCTGGAGTATATGCATGAACGAGTCATTTTATACAGGAAAGGGAATCGGAGTGGCAATTCTTGACACGGGAATCTATCCGCATATAGATTTTGACAGCAGAATTTGTGCTTTTGCGGATTTTATAGCGCATAAAAAATCTCCATATGATGACAATGGACATGGAACCTGTGTAGCCGGAATTCTGGCCGGGAGTGGCAGGGCCTCCATGGGAAAATATAAAGGGATGGCACCAGGCAGCAGGATAGCAGCGCTGAAAGTACTTGATCGGTTTGGAAATGGAAATAAAGAAGATGTCCTGCAGGCTTTTCGCTGGATTTTACAGAACAGGGAACGATACAAGCTTCGAATTGTTAATATTTCTGTGGGAACGACTTATCGCACACGAAACGATCAGGATGTACTGGTGCAGGGGGTGGAGAGATTATGGGATGAAGGGCTGGTTGTGGTCGCGGCGGCAGGAAATCAGGGACCAAAGCCGGGGAGCGTGACGGCACCTGGATGCAGCAAAAAGATTATTACGGTGGGATCCAGTGATATGCTCTCGGGAAAGCGGGCAGTATCCGGGCGCGGACCAACATTTGAATGCGTGTGTAAACCGGATCTGGTAGCACCGGGGCGGCAGATTATGGCATGTATGCCGGGAGCTGGAAACCTGTACAGCATGAAAAGCGGCACATCCATGTCGACTCCGCTGGTATCCGGTGCAGTTGCACTGGCTCTGGAAAAAGATCCACTGCTATCCAATGTAGAGATAAAAATGATGTTGAGAGACAGCTGCGACGATATGGGACTACCGCGAAACCAGCAGGGTTGGGGAAAATTCAACTGCCGGAAATTTATGGCTCTATAAGAAAACTACATTATTGTATAAACAAAAATACATGATTTTACCATAGTAAAGGCCGAAAGTATTGACGGAAATCCTTTTTTCGGATAGAATAGTAGCAAATTGGTCATTGTTTACAGATAATTATAAAGAGAATGACCAGTGACAGAAAATCAGATATCAGACAAGGGAGACGTATTATGGAAAAAATTCAAATGACGACACCGTTGGTAGAGATGGACGGAGATGAGATGACCAGAATCCTCTGGAAAATGATTAAAGATGAACTCCTTCTTCCGTTTATTGATCTGAACACAGAGTATTATGATCTCGGGTTGAATTATCGTAATGAAACAGATGACCAGGTTACGATCGATGCTGCTGAAGCAACTAAGAAATATGGTGTTGCAGTAAAATGTGCGACGATCACACCAAATCATGCCCGTATGGACGAATATGATCTCAAGAAGATGTATAAGAGCCCGAATGGTACGATCCGTGCAATCCTTGACGGAACGGTATTCCGTGCACCGATCGTTGTAAAGGGAATTGAGCCATGTGTACGCAACTGGAAGAAACCGATCACACTTGCGCGTCATGCATATGGAGATATTTACAAGAACACAGAGATGTACATTGACAAACCAGGTAAGGTTGAACTGGTTTATACTTCGGAAGACGGTGAAGAGAAACGCTCCCTTGTACAGGAATTCAAAGCACCGGGAGTTGCGATGGGCATGCACAACATGACTGCATCCATTGAAAGCTTTGCAAGAAGCTGTTTCAACTATGCACTGGATACGAAGCAGGATGTATGGTTTGGTGCGAAAGATACGATTTCCAAGACATACGATGCGAAATTCAAAGAAGTATTCCAGACGGTATTTGACACAGAATTTAAGGACAGATTCGAAGAAGCAGGACTTACTTATTTCTACAGTCTGATCGATGATATCGTAGCACGTGTTATGAAGGCAGAAGGCGGATTTATCTGGGCATGCAAGAACTATGACGGAGATGTTATGAGCGATATGGTTTCTTCTGCATTTGGTTCTCTTGCAATGATGACATCTGTACTTGTTTCTCCTCAGGGATATTACGAATATGAAGCAGCTCATGGAACAGTACAGAGACATTATTATCGTCATCTGGAAGGAAAAGAAACTTCTACCAACTCTGTGGCAACGATTTTTGCATGGACAGGAGCTCTTCGCAAACGTGGAGAACTGGATGGCAATCAGAAACTGGAAGAGTTTGCAGATAAACTGGAAAAAGCGACTCTTTCCACGATTGAAAGTGGCAAGATGACCAAAGACCTTGCACTGATCACAACAATTGAGAATCCGACTGTACTGAACAGCCGTGATTTCATCCTTGCAATCAGAGAATCTCTGGAAAAAATGCTTTAATATATGCACAAAAGAGCCATTGTATCAACTGCGATACAGCGGCTCTTTGTAATATGGGAGAGAAAATTGCAGTTACGCAAGTTCCTCCCATTTTTCATATAATTCTTCAAGTTCTGCCTGAATCTTGTCTTTTTCGCGGCTCAGTTCCGCACAGCGTCCTACATTCGTACAGACATCCGGAAGAACGAGAGTGTCATCAATCTCTTTATCTCGTGTTTCAAGCTCTTCAATACGTTTTTCGACTTTTTTAAGTTCGTTTTCCTGTTTGCGCCTGCGGGCCTGTTCTTCTTTTTGCTGCTGCCAGGTAAGTTTTCCTTCAGAAGGGGCCTCATCCTGAATTTCTGCTGCTGCCTGCTGTGTTGTTGGAGCATATTTTTCAGTCAGTTCTTCTTTTTTCTCCAGATAATAATCGTAATCTCCGATATAGTTGACAACAGACTGATTTGTCAGATCAAGAATACGGGTTGCAGTCTGGTTAATGAAATAACGGTCATGAGAAACATACAATACGGTTCCGGTATAGCTGTTCAGTGCTTCTTCCAGAATTTCCTTGGATGCGATATCCAGATGGTTGGTAGGCTCATCAAGGATCAGGAAATTGGCTTCGGAAAGCATCAGTTTGGCAAGGGAAACACGGCCTCGTTCACCACCGGAAAGAGAGGAGATCACTTTGAATACATCATCTCCGGTAAAAAGAAATGCTGCAAGCATATTACGGATCTGTGTCTCGGTCAGTGTCGGGTATGTGTCTGAAATTTCCTCAAAAATTGTTTTTTCTGCATGAAGTACATGATGCTCCTGATCATAGTAACCAATCTGCACTTTGGCGCCCAGAGAGAAGCTTCCGGCGTCTGCATCCAGAAGCCCGTTGAGAATCTTGAGCATTGTAGTTTTGCCGGTTCCGTTGTTTCCGATCAGTGCTACGCGCTCGCCTCGTTTGATCTGGAAAGAAATATCGGAAAAAAGTTTCTGCTGCGGGAAACTTTTGGCGAGATCTTCTACGGTAAGAACATCGTTACCACTGACCACGCGTGGCTCAAGAGAAAGACGCATCTGGCTCTGGACTTCGATCGGTTTGTCGATCCGCTGAATCTTATTCAGCATCTTTTCACGGCTCTCAGCACGTTTGATGGATTTTTCTCTGTTGAAAGATTTCAGCTTGACAATAACGGCTTCCTGATGTTTGATCTCGCGCTGCTGGTTGAGATATGCCTTGTACTGGGCATCACGAAGCTGTGCTTTTTTCTCTGCATAAGCGGAGTAATTACCGGCATACATACGAACCTGTCCGGCATCAATCTCGATGACTTTTGTGACAACTTTGTCAAGGAAATAGCGGTCATGAGATACAATGAAAACAGCACCGGGATAATTGAGAAGATAAGTTTCCAGCCAGGCAATGCTTTCCATATCCAGGTGGTTGGTAGGCTCATCGAGCAGAAGGATATCTGGTTTGGAAATCAGCAGTTTACCGAGTGCAACGCGGGTCTTCTGACCGCCGGAAAGAGTCGCCACCTGTTTGGTGAAATCCTCTTCTGTAAATCCGAGACCATTCAGAACACCCATAAGTTCGCTTTTGTAGGCATAGCCATTTTCCAGTTCAAATTCATGAGTCAGGCGGGTGTAGGAGTTCATCAGGCGGTCAAGTTCTTCGCCGGAAGCATTTTTCATCTGTACTTCCATGGCACGAAGACGTTCTTCCATATCGATGATATACTGTTTGGTGCTTAAGAGTTCTTCATATACAGAAAGGTGACCCTGTACATCCTGATACTGGGCGAGGTAACCGATACGTTTGTCCTTGGCAAGAACGACCTGTCCGGCATCTGCGTGGATTTCTTCCATTATAATGCGCAGCAGCGTGGTCTTGCCGGCACCATTGTTGCCGATCAGAGCTGCCTTTTCGCGTTCTTCTATATGAAAAGAGGCATCTTCCAGAATCACTTTTTCACCGAAGGATTTGGAGATACCCTGACATGATAAAATCATAGTTATTCCTCCGAAGTAAATATACGGTATGATTATAAAAGCAAAAATGGCCTTTGTAAAGGAAAATCAATGAAAATTGTACATATTTGACAACATTGATTGACAACAAAATGTCAATTCGTTATAATTAACGAGAAAGTGTAAGGAGGGACAACGGTGGAAGCAAAACAGATTTCAAAAGCTGTGATTAAGAGACTGCCACGTTACTATAGATACCTTGGTGAACTTCTGGAAGACAATGTAGAGAGGATCTCTTCCAATGATCTTAGTAAAAAAATGCGTGTTACAGCGTCTCAGATACGTCAGGATCTGAATAATTTCGGGGGATTTGGACAGCAGGGATACGGTTATAATGTAAAATATCTTTATACAGAGATCGGTAAGATCCTGGGGCTGGATATCGTGCATCCGATGATTATTGTAGGAGCTGGTAATCTGGGGCAGGCACTTGCCAATTATGTAGAGTTTGAGAAGAGAGGATTCAAGCTGGCCGGTATTTTTGATGTAAATCCGGTACTTGAGGGAATTGCAGTTCGTGGGATTGAGATTCAGATGATCAGTGATCTTCCTTTCTTTATGAAAGAAAACAATATTGAGATCGCAATTCTGACATTGCCGAAGAATAAGGCACGTGATATGGCGGAGATTCTGATCGAGAACGGAATCAAAGCTATCTGGAATTTCGCACATATCGATCTGGATACTCCGGATGATGTGATCGTGGAGAATGTTCATCTTTCAGAGAGTCTGATGACATTATCCTATAATCTCAGTCAGTATCGTCAGGAACATATAGACGATGAGAAATAAGCAGCACTTATAAAGTGATGGCAGGACGGACAGACAGGCTGTTACCCGGCTCCTTATGGCAAGGAGGCTGCGTAATGGCCTTTTATGCTAATTATGGCAGGTGAGGAAAAAGAATGAAACAGATTGTGACCTGTAAAGAAATGAAGGCTCTTGATGGAAATACGATTGAGGGAATCGGTATCCCGTCCTGTGTCCTGATGGAACGGGCAGCTCTGAAAGTCGCAGAAGAACTGGAACGGACGCTGGCAGACCAAAAACAGCAAGAACGGATCCTCTGTGTCTGCGGAAGCGGGAACAACGGAGGAGATGGCGTGGCTGTTGCCCGTATTCTGAAACTGCATGGTTATCGTACAAGTCTGTATCTGGTGGGAAATCCGGACCACAGGACTGTGGAAATGCAGCGTCAGCTGGATATTGCAGCTGCCTGTCAGGTGCCGGTTGTGAATAACCTGGAAACAGAGGAATATACTACTATAGTAGATGCCATTTTCGGCGTTGGGCTGAGTCGTCCGGTCGAGGGCAGTTACAGAGATGTGATCAAAGCACTGAATCAGTTGAATGCCTGGAAAGTGGCTGTTGATATTCCGTCCGGAGTAAATGGTGATACAGGAGCAGAACTTGGAATTGCTTTTCATGCAGATCTGACAGTGACATTTGCATTTCGAAAAGCAGGTCTTTGCCTGTATCCGGGCAGGAAATTTGCCGGTAAAGTGATCGTTGCGGATGTTGGCATCTACGCGAGTGATAAGGTGAAACCATATTTATGGCAGACAGAAAAAACAGATATTCATTTTCTGCCGGATAAAATTGTTGATGGAAACAAAGGAACTTTTGGAAAGATTCTGGTCGTTGCCGGAAGTCCGGGTATGTGTGGAGCGGCTTATCTCAGTGCTGCGGGAGCTTTTGCGGTGGGCGCCGGAATGGTAAAAATCGTTACGGCAGAAGAGAATCGGATTCCACTGCAGACAATGCTGCCGGAAGCAATGCTTGACTGCGCCGATGATTTTGCAAAAGATTTTGACTGGTGTGATATTGTAGTGATCGGTCCGGGAATTGGAACTACAGACCAGGCTGCCGAAAAAGTACAGTGGTTTCTGAAGACGGCATCAAAATCCGATAAACCTGTCATACTGGATGCAGATGGACTGAATCTGCTGGCACAGCATCCGGAATGGAAACAGTATTTTACGAATCGTCTGATCATGACACCGCATATGGGTGAAATGGGACGGCTGACAGGAAAAACAATCAGTGAACTTCAAAAAGACCGTATTGCAGCTGCGAGGAAACTGGCAGCAGAGACCGGTGCTGTATGTGTGCTGAAAGATGCATGTGCTGTGACAGCGGCACCGGATGGAAATACCTGGATCAGTCTGGCAGGAAATCCTGGAATGGCGACTGCAGGAAGTGGAGATGTCCTGACCGGAATTCTTGCAGGTGTGCTGGCAATGTTCCTGAATAAAAGGACAGAACTGCCGGATACAGGCAGACAGGCTGCGTTGGGAGTCCTGCTTCATGGTATGGCAGGAGATCTGGCAGCGAAAGAAAAAGGAACAGCAGGTATGAAGGCCGGAGATATTGTACGAGGAGCTTCAGAAGTTCTAAAAAATAAATAGAATACCGAAATATCTGAGCAGATCAGGTATGAAGAGGAGGGTATTATGAGAAAATTTGAGAGAGTTAAAGCAGTAGTATCACTGGATGCCATTGCTCATAACTTTGAGGAAATGAAGAAAAACATTGCAGATGGTACCAGGATCGTAGCTGTTATCAAGGCCGATGGTTATGGACATGGTGCAGAAGCGATTTCACGTCTTATAGAAGGTTATGAGTATATCTGGGGTTTTGCGACCGCGACAGCAGAGGAAGCGATTCAGTTGAAAGACGCCGGGATTGAGAAACCGGTACTGATCCTCGGACTTGTTTTTGAAGAGTATTTCCAGGAACTGATCAGAAAAGATGTGCGCCTGACGGTCTGTGAGTATAATGTGGCAAAAATCCTTTCTGATGAGGCTGTCCGTCAGGGCAGACAGGTGTATATCCACATTGCACTGGATACCGGAATGAGCCGTATTGGATTTGCAGATAAGCCGGAAAGCGTTGAGGAGATCAAAAAGATCGCCGCGCTTCCAAATGTTGAGATCGAAGGTATGTTTACACACTTCGCACGGGCAGATGAGACGGATAAAGCTCCGGCAGTAGAACAGCTGAAACGTTATCTTGCGTTTGCGGACCTTCTGGAAAAGGCAGGAGTACAGATTCCGCTGAAGCATTGCTCGAACAGTGCGGGAATCATTCGTATGCCGGAGGCAAACCTGAACCTGGTCCGTGCGGGAATTACGATCTATGGTATTTATCCGTCCGATGAAGTGGAGAGGGACATTGTGAAACTGGAGCCGGCGATGGAACTGAAGAGTCATGTGGCTTATGTGAAGGATCTTCCGGCAGGAACGGCGATCAGTTATGGAGGAACATTTGCCTCCGAAAACGATCTTCGTATCGCAACGATTCCGGTCGGCTATGCGGATGGGTATCCGAGAACTCTGTCTAATAAAGGATGGGTTCTGATACATGGACAGAAAGCACCGATCCTTGGCAGAGTCTGTATGGACCAGTTCATGGTGGATGTTACACATATTCCGGATGTGAAACATGGAGATGAGGTAACATTGATCGGCAGGGACGGAGACGAATTTATCAGCATTGAGACTTTTGGCGATATGTCCGGCAGATTTTCTTATGAATTTGCCTGTGATATCAGCAAACGTGTCCCGAGAGTCTATATAAAAGACGGCAGAGAATGGGGAGATCTGACCTTCTTCGAATAAACTGCAGCACCACGCATGTATACACAGAAGAAAAATGGAAATACTAATTCCAGAGAAAAAAGAATCGGAGTGTGATTGTGTGGTAATTAAAAGAGGGGATATTTTTTATGCAGATTTAAGACCGGTAGTTGGGAGTGAACAGGGTGGCGTCCGCCCGGTTCTGATCATTCAGAATGATGTGGGCAACCGACACAGTCCCACGGTCATCTGCGCTGCGATTACGTCTAAGATGAATAAGGCAAAGCTGCCGACGCATATTGAGATCGATGCCTCTTCTTATGGAATTGAGAAGGACTCGGTGATCTTGCTGGAACAGCTGCGTACGATCGATAAAAAAAGGCTGAAGGATAAGGTATGCCATCTTGACCAGACAATGCTGGATCGAGTGAATCATGCCCTTGAAATCAGCCTTGAACTTACTTTTTAGGCGGTTATCCTTGACGAACAGAAGCTAAAGTGCTATATTTTAGCAGTAATTGTGCTGATTTTAAACAAATTACGGAAGGAATAGATACAAAATGGACGATGGCAGTCGATTGCCCCGCAGGGGGCCGGCGAAGGTTATAGACTGGATTCAGGGTCTTTTTTCCGGAGTTTTTCATTTCTTTAAAGGGGAACAGGAAGATTCTGTTACGGAAAAAGAAATCATCTCTATGGTGGATGAGGCACATGAGAAAGGTGTTCTCCAGAAAGATGAAGCAGAGATGATCCAGAATATTTTTGCTTTTGAAGATAAAGAAGTGGGTGCGGTTATGACTCACAGAAGCAGTGTGGCTGCTTTTGCGATGGATGATCTGCTCAAGGATGTTGTGAATCATATGATGGAAGAGGGAAATTCCCGATATCCGGTCTGTGGGGAAGATATGGATGATATCCGGGGCCTGATCCATTACAAAGATGCACTGAAATTCTTTACACAGAATCCATGGGCGAAGTTCAAACCACTGAAGGAGCTTCCGGGTCTTATCAGGAAAGCGACTTTTGTTCCTGAGACCAGACATATCGGACAGCTTTTCCGTACCATGCAGGCCAGACAGGTACATATGGCAGTTGTCGTGGATGAGTATGGTCAGACGGCAGGAATCGTAACGATGGAAGATCTCATTGAGGAAATCGTCGGGGACATTTTTGATGAATACGATGAGAGCAAGGATACATTCCGGACACAGGTAGATAACAGTATCATTATTGATGGACTTGCCAGTCTGGATGATGTGGAGCAGGAACTGGATATTGACTTTGGCGATGTAGAAATGGAAACGCTGAACGGTTATCTGACAGAGTTTCTGGGACATATTCCGTCCAGGGAGGATCTGGACAAAGAAATTGTTGCAAACGGCTACAGATTTAAGATTCTTTCACTTGGAAACAGAACCATCGGAAGAGTAAGAGCCGAAAAAATAAATGACAAAGAAACAAAAGGAGAGAGTGAAAAATGTCAGGACATTCAAAATTCGCAAACATAAAGCACAAAAAGGAAAAAAATGACGCAAAAAAAGGTAAAGTATTTACTGTAATCGGCCGTGAGATCGTTATGGCAGTCAAAGCCGGCGGTGCGGACCCGAATAACAACAGCAAACTTCGTGATGTTATCGCAAAAGCAAAAGCAAACAACATGCCGAATGATACAATTGAACGTGGTATCAAAAAAGCAGCCGGTGCAGATTCTGCTGACAGTTATGAACGTGCTACATATGAAGGATATGGTCCGAACGGTGTTGCGATCATCGTTGAGACTCTGACTGACAACAAAAACCGTACAGCAAGTAATGTAAGAAATGCATTTACAAAAGGTTATGGAAGCATCGGAACTCAGGGATGTGTATCCTTTATGTTTGATCAGAAAGGTCAGATTATCATTGATAAAGAAGAGCTGGAAGACGAGTGCGGCGAGATGGATGCAGACGAGCTTATGATGACAGCTCTGGATGCAGGCGCAGAGGATTTCAACGAAGAAGAAGACAGCTTCGAGATCCTGACAGCTCCGGATGATTTCAGTGCCGTACGTGAGGCTCTGGAAAAAGCTGGTATCCCGATGGTAGAAGCTCAGGTTGCTATGGTTCCGCAGACATATGTGGATCTGACAGATGAAAAGGATGTCAAGAACCTGCAGAGAACACTGGATCTTCTCGATGAGGATGATGATGTTACAGATGTCTGGACAAACTGGAACGAATGATCTGATCCATATGTATAACAGAGCGTAGTTTGACGCAAAATACCTTCATGAATCTTCATGGAGGTATTTTTTATGTCTGAAAAAGAAATCGAGAATGACAAACAGCAGGCTTTGGATAAAGAAGAAAAAGAAAATGAGCAGATCAGGGAAATGGGTGAGTTGACACTTGACCAGAATGTGAAGAGACACCGGATCGAACTTCTGACGATCATTGGTGAAGTAGAAGGCCATGATGCCGCACCGTCGCAGAGTAAAACAACAAAATATGAACATGTTCTGCCAAAACTTGCAATGATCGAAGACGATGAAAACGTGGAAGGACTTCTGATTCTTTTGAATACGGTAGGCGGTGATGTGGAGGCAGGACTTGCCATTGCAGAGATGATCGCATCTTTAAGTATTCCGACGGTATCGTTGGTACTTGGCGGCGGGCATTCGATCGGAGTACCGATGGCAGTGTCGGCAGATTATTCTTTTGCGGTTCCAAGTGCAACGATGGTGATCCATCCGGTGCGTTCCAGCGGAATGTTTATTGGAGTGGCCCAGACCTATCGGAATATGGAAAAGATCCAGGACCGTATCACAGGCTTTATTGCGGCACATTCCAGAGCCTCCAAGGAACGTCTGGAGAGACTGATGCTGGACACCAGCCAGCTGGTCAAGGATGTCGGAACGCTTCTGGAAGGCGAGGAGGCTGTAAAAGAAGGTCTGATCGATGAGATTGGTGGAATTCATGAGGCACTTGTGAAATTACATGAAATGATTGACAAAAAAAATAATAAAATATAAAAAATTGTGAAAAAATAAACACTTTTATGCATCTTTATAAATGTTTTCCTTGTCATATAGCGGATTTTGGCGTATTATTATTAGAGGATTGAGTGAAAATATGCTAGGAGGGAAACAATGTATAAGATTTTAAAAGCTGAGACACTGGCAGCTAAGATCCATCTTATGGTCGTACATGCACCGCGTGTTGCAAGCCACTGTCAGCCAGGACAATTTATCATCGTAAAAATGGATGAAAAGGGCGAGAGAATCCCGCTTACAATTTGCGACTATGACCGCAAAGAAGGAACTATTACAATCGTGTTCCAGGAAGTTGGAGCATCTACTATTAAGATGTCCGAATTAAAGGCTGGAGATTCTTTCCGCGATTTCGTAGGACCGCTGGGATGTCCTTCTGAATTTGTTCATGAAGACATCGAAGAACTTAAGAAAAAGAAACTGGTATTCGTAGCCGGAGGTGTTGGTACAGCACCTGTTTATCCGCAGGTAAAATGGCTTCACGAGCATGGTATTACTGCAGACGTAATCCTTGGTTCAAAAACAAAGGATATGGTTATTCTTGAAAAAGAACTTGCAGCTGTTTCCAACCTTTATGTTACAACAGATGACGGATCTTATGGACGTTCCGGTATGGTAACAAAGACTCTGGAAGACCTTGTTACAAATGAAGGTAAACACTATGATGTCTGTGTTGCGATCGGACCGATGATCATGATGAAATTTGTCTGTCTTCTTACTAAGAAGCTTGGTATCCATACGATCGTCAGCATGAACCCGATCATGGTTGATGGAACAGGTATGTGCGGAGCATGTCGTCTCCAGGTTGGCGATGAGATCAAATTTGCCTGCGTAGACGGACCGGAATTTGACGGACATCTCGTTGATTTCGATCAGGCTATGAAGAGAAGCCAGATGTACAAGACTGAAGAAGGACGTGCATTACTGAAGCTTCAGGAAGGCGATACCCACCACGGTGGATGCGGACAGTGCGGAGGTGACAAGTAATGGCAGATGCAAAAATGTTAAATAAAGTGCCGGTAAGAGAACAGGATCCGAAGGTACGTGCAACAAACTTTGAAGAAGTTTGTCTTGGATATAACCAGGAAGAAGCAATGGAAGAAGCACAGAGATGTCTGGGCTGCAAGAAACCAAAATGTGTAGAGGGATGTCCGGTATCTATCAACATTCCAGGATTTATCGAACACATCAAAGAAGGAAATATTGAAGAAGCCTACAAAGTGATCGGATTATCTTCCGCACTTCCGGCTATCTGCGGACGTGTATGTCCTCAGGAATCCCAGTGCGAGGGACAGTGTATCCGTGGTAAGAAGGGTGAAGCTGTTTCTATCGGTAAACTGGAAAGATTCGTTGCTGACTATGCTCTGGAACATGATATCAAACCAGTTGGAGCAGAAGTAAAGAATGGACACAAAGTTGCTGTTATCGGTTCCGGTCCGTCCGGACTTACCTGTGCAGGTGATCTTGCAAAAGCAGGTTATGATGTAACTGTATTTGAAGCTCTTCACGAGCTGGGCGGCGTTCTTGTTTATGGTATTCCGGAATTCCGTCTTCCAAAACAGAAAGTCGTTAAGAAAGAGATCGAGAAAGTTAAAGAACTCGGCGTTAAATTTGAAACAAACGTTGTTATCGGTAAATCCACAACAATTGATCAGCTGATCGAAGACGAAGGATTTGAAGCTGTATTCATTGGTTCTGGTGCAGGTCTTCCGATGTTTATGGGAATCCCGGGAGAGAACGCAAGTGGTGTATTCTCCGCAAACGAATACCTGACAAGAAGCAACCTGATGAAAGCTTTTGATGATTCTTACGATACACCGATTGCAGCAGGTAAGAAAGTTGCTGTTGTCGGCGGCGGTAACGTAGCTATGGATGCAGCAAGAACTGCTCTGAGACTTGGCGCTGAAGTACATATCGTATACAGAAGAAGTGAAGCAGAACTTCCGGCACGAGCAGAAGAAGTTCATCATGCAAAAGAAGAGGGAATCATCTTTGATCTCCTTACCAATCCGAAGGAAATCCTCGTTGATGAGAACGGACATGTAAATGGTATGAAGGTTGTTAAGATGGAACTGGGCGAGCCGGATGCATCCGGAAGAAGACGTCCTGTTGAGATTCCAGGTTCTGAGTATGATATGGATGTTGATACTGTTATCATGTCACTTGGTACTTCTCCGAACCCGCTGATCTCTTCTACTACTAAAGGACTTGAGATCAACAAGAGAAGATGTATCGTTGCTGAAGAAGAAACAGGTAAGACTTCCAAAGATGGCGTTTACGCCGGTGGAGATGCTGTTACAGGTGCGGCTACCGTTATCCTTGCTATGGGAGCTGGTAAAGCCGGAGCCAAAGGTATCGACGAATATCTGAAAAATAAATAATGAAATGACAGGGGCCTCCAGTGCACATAAGTGCCTGCGGGGTCTCTTTTTTTGAATATGGCAGAACACAAGTTCTTATTTGCCATCTTGTAAGTTTTACGGGAATATGTTATACTATCCACTGTTAATGTGCCTTTATAGGCGGTTGTGAGAAAATTGCCGGATGGCATGGCACAGATTAGTTGAAAGAAAAGGATAAAAATATGATAGTTCTTTATATTATTTTACTGGCTATAGTACAGGGGATTACAGAGTTTCTTCCGGTCAGCAGTTTTGGACATCTTTGCTTTGTGCAGAACATACTTGGTATGGAGCATGGTCCGGGTGTACTTATGGAAGTTATGCTTCATCTGGGAACGCTTGCAGCAGTTTTTATGACCTTTCAGAAAGACATACGCAGACTGGCAGTGGAATCCATTGAAATGTTTATGGACGTGATCGGAAATGCAAATCTCTATATACATAACAGACGTACCGGGGATAATCTTCATTATGCAAAGATCATAAGCAATATCTACCGTAAATTTGCAGTTCTGCTGATGGTTTCCATGATTCCGACAATGTTTCTGGGATATACAGCACGCAGACTTGTTGCAATGTCTGCATCTTCAAAACTTCTCCCGGGTGTTGGGATTCTGATCACGGGGATCATTCTTCTGGTGATTGATCTGAGTCAGGTAGGTGGCACAAAAGCGGCTAAGGATGCGAACTTTTCCAATGCCATGTGGATTGGGATCTGTCAGGGTCTTTCGGTGTTTCCTGGATTTTCCAGAAGCGGAATGACGATCAGTGCCGGGTTGATGAGCGGATTCAGCCGTACATTTGCAGTGAAATATTCTTATATTTTGTCGATTCCGGCAATTATCGGAGCACTGATCATGGAACTTGGACAGTTTGGTTCTTCAGATATGACAGTAGGGCTTGGCTTTTCTTATGTATTTGGAATGATCGTTGCTGCAGTTGTTGGAAGTCTGGCAATCCGGGCATGCCTGAGACTTGTACACAACGGAAAATTCCGCTTTTTTGCATACTATTGTTTTATTGCGGGAATTATCGCGCTTGCAGCAAATTTTGCATAATTGGGAATGCTTTTTTCTGCCGGAAGATTTTCCGATTTTCCGGCGGATTTTTATGAAGAATCATTAGGAGGGGTGCCTGAATGGCAGCAACAAAGAAACAGAGTAATCGAAGAGGAACCGCAAAAACCGCTTCCGGACGTAAAAATACGAGAAAAAAACAGACCAGAAAACAGGCGAAAAAACAGGGAGTTACCAGCGGATTCCAGACAGAGATCATTTTGCTGACAATTCTGGCGGCTTCGATCATACTGATCATCAGTAATCTTGGAATGGGTGGAGTGGTCGGTGCTGCAATCAGTAAGGCATCTTTTGGAATTATGGGATTGCTTGCGTATGTTTTTCCGGTATTGATCTTTGTTGGTGCTGCATTTCTTGTATCGAACAGTAAGAATCCTCTTGCATACAAAAAAGTACTTGCTGCGCTTGTGTTTTTTGTTTTTCTGTGCGGACTGGTTCAGCTGTTGACAGAGGGATATATGTCCAGTACTACGATGTCGGAATATTATTCGACCTGTTCTACATATAGAACGGGTGGCGGTGTGCTTGGTGGAGCCATCTGCATTTCTACGACTTCCGCATTTGGTGTTGCGGGGGGATATGTGATCATTGTTCTTGTACTTCTGATCTCTCTGATATTGATCACACAGAAATCATTTTTTGGTTTTGTGTTCCGCATCTGGGATGCAGTCTGTGCACTTGCCAGAGATGGACGTGACATGTATATGGAGGGCCAGCCGGAGCGGGATCTTCGCAAAGAGCTTCGTGTGCAGGAACGGAGACAGAGGAGAGAAGAACGGCAGGCGCAGCGTGTGCGCGAACTGGAAGAGGCTCTGGCACAGGAAAACAATGATGGAGAAGAGGCTGCGGCTAAAGAGAAGAAATCTACAGGATTTCTTGAAGGGACGCTGCTTGTTCCACCGGAAGCAAAGAAGAAAAAGAACCGTAAGACAGTGGTTAGAGATAATAAGAAGACCGCAGAAGACGTAAAAAATGATGCTGCCACAGATACAGATTCCGTAGATGCAGTTTCAGATATGACTACAGATTTTGCAGGAAATGCAGAAAACGGGGAAACTGCGATGCAGGACCAGAATGAAGAGATGTTTGAGGATATGCCTGTGGAGAGCACGATGGCGACGCCTTCATCACAGACTCCGATGTTTGAGATTCACCGTGCAGAGCCGGAAGAATTTTATCAGGAACCATCAGACAGTTATGTTCAGCCACCGGTAGAGCAGGATGTACCGGAATCTGTGCCGCAGCCGGAGGCAAGACCTGCTTCACAGTCAGTCAAAAATCCGAAGTCTTCCAAACAGGAGATCGAAAGTGGAATTCAAAACATCCAGAAAGAGATTACACAGCAGAATGAATTGGTTAAGCGTGAGTATCATTATCCGCCGCTGAAACTTCTGAAGCGTGGAGATGGCAAATCACAGGGAGACTCCGATGAACATCTTCGTAAGACTGCGAAGAAGCTGCAGGATACATTGCATAATTTTGGTGTGAATGTAACAGTGACGAATGTAAGCTGTGGACCAACTGTCACCAGATATGAACTGCAGCCGGAAATGGGCGTTAAAGTAAGTAAGATCGTCAATCTGGCAGATGATATCAAATTAAACCTTGCAACGCCGGACATTCGTATTGAGGCACCGATTCCGGGCAAAGCGGCTGTTGGTATTGAAGTACCGAACAAAGAAAATCATGCTGTTATGCTGAGAGAGATCCTTCAGTCACAGGAATTTCAGAGTGCAAAGTCCAGGCTGTCTTTTGCAGTTGGTAAAGATATTGCAGGAAAACCAGTTGTTACGGATATTGCCAAGATGCCACATCTTCTGATCGCGGGTGCTACAGGTTCCGGTAAATCTGTCTGTATCAATACCCTGATCGTAAGTATCCTGTACAAAGCATCTCCGGAAGATGTCAAATTAATCATGATTGACCCGAAGGTAGTGGAACTCAGTGTTTATAACGGTATTCCACATCTGTTCATTCCGGTTGTCACGGATCCGAAAAAAGCTGCCGGTGCATTGAACTGGGCAGTAACAGAGATGATGAACCGTTACAATACGTTTGCAGAATACAGTGTTCGAAATCTTCAGGAATATAACCGCAAAGTTGAAGGAATGCGTATTCCGGAAGGTGAAGAGCGTCCTGAGAAGATGCCGCAGATCGTAATTATTGTAGATGAGCTTGCAGACCTTATGATGGTTGCTCCTGGAGAAGTGGAGGATGCAATCTGTCGTCTGGCACAGCTTGCACGTGCTGCAGGTATTCATCTGATCATTGCAACACAGCGACCGTCTGTAAATGTTATCACCGGTCTGATCAAGGCAAATATGCCGTCACGAATTGCATTCTCTGTATCTTCCGGTGTCGATTCAAGGACGATCCTTGACATGAATGGAGCAGAGAAGCTTCTTGGAAAGGGCGATATGCTGTTTTATCCGCAGGGATATCAGAAACCGGCCAGACTGCAGGGGGCTTTTGTATCCGATGAAGAAGTCAGCAGTATTGTTGACTTCCTGGCAGAAAAGAATCCGGGAATGCAGTACAATTCCCAGATTGAACAGCAGGTAAATACGGCAGGCATGTCCGGTGGCGCCGGCGGTTCTTCGGCTGATGACAGGGATGCTTATTTTGTGGAAGCCGGTAAATTCATTATTGAAAAAGAAAAGGCATCGATCGGTATGCTTCAGAGAATGTTCAAAATCGGTTTTAACAGAGCGGCAAGAATCATGGATCAGCTATGTGATGCAGGGGTTGTCGGACCGGAGGAAGGAACGAAACCTCGTAAGGTACTGATGTCAGCAGAAGAATTTGAAAATTATATAGAGGAATACCTGTAAATGGAAATTAAGATCATAACTGTAGGGAAAATCAAAGAAAAATATCTGAATGATGGAATTGCCGAGTATGCGAAGCGCCTGAGCCGTTACTGCAAACTGACATTTTGCCAGGTTCCGGATGAAAAGACACCGGACAAAGCATCTGATGCACTGAATGAGCAGATCAAGAATACAGAAGCGGAACGTCTGATGAAGCATATCCGGGAACAGGATTATGTAATTGCGCTTGCGATTGATGGTAAGATGCTGGATTCCGTCGAGTTATCCGAAAAAATCGGACGTCTGGGTGTAGAAGGCAAAAGTTCTGTCGCATTTGTGATCGGAGGCTCGTTAGGACTTGGCAATGAAGTTCTGAAAAGAGCAGATTATAAACTGAGCTTTTCCAGAATGACATTTCCTCATCAGCTGATGCAGATGATTCTTCTGGAGCAGATCTATCGTGGCTACAGGATCCTGAACCATGAACCTTATCATAAATAAAAAGACACAAACCGGAAATAACTCCGGCTTGCAATAAATGATTTCCAAAAAAGGAGGATATAGTGATATGACAACAGAACGAGTAGAACATATGGCAGGTGGACAGGGACATACATTGGTGAAACGTCTCCTCGATGAAAAGCAGTTAAACGGAAAATGCAGATTATATGCACAGGTTACTCTGGAACCAGGATGTTCTCTGGGATATCATGAACATCATAATGAGAGTGAAACGTATTATATTCTTTCAGGAAAAGGTATTTACAGTGATAACGGAACACTCCGTATGGTGCAGGCCGGCGATGTGACATTTACTCCGGACGGCAAAGGACACGGACTTACAAACAGCGGCGATGAAGACCTTGTATTCATGGCACTGATTATTCTGGATTAATTAAAATGGAGGAACCCTGATGGCGGCAGAACTGAATATTGATAAATTTGAAGATTTTATTGCGCAGTATCCGATCTTTGAATATCGTATCCTGAATACCGGAGATCTGTCTGTCGAGGAGAGAGTAAGGATCGTCTGTCAGCAGGAATGTGAACGGTATGGATCGACCTGGGCATGTCCGCCGGCTGTGGGTACTCTGAAAGAATGCGAGGAAAGAATCCGCAAGTTTGGACAGGCTGTTTTCTTTTCCAGTGTGGCAGAAGTTTCTGATCTTATGAATATGCAGGAAATGCTGCAAACAAGAGCTGCACACGAAGAACTGACAACGGAAGTTGCCCGTTTTTTGAAAGAACAGGGATTTGAGACGTTTACACTTTCAACGGAATCCTGTGATATCTGTGAGGACTGTGCATATCCACATGGCAAACCGTGCAGACATCCGGACAGAATGCATCCCTGCCTGGAAAGCCATGGCGTGGTAGTAAGTGAGATCGTAGAGAAACAGCAGATGGAGTACAATCTGGGTGGAAATACGATACTCTGGTTTTCCATGGTGCTTTTTAAATAAAATATCAGTGAATAACCAAGACCTCTCCGGCGTACATTTATAATGAGCGCCAGGGAGGTTTTTGTTATGAAAAAGATGGGACAATGGAAAGAAAATCTTGTTACCTCGCTGGAAATACCGAGAGATCTGGCAATGAAAGAAACGGTGTTTACTGTTACAGGAAAACATCAGGCAGTAGTCTGCAACTATCGAAGTGTTTTGCGGTATGAGAAAGAAGAAATAATATTACTGACTTTTCAGGGGAAACTTCGAATACAGGGAAAAAGACTGAAGATTCCGATGTATACACCTGAAGAAATGTATATTGAAGGTGTGATTACGGAGATTATCCTGGAAGGTTAGGAGGGAGATTATGAAAAAGTATGCCGGGTTTCGAAATGGATACGTTCGTGTGCGGATATATGGGGAACAGACAGAGCGTTTTCTGAATCTGTGCAGGGCTCGTGAGATTCGGATCAGTGATCTCAGAAAAGAATCGGATCTGAGTCTGACAGGATGTCTGCAGATTAGAGATTTTTTCAGACTCGCTCCGATACATAGAAAAACAAAAGTAAAAATTCATATTTTGGAAAAGCATGGACTTCCTTTCTTTTTTTACCGAAGTAAAAAGAGAAAGGCTTTTTTTCTTGGATTACTTTTATGTGCAGGACTGCTTTTGTTTCTGTCCGGACGGTTGTGGGAAATTGATGTAGAGGGAAATGTCAGAAACAGCACACCTGAGATACTGGATTTTCTGGAACAAAAAGGGGTCAGACATGGAATGGCGAAAGGAAGGCTCAGCTGCAGTGAGATTGCGGCTGAGATCCGTAAAAAATATCCGGATATTACGTGGGTATCGGCAAAACTGGAGGGAACCAGACTGCTCCTTACAGTCAGAGAAGGAATGTTTATACAGACCACAGAAGAAAAGGAGAAATCTGCTTGTGATATTATGGCAGAACGTGATGGTGAGATCATAAAAATGATAACCAGAAGCGGACTGCCCCGGAAAAAGGTTGGGGATTTATGTAAAAAAGGTGAAATCCTGGTATCGGGAATACTGGAATTAAAGGATGACAGTCAGGAGGTTGTAAAGTATGAAGCGGTTCATGCAGATGCAGATATTTATATAAAAAGACAGAAGGCATATTATCATGAGATTCCAATGATCTATGAGACATATGAATGGACCGGCAAAAAGAAAAAGGGTATATATCTGAAAGCAGGCAGATTTTATCTGGGAATTGCAGACAGGACAAAAAATGGCTGGTATCAGATTGCAGAAGAACAGAAAATATATCTGACCAAAAGCTTTCGGCTGCCGTGTTCAATAGGGTATATTACCCAAAACCAGTACAGAAAGATAAAAAAAGAGTATACAAGTGAAGAAGTAAAAAAACTTGCATGGCATACTTTACAGAGGTATGAAGAAAAATTAATGCAAAAAGGGGTTCAAATATCTGCAAATAATGTTAAAATAGAGATTGACCACAAGACCTGTGTAAGCAAAGGTTTTTTGGAAATTATAGAAAAAATCGGAGAGGAGACTCCTGTAGAAATACCGGAGCAGCCTGCAGAAAGGACAACAGAGGATGGCTAACAGCATTATCGAGCTATATACGCAGGTGCCTGCAGATCTGGAGGGAAATGTGTTCGGTCAGTTTGACGAACACCTGAAGCTGATTGAACGGACATTAAATGTAACACTGATATCCAGAGATGGCATGCTGAAGATCCTGGGTACAGAACAGAGTGCAACTCAGGCGAAAAAGCTGATAGAGGAACTGGTGACGCTTGCAGGAAGAGGCAATACTATAACACGGCAGAACGTAAGTTATGCGCTGTCTCTTGCCATGGAGGAACGAAATCAGGTACTCACAGAAATAGATAAAGATTTTATCTGTAATACGATACAGGGAAGACCGATCAAACCCAAAACATTAGGACAGCAGGAATATGTAGAACAGATCCGAAAGAAAATGATCGTATTTGGAATCGGACCTGCAGGAACTGGTAAGACTTACCTTGCTATGGCGATGGCAGTAACTGCATTTCGAAATGAAGAAGTCAGTCGTATCATCTTGACCAGACCGGCGATCGAAGCAGGGGAGAAACTTGGATTCCTTCCGGGTGATCTTCAGAGTAAAGTAGACCCGTATCTGCGTCCGTTGTATGATGCATTGTATCAGATCATGGGAGCTGACAGTTTTGCAAAGAATATGGAACGTGGGCTGATCGAGGTGGCTCCGCTTGCTTATATGCGAGGACGTACACTGGATAATGCATTTATTATTCTGGATGAGGCACAGAATACAACACCGGCACAGATGAAGATGTTTCTGACCCGTATCGGTTTTGGCTCAAAGGTGGTTGTTACCGGCGATGCGTCTCAGAAAGACCTTCCGAGAGATGCAGTATCTGGTCTTGATGTGGCAGCAAAGGTCCTTAAGAAGATTGACGACATTGGATTTTGCCAGCTTACCAGCAAAGACGTTGTACGTCATCCGCTGGTACAGCAGATCGTACAGGCATATGAAGATTACGAAAAGAAACAGAAACCGTCCAGAAGTACCAGTGGTACAAGGACAGTCCGGAGGAAAAAGAATGACCATACAGATTGATTATGAAGCAGAACGCAAACTGGATATTGATTATGAAAAACTGGCATCAAAAGTCGCTGCACATATTCTTGAGACAGAGAACTGTCCTTATGATGTCTGCGTAAATCTTGTGATTACTGACAACGAAGAAATCAAACGGGTAAATACGGAATTTCGCTCAATCGGGGCACCGACAGATGTGCTTTCTTTCCCGATGATCCCGTTTAATACACCGGCAGATTATTCCGTGATCGAGGGCGATGACAGCTATTTTGATCTTGATACAGATGAACTGATCCTTGGGGACGTTATGATCTCTGTAGATAAGGTCTATGCGCAGGCAGAAGAATATGGACACAGCACAGAGCGGGAATTCAGTTTCCTGTTTGCACACAGTATGCTGCATCTGCTCGGCTATGATCATATGGAACCGGATGAGGCAGCGGTAATGGAGGCCAAGCAGGCAAAGGCACTGGAGGATCTGGGAATTACCAGGTGATGATCACCATCTGAAAGGAGAACATCTATGAAGAAGAAATTTCTGGCAGCAGTTATGGCATTGGTTATGATAGGAACGACACCTGTTGGTGTATTTGCTGATACTATGGTAAAAAGCTACCTTACAGGACTGGATGTTCCCGAATCGGAAGGCCGGGTCCGCCCGGTAGCGGTTATGCTGAATAATATTAAGCAGGGATGCCCACAGAGTGGGATCGCGAATGCCGGTGTTGTGTATGAGGCACCTGTAGAAGGGGATATCACGAGGCTGATGGGGATTTTTGAAGATTATAAAGACCTGGAGCGGATTGGTTCCGTCAGAAGCTGCAGAGATTATTATATCTTTTATGCGAATGAATTTGATGCAATTTATGCGCATTATGGACAGTCTGCTTTTGCACTTCCATATTTTGAACAGCATCTGATCGACAATCTGAATGGCGTGAAACTGGGAAAAATCTGTTACTTCAGGAGTACTGACCGTAAGGCTCCGCACAATGCTTATACAACATATGATCTGCTTCAGCAGGGTATCGACAAGCTGGGATACCGCAGAGAATACAAAGAGGATTATGATGGACACTATGTGTTTGTACCTGATGGAACTGAGAACACACTTCCGCAGGGGACATCCGCGCAAGAGATACATTTTGACAATTTTACAGTGAATCATCCATGGTTCGTTTATGATGAAAATACAAAAAAATACAGCCGTTTCCAGTATGGTGCGGCACAGATCGATGATCTTACCGGTGAACAGCTGACCTGTGATAATATTCTGATCCAGTATTCTTATGTGACGACTTACGAAGGTACAAGTTATAAGGATATTGAGACGATCACAGACCGCGATGGAAATTCCGGCGGAAGAGGTAAATATATCACAAGAGGAAAGGCAATTGATATTACCTGGCAGAAGGATTCCCCGTGGGGTGTGACACATTATATTACAGATGATAATCAGGAAGTTCAGCTGAACCCGGGAACTACCTGGGTAGAGATCGTCCAGGATGACAGAGTGGATGATATCAGCTATCAATAGAGAACAGAGACTGTTTACAGGTGATGGCCTGAAACAGATCGCAGAAGAAATTACTGGAGAATAAATACCATGAATTATCGTGAGTTACTGAAAGACAAAAAACGCGTTGTGATCAAAGTAGGTTCTTCCTCTTTGATCCACAAGGAAACAAATAAACTGGATCTTCGTAAACTGGAAGTGCTTGTAAGGGAGCTGAGTGATCTTCATAACCAGGGAAAAGATGTTATTCTGGTTACTTCCGGTGCGGTGGCAGTTGGTGCATCTGCATTTGGCATGCACGAGAAGCCGACAGAACTTAAGAAAAAGCAGGCCTGTTCTGCAGTTGGACAGGCACGTCTGATGATGATCTATCAGAAACTTTTTTCGGAGTATAATCAGATGGCAGCGCAGATTCTGATGACTAAGAATACGATGGTCAATAACCTGAATCGCAGAAATGCACAGAATACATTTGAAGAATTACTGGAGTTGGGAGCAATTCCGGTTGTTAATGAAAACGACTCCATTTCAAGCTATGAGCTGGAAATGCTGGAATCCTTTGGTGATAATGATACATTGTCTGCAGTGATCGCAGGACTGATCAGGGCAGATCTTCTGATCCTGCTTTCTGATATCGACGGACTTTTTACCGATGATCCGAATACGAATCCGAATGCAGAATTCATTGATACTGTCGAAGTACTGGATGAGAAACTTCTGAGTATGGGAAAGGGACCGAAGAGTAAGGTCGGAACCGGCGGAATGGCAACCAAACTGACTGCTGCCGAGATCGCAACGGCTGCCGGCGCAGATATGGTAATTGCCAATGGTAAAGATTTCCATGTAATTCATAAGATCATGGAAGGCAGAAAATATGGTACCTTATTTGCAGGAAACAAAAAAGAAGAGTTTTTCCTGATTGATTATATAGAAAAACTTCTCTAGGAGGAAATTATTATGATGGATAATGTGAAGATAGACCGAATCAATGCTCTGGCACATAAAGCGAAGAGTGTCGGTCTTACAGAAGAAGAAAAGAAGGAGCAGGCAGAGCTTCGTCAGGAGTATCTGGCAGCTGTACGCAAGAATCTGAAAGTACAGTTGAATAATATTGATGTGAAAGAAAAAGATGGTTCGGTTGTGAACCTTGGTGAAAAGTATGGAAGAAAAAAAGGTAATTAGAAAACAGGTTTTTGCAGCGCGAAAAGCACACACCGATCAGCAGATCGATGACTGGAGCAGAAAAATTGCTGAAACAGTTACGGCACTTCCGGAATACAGTAACAGCCGGAGAATTCTTGCTTATGCGGATTATAATCACGAAGTTATGACAAAGTATATTATAGAAGCGGCATGGAATGATGGTAAAGAAGTTGCGGTTCCTAAAGTAGTTGGACAGGATATGGTATTTTATAAATTGACGGATTTTGCACAGCTTGAAAAGGGATATTTTGGTATTCCGGAGCCGGCAAGAGGTGAGATCGTTCAGTGGGAAGAGGCCCTGATGATCATGCCGGGAGTCGCGTTTGACAGACAGAATCACAGAGTTGGTTATGGCGGCGGCTTTTATGACCGCTTTCTGGAAAAACATCCATATATCACAAGGGTTGCAGTTGCATTTGAATTTCAGATGATGCCAGAGGTACCGGTGGAGCCTACAGATATTTCCCCGGAGATCATTGTTACAGAAAAAGAAATTTATAAATAAGCATATTTTTAGGTTTTATTAAAAGGGACAGGAAATGTTACAGGAGGTTATGCTATGAATGAAATGCTGTTAGAGCTTGGGCAAAATGCAAAAGAAGCAGAAAATATGCTGCGGACCATAACCACAAACAAAAAGAACCAGGTGCTTGCTGCAGTTGCGGAACATCTTGTGGAATGCACAGATGAGCTGATCAAAGCCAATGCGGTTGATGTGGAGAATGGAAAAAAGAACAACATGCCGGAAGGCCTGGTAGACAGACTTCTTCTTACACCGGAAAGAATTCAGGGAATGGCAGAAGGTCTGCAGCAGCTGGTAGCGCTGGAGGATCCGATTGGTGAGGTAACCGGGATGAAAAAGCGTCCGAATGGACTGCTCATCGGACAGAAACGGGTACCGCTCGGCGTGATCGGAATCATTTATGAGGCACGCCCGAATGTAACGGCGGATGCTTTTGGCCTTTGCTTTAAGACCGGAAATGTAGTGATTTTGAAGGGTGGCAGCGATGCAATCCATTCAAACGAAGCTATCGTGAAGTGTATTCGTGAAACCCTGAAAGCCAATGACGTAACAGAAAACGCAATTCAGCTGATTCAGGATACTTCCCGTGAGACTGCTGCAGAGTTTATGAAAATGAATGAATATGTGGATGTGCTGATTCCACGAGGCGGCAAAGGACTGATCAAAGCAGTTGTTAATCAGAGTACGATTCCGGTTATCGAGACCGGCACAGGAAACTGCCATATATATGTAGATGAGAGTGCTGATCTGAATATGACGGTTGATATTATTATGAATGCCAAGACACAGAGAGTTGGAGTTTGCAATGCCTGCGAATCACTTCTGGTAAATGCGAATGTCAAAGATGCTCTGCTTCCTGTTCTGGCAGAACGTCTGAAAGAAAAGCATGTACAGATGCGCGCAGATAAAGAAGCCATGACGCTGATGCCAGGTGCTGTTGCAGCCACAGAGGAAGACTGGGGAACGGAATATCTGGATTACATATTATCGATCAAAGTAGTGTATTCTGTAGACGAGGCTATTGCACATATCAACCGGTACAATACAGGACATTCTGAGGCAATCATCACCAATAATTATACCAATGCCCAGAAATTCCTGGATGAAGTGGATGCAGCGGCGGTATATGTCAATGCTTCTACCAGATTTACCGATGGATTTGAATTCGGATATGGGGCAGAGATCGGTATCAGTACCCAGAAACTTCACGCCAGAGGACCGATGGGACTGCTTGCACTGACAACTACCAAATATATCATCTATGGAAATGGACAGATCCGTCAGTAACAGGGAATGGCAGATCGATATTTGTCGATAAGCTTTGCACAGAACACGCGATGTGTGATTTGACAATTACTGTATGCGTGTGTATAATAATTTACAGTTTAGACATGTAAACTTTTGAAGTTTTAAATACATGCCAAAGGTAAGATTTATATACTCACCATGGGAGGATTCAAATTGAGACGAAAACAGTTATATGCGATTATTTTAGCAGGAGCACTTGCAGCAAGCAGTGCACCGGCGGCTGTATTTGCTGCAGAAGGAGATGTGGCAGCTACAGCGGAGACATCAGAAGAAAATCCGGTTGATGGAGAAGCTGCAGCAGCTACAGAAGCTCCGGCAGAACAGGCACCGGCAGATACTACAGCAGCTACAGAGGCACCGGCAGAACAGGCACCGGCTCAGGAAGCTGCAGCGGCTACAGAGGCACCGGCGCAGGAAGCAGCACCTGCAGAGCAGACACAGCAGACTACAGAAGAGACACCGGCTACACAGGAAACACCTGCGGCAGAGACAACAGAAGCACCGGAAGCCGAAACTGAGCCCCAGAATCTTGCAACGGGCGAGTCAACAGAGCCGACAGCAATCTCTATCACACTGAAGGCTACAGAAGAAGGTGCTGAAGATAAAGTAAGATATTTCGATACGATCCAGCATGCGATTGATGCAGCTCCGGGCTATAATGCAGAGACTGCAAAGGACGCTACTGTGATTGAAGTATCCGGACAGATCGCACTGGATGCTACAGTAACCGTACCGGCCGATAAGAAAGTTTGCATCAGAGCAAAAGATGCCGTAACGATCACAAGAGCAAGTGATACTTTTGTAGATGATATGTTTAATGTATCCGGAGAGAATGCAGAACTTCAGTTTGATGTTAAGAAAGATGCGGATGGAGCATCCTTTACGGTTTCGGGTAAGATCAGTGATGAAGAGAGCGATTCCGTAGAAGGATCCATCGTTTCTGTTGGTACAGGTGCTGCATTTGGAATGGATGCCGGCGTAACACTGAAAGAAAACAATTCAACAGCTAATGGCGGTGCAATCACAAATGTTGGCGGAAACATTGTATTAAAAGGCGGCATGATTACAGGAAATAATGGCGCAAAAGGAGCTGTATACAGTGATTCTGATATTAAGGTACAGGGAACTGTAGCTGTAAAAGAAAATAAGCCAGCGAATATCTATCTGGCAGGAACTTCTACACTGGTCGTTTCAGGTGCGATGACAAATTCTGATATCTCCTTTACACAGGAGAAGGCGGCAGACAAGCAGGTTGCTGTTAAGAGTGTGGAGAATTTTGCAGCAGCAGATTTTAATACAGCAGTTGGTCAGATTAAATATGATACTACAGATTATACACTGGCATTAGCAGAGGATGGCCTTTCTGCTACATTACAGAAAAAGCCAGCAGAAGCAACCGCTACACCGACACCTACTCCGGCACCGCTGACACTGAAATATAAGAGCGGTACTTTAAAATGGAAAGACCATACGACAGTAACTCTGCAGATGACAACAGATGGGCCTTGTAAATGGTATTATTTCTTTGTAGATGCCGGAACAGATACTAAAGTAATCCAGAACATGTATGTTGCAAACGATGCTACGAATGTAATGTCCACAAGTGGAACCTTTGATGTGACAGCAGCAAAAGTTCCGGAAAAAGATTCCTGGCTGGTAATTTGTGCAAAACCGGATTCCGGAGCAAAAGCAAAGATGAGTGTCGTAAAATTAAATGGCAGCAGCTTTAAGAAGAAACGTCCGGCAGCTGCTACAACCACTACTACGAGACCGGCAAAAACATATAAGGTCAGTGAAAGTACTGTTACTGGTCTGGACGGAGAACTTAAGTTCTTCCCGGGTAAATTCTATGAGTTCACTGTAACCGGAGCGGGTATGGATAACACCAGCCCTGTTCAGGGAGATGAGAGATGGTATCCGGTATACTGGAGTACAAAGAAGAATCCAACGACAGAACAGCAGAATACAACCTGGAGAATTGGTTCTGGTAAAGGTATTAAAGACGGTGCAAGCTATAACATTTATATTTTCCTGAAAAAACAGGTTTATAATGGAAAAGAATGGGAAGATGCTTCACCGCAGGAAATCAAGTATATCACAGGAAGCAACGGTAAGGCTCTTACCTTTACAGCAGCTTCTATCAGCGATAAAGAGTGGAATGAATATATTGCAGAACTTTCCGGAACACCGATACCGGACAGCGATGGTAATGGCAGTGGCGGCGGAGATGGCTCCGGCTCCGGTGATGATGCGGATGCAGAACTGACAGCAACTGCTGCAGCATCTGAGAAAGATGCAGGTTCCAAATCCAAATCTGCGGTATCTACAGCCGATGAATCACCGATCGGAACAATGTCTGCACTGGCAGCACTTTCCTTACTGGCAGGCGGATATATCGTTGTTCGCAAACGTAAAAAAGAAGAACTGTAATTTAACTCTGGTTGAATACAAAAAGATTTGAGAGACAGGTCATTTTGGCCTGTCTCTTTTCATAATCAGCAGTAAAATTTTATAGATTATTTATTGTTTTTTTACACCATTTTAGCTCGAAATGTGCTATACTATAGTCAGAACATATAGTGCTAAATGAAAGGCTGTGGTGGATGAAAAAAGAAAGTAATTTGGCGAAAATGCTTTCTACTGCAGGAGAAAAGGCAGCTTATGATCATGCATGTAAGAAATTACTTGCAAATAAAGAAATTCTTGCATGGATTATGAAAAATTGTCTGTCAGAGTACAGGGATTACAGTGTTGAAGAAATTGCGGGAAATTACATAGAAGGAAATCCGGAAATTTCCAAGACAGCTTTACATCGTGATGAGATGTCGGTAATTCCCATGATAAAAGGAGAAAATACAGAGGATATAAGCATCAATGAAGGAACAGTAACCTATGATATTCGTTTTCGAGCGATTGTGCCGAAATCGGGTGAAATGATTACGCTGATTATTGATGTAGAAGCACAGAATGATTTTTATCCGGGATACCCGCTGGTGACGAGAAGCGTGTATTATTGTTGCAGGATGATATCGGCACAGTATAATACTGAATTTACCAATTCTCATTATGAAGAAGTGAAAAAAGTTTACAGCGTTTTTATATGTATAAATCCACCGGGATATCGAAAAAATACAATTAATCGATATTCCATTACAGAAGAAAATCTGGTAGGTGATATACAGGAGAAAAAGTCGTCATATGATTTAATGACTGCTGTAATTATCTGTATTGGAGACGCAGAACATTCTTCTTCAGGAATTTTAAAATTATTAGAAGTATTGCTTTCGTCTGAAAGAACAGCAGATGATAAAAAACACATTTTGGAGGATGAATTTCTAATTAAAATGACAGAAGAACTTGATGAGGAGGTAGTTGGTATGTGTAATTTGAGTCAGGGAATAGAAGAAAAAGCTATTCGTGTAGGTTTACAAAAAGGCATTCAGCAGGGAAGACAGATAGGAATACAACAGGGAATACAACAGGGAATACAACAAGGAACGCAACAGGCACTTTTGGATTCTCTTCGGAATCTGATGGAAACAATGCATTTAGCTGCAGATAAGGCGATGGAGGTATTAAAGATTCCAAATGAAGAAAGAGAAAAATATATAAGACTATTGGAAAATAAATAGTACATATTTTGAGAGACAGGTCATTTTGGCCTGTCTCTTTTCATATAATAGTACAGGAACCCGTAAAATGATTTTTATTTGTACATGCAGAGGGAAAGATGATGATCAATACGGACAAGACATTCTGTACATATGAGAATATTTATTATGAAATGTGGGAAATAGCAGGGCGGTATACAGAAATCGCGCAGTTTCAGGTAATTGGCAAAAGCCATGATGACAGGATGATTCCAATGGTGCAGATTGGAAAAGGTGCAGAGACTATTTTCTGTATTGCAGGTTTAAGTGGACGGGATCAATGTATGCCGGTATATCTTATGCATATGCTGAAAGAATATGTCAAAGCATGGGAATGCCAATGGAAACTGGAGAATCTGTACGACCTTCGGGCATTACTGGAAGACTGGAAAATCTGTTTTATTCCACTTTTGAATCCGGATGGATATGAAATTTATGAGAAAGATTTTTATGCAATCCGTAATCCGATTTATCGACAGATGTTGAGAATGCAGGAGATTCCCTGCAAAGAATTTATTTGTAACAGCAGAGGGGTAAATCTGCGAAAAAATTTTCCAACACAGTACTATAGAAGAAAACAGATCCATAGCCAGCCGGCAAGTGAAAATGAAACAAAAGCACTTGTAAAAGTTTTTCAGGAAAATGCAGGAAGAGGACTTTTATCCTTTGGCTATTCTGAGAGACGAATTGTTTATTTCAGACAATCACAGTCATTTGCTGCAAATCAGAAAAGCTATCGTCTTGCAAGACATTTGCAAAAACAGGCAGGACTGAATGCAGATAAAATAAAATATCATCTGGACGATGTAGAACCAACAGGAAAACGAGGGTATGGTTCTCCGGAACAGTTTTATGCAGAAATATGCAGGCAGCCAGCGTTCAGAATTGAGATACCACGCAGAAGCAGAGGAAATGAGATGGTTCCTGATCCGGCAGAATATGAGGAAATACATACACTACCTCTGGAATATCTTTTTTCACTCTGATTTTTCAAGAATGTATCCCGGAAGGCATTATAACGCTTGCTTTGGACAAAAAATTCCTGTATATTAAAGAATAGTGCTTTAAAAAGAAAATGGTAGTGATTAATATGTTTATAAAACAAAGGAGTTATACAAAATGACAAACGAATCCTCTAAAGGACAGAATACGAGTGCAGAAGAAACGTTGCGTCAGCGTTCATTCATAGAACTTGCGCAGGCACTGACGGCGCAGAAATCCAATACTCTTGGACGTCCATTGACATATTGCCTGACAACATTTGGATGTCAGATGAATGAAAAACAGTCAGAGGCAGTGGCCGGTATTATGGATGAGATCGGGTATCACAGACAGGACAATGAAGAAGCAGATGTTGTGATCTATAACACCTGCACTGTTCGTGAAAATGCGAACCTGAAGGTATACGGAAGACTGGGACACCTGCACAGTCTGAAGGATCACAATCCGGATATGAAGATCATTCTTTTTGGATGTATGATGCAGGAACAGCATGTAGTAGATAAAATTAAGAAATCCTATCCATTTGTTAATCTGGTATTTGGAACACATAATATTTTTAAATATGCGGAACTTTTTTATGAGATGCTCCAGTCTGAGCAGCAGATCGTAGATATCTGGGAAGGAACCGATCAGATTGTGGAAGATCTTCCGACAGAAAGAAATTATACATTTAAATCAGGCGTCAATATTATGTTTGGATGCAACAATTTCTGCAGTTACTGCATTGTCCCATATGTGCGTGGACGTGAGCGAAGCCGTGAGCCGGAGGCAATCGTAAAAGAAGTAAAACGTCTGGTTGCAGATGGAGTATCTGAGGTTATGCTTCTGGGACAGAATGTAAACTCTTATGGAAAGACACTGGAACATCCGGTAACATTTGCCCAGCTGCTGGAAATGCTGGAAGATGTGGAAGGTCTGAAGCGTATTCGTTTTATGACTTCACACCCGAAAGATCTTTCGGATGAACTGATCGAAACAATGGCAAAGAGTAAAAAAATTTGTCATCATCTGCATTTGCCATTGCAGTCAGGAAGCAGCCGTATCCTTAAAGCTATGAATAGACGCTATGATAAAGAAAAGTATCTGAATCTGGTCGATAAGATCCGTACAGCGATTCCGGATATTTCTCTGACAACAGATATCATTGTCGGTTTCCCGGGAGAGACAGAGGAGGATTTTGGAGAAACTCTGGATGTTGTATCTAAATGTGGCTATGACACGGCATTTACATTTTTATATTCCAGAAGAAGCGGAACACCTGCTGCCGAAATGGAACAGATACCGCAGGATGTTGCAAAGGAACGTTTTAACCGCCTGCTTGCGCTGGTACAGCAGGAGGGACGTATTCGTTCTTCCAGATTTGAAGGTTCTGTGCAGGAAGTTCTGGTAGAAGAAGAGAGCAGGGAAAAAGGAATATTTACAGGAAGAACAGAATATAATCTTCTTGTACATTTCCCGGGAACAGCAGATCTTCTTGGAAAATATGTAAAGGTAAGCCTGGATGAATGTCATGGATTCTATTATATGGGGTCTCTGGTGGAAGAATAATCGACATGACGGATTGGGGATATGGCAACGGAGAAACCGTAAAAATGGATAAATTTGACAGGTTGTAAGGTTTTGTGGTACTGTTACGAAGAAGCGGTACCACAAACAGTAGTTGTAATTGTTTACAGGAGGAAAATATTATGAGAAAAAAGAGTGTAAAAACAACAGCTAAATCAACAGAAGCAATCACAGAGACAGCAGCAAAAGTAAAAGAAACTGTAAAAGCAGCAGCAAAAAAGGTAGAGGAGTCTGCACCGGCTGAAAAAACAGCAGAAGTTGTGAAAGAAGTGGTTAACAAAGCTCCGGAAGCAGTTCAGAAGGCAGAGAAAACTGTAAAAACTGCAACCAAGACTGCAACAAAAGCAGTACGTAAAGCTGCTGGTGCAAGAGTAAAAGAAGTATCTCTTGAAATTTTCGAAACGAATGTATCTCTGAAAGATGTAGAGAAAGCAGTTAAGAAAGATGTTGCAGAAAAAGGACTGACAGGTGATATCTGTATTTATATCAATGCAGAAAGAAGAGCTGCATATTATACAGTAAATCAGGAAGGTTCTGACGAATATAAAGTAGATCTTGGTAACTTATAATCCATGAAATTATACCTTGCACCGCTGGAAGGAATCACCAGTTATATTTATCGAAAAGCACTGTATCAGTGTTTTGATGGATTTGATAAATATTTTATTCCATTTATCAGAGCAAAACAGAACCTGAATTTCAGCGGGAGAGAAAAGAAAGACATTTCTCCGGAAAATAATTCCGGGATGTATGCAGTCCCTCAGATACTGACCCGAAATGCAGATGATTTTCTGCGTACAGCGAATCAACTGAAAGAGTATGGATATCAGGAAGTGAATCTGAATCTTGGGTGTCCATCCAAAACAGTAGTGACAAAGGGCTGCGGAGCAGGATTTTTGGCCAGCCCGGAGGAACTGGAACAGTTTCTGGACAGGATTTTCAGCAAAACAGATATGAAGATCTCGGTGAAGACTCGTCTGGGGATGGAGGATGCAGAGGAATTTCCACGGCTGATGGAAATTTACAATCGTTTTCCCATGGAAGAACTGATCATTCATCCGAGAGTACAGAAGGATTTTTACAAAAATACTCCGAATCTGGAGGCATTTGGTGAAGCACTTGCCATCAGTAAAAACCCTGTATGTTATAATGGAGATATTTTTTCAGCAGATGATTTTAAAAGAATCTATGCTCAATTTCCGGATGTAGAATGCTTTATGATGGGAAGAGGTGTTCTTGCAGATCCGTCACTTGCCCGTGAAATCAGGGGCGGAAAGGCAGCAGATCAGTCGGATATCCGTAGATTTCACGATCTTCTGTATCATACATACCGTGAGGAAGTGTCCGGGGATAGAAATGTTCTTTTCAAAATGAAAGAAATCTGGTTTTATCTGGCACCAATGTTTGTGGACAGTAAGAAATATGCCAAAAAGATTAAAAAAAGCGAGAGATGTGTGGTATATGAGAGTGCAGTAAATGAACTGTTTGCAAATTGCAGATTTACAGGAACACAGAGTAAGTAAATGGAATCACTTTGATTATAAAAAACAGAAATTCTATAAAAAAGAAAGGCTTTGAGTATTTTGTTCATGTACTCATTGCCTTTCTTTTTACTTTTTAATAATTGCTGTCTTCAGTGGCAATATCAAAAGGGGCACTGTCTGTGGTGTCAGAAGTATCGCTGCCGCTGGTATCGGTAGAAGAATCCCCACTATCCTGCGAGGAATCATCATAACTGTTATCAGTTGAGGTGTCTTCAGATCCGTCATCAGATGGATAATCGATCTGATCTGAAGAATCATAACCGCCCTGATCGGAAGAGCCTTCATCTGCAACGTCACCGTCGCCGGTGTCGCCGGAATAATCAGTTCCAGGATCATAAGTAGCCTGATCGGAGGAATCCGAGCTGTCAGAAGAATCGGAGCTGTCGGAAGAATCGGAACTATCGTCATAGTTGCTGTCTTCTGTATAGATGTTAAATCCGGCATCTTCATCCTGGCTGGAACGAAGAGCCTCTGCTTCTGCAGCTGTCTCTGGTGCCTCTTTAACGGTAGCCTTTGCCCTGGCAGCAACAGCAGCATCTTTTGGGACAACTGCATAGACTGCAAACATGGCACAGGAAAAGACAAGTGCCATGAGTGCGATATGAATTTCGTCTCTGTATTTCATAGAAATTACCTCTTTTATGTGTTGTGATCATTTTTTATAAGTATAGCATGAGTTTCGACTTTTTTGTAAAGAAAATTCTACCAGAGGAGGAATTTTCTCAAAATCTCGGAATACGTCGTCTTGCATCAAAACTTTAACATAACATAGCAAGAATTCTCCTTCCTCTATAGGTGGGAGATGAATTGTAGATCTGAGCATAAATGCTCAAAAGAATTTTATAAACGAAAAAGAAAACACTTGTTCGCGTGTTGGAATTGTATTATAATAATAAAAAGAGAACATATTGTTCAAAAAACGATGATTGAAATCATTCACATGTAGGAATAAGGTGAGGAAAATAAATCGGGCAGTAAAAATAAGAATCTATCCAAATGCAGAACAACGTGTGCAAATAGAAAAAACAATCGGCTGCAGCCGATTTATCTATAACTGTATGCTTGCAGATAAAATGGAACATTATAAAAAAGAAAAAAAGATGTTAAGGAACACACCAGCCAGTTACAAGAAAGAATATCCCTGGCTGAAAGAGGTGGATTCATTGGCGTTAGCAAATGTACAGATGCATCTGGAAAGCGCATTCCATAAGTTTTTTCGTGAACCATCTGCAGGATTTCCGCGTTTCAAATCAAAGAAGTCATCAAGAAAATCTTATACAACAAACGTAGTGAATGGAAATATCTTTCTGAAAGGAAAATATTTGAAACTGCCTAAGATGTCGGCTGTCAGAATGAAGCTTCACCGTCCGATATCAGAAAAATGGAAACTGAAATCTGTGACAGTCAGCAGGGAGCCATCCGGAAAATATTTTGCCAGTCTTTTATTTTGCTGTGAAAACCAAACAGCAGAAAAAAGACCGGCAGAAAAATTTATTGGGATCGATTTTGCGATGCAGGGAATGTGTGTGTTTTCTACCGGTAAAAGAGCTGAATATCCGATGTTCTATCGGAATACAGAGAAAAAGCTTGCACGGGAACAGAGAAAGCTGTCCAGATGTCAGAAAGGCAGTCAGAATTATAAGAAGCAGAAGAAAAGAGTTGCACTGTGCCATGAAAAGATCCGAAATCAGAGAAAAGACTTTCAGCATAAACTCAGTACCAGTCTTGCCGAG
>NZ_CAKRXI010000007.1 GCF_934424005.1 uncultured Blautia sp.
AAGTCACCGTTTGGATAGAAGTCTGTCCACTGTCTCTGTCCCTGGAAACCAGCTGCCAGAGCGTTGTGTCCGATTGCTTCTTCGGAGAATGCAGGATCAAGGTTATCGCAGCCGTTCATCAGCTCTTTGATGATAACTGCCATCTTAACTACGAATTCAAACTGCTCTTCTTTCTTTTCTGGAGAGAACTGCAGTTCTTCAGGATTCTTGTCCCAACCAATCTTACATGTTTCTTTTGCCCATTTGAGAGCTTTTTCGAATTCTGCGTGATCGTAGATACCTTCTGTCATACGACGGATGATCTCAACCTCATCAACGGATTCAACACGCATTCCAAGATAGGATTCGATGAAATCGGAATCAATGATAGATCCACCGATACCCATTGTAACGGAACCGATCTGCAGATATGATTTTCCTCTCATGGAAGCGGCTGCAACTGCTGCACGTCCGAATCTGAGTAATTTTTCTTCAACGTCTGCCGGGATAGATGTGTCATCAGCTTCCTGAACATCATGTCCATAGATACCGAATGCCGGAAGACCTTTCTGTGCATGTGTAGCAAGTACGGAAGCAAGGTAAACTGCTCCTGGTCTTTCTGTTCCATTGAAGCCCCATACAGCTTTAATTGTCTGAGGATCCATATCCATTGTTTCTGCGCCATAGCACCAGCATGGTGTAACTGTAAGTGTAATGTCAACGCCTTCTTTACGGAATTTGTCAGCACATGCAGCACTTTCACCTACACGTCCGATTGTTGTATCAGCAATAACAACTTTAACTGGCTCGCCGTTGGAATATCTCAGATTTTCCTCGAAAAGTTTTGCAGCGGATTTAGCCATGTTCATTGTCTGTTCTTCCAGAGATCCTCTTACATCCAGGGCTCCTCTACGTCCGTCGATGGTTGGTCTGATACCGATAACCGGATAGCTGCCTACTAATCTGCTCTTTGCCATGATTGATTACCTCCATTTAATTAAGTTCATTGTTATCCAAGAAGTTTTTACTAAAAAACTTCGTTGTTTCCTATAGTTCATAGTATACAATTGCCAAACGTTAATTACTTGTGTTATAATAGCAAAAAACAGTACAATATTCACTTTTTTTAATTATTTTGTAAAAAATCTGTGAACTTATGATAAGGAGGCACTTATTTTGCACGATCTGGACCGCAACGAGGACCGTTTAAGAGGAACTTATGATTTTCCATTTGAATTTCATCATATTGATCAGAGTCATCCCCGCTACGTGATGTCCTATCACTGGCATGTCGAATATGAGATCATCCGCATTCTGGAGGGCTCGCTCACTGTCACTTTAGACGAAAAAAGTTTCACCGCCACTGCCGGAGATATCATTTTTGTGCATAGTGGAATCCTCCACAGTGGAATCCCTGAGGATTGTGTCTATCAGTGTATCGTCTTTGACGGAAACACTTTTCTCAAAAATAATTCCGTCTGCGTCGGATACATGCAGAAGATCATTCATCAGGAAATCCTGATCTACCATCACTTCACACCGAAATATGTGGACATTTGTGCAACTGTGAACAGTCTTTTTGATGCTTTGTGGAAGAAGCCGGATGGTTACGAGCTGTCTGTTCTTGGACAATTTTACCACTTTTTTGGTCTGATTTTTGGTAATCATTACTATCTGGAGAGTGTCACACGCGCACGCCGCGATTACAAACGAATCCTGCAGCTGAAGCAGGTCCTGGATTTCATCGAGCACAATTATGCTTCTCCACTGACACTGCAGCAGCTTTCTGCCTCTGTATCCATGTCACCGAAATACTTCTGTCGTTTCTTTTCAGAGATGACACATCAGACTCCTATGGATTATCTGAATCACCAACGGATCGAACAGGCCTGTTATCAGCTTTCCACCACTGATGACTCGATCACGGAGATCGCATATCGAAATGGTTTCAACGATCTGAGCTATTTTATCCGTACATTCAAGAAATATAAGGGGATCACTCCCGGGAAATATAAAAAAGCATAGCATAGAAAAAGAGCTCTGAAGACTCACACCGCGCGAATCTTCAAAGCTCTATTTTTATTATCACATTTAAAACAGTTGTATTACAGTACCTCATTGAGTACAGATAATCCATATTCTGCAAGGCTGTGATCTTCTTCACCGGTACCACCGCTGATTCCCAGTCCGCCGATGATGGTATCACCCACTTTGAGTGGAACTCCACCGCCAAAAATTACGATCTTGCCATTATCCATCTTGTCTACGCCATAGAAAGTTCCGCCCGGCTGAGCCAGAACGCTTAATTCTTTTGTGGACATCTTGACCGCAACAGATGTATAGGCTTTCTTAGTTGCCACATCAAAGCTTACAAGAAACGCTCCATCCATTACATGGACAGCGATCGGATTTCCATCCGGTCCACAGACTGCAATAACAGCCTTCTTGCCGCGACGTTCTGCTTCCTGTTCGATCTTCTCGATCAGACGCTTGGCACTGGCAAGTGTAATCCTTCCCTGAATGCCCATTCTCTTTAAAACTTCCTGGATCACAGCTTCATTGACTGCTCCTGTCTGATTCTGGTTCTCTGCCATGGTTCTGACCTCATCTTTTCCACCGTCCGATGTTTTTTCTGTCGGTTTATCCACCTCTTCGGCAGACATTTCCTCCATCTTTGCATCAGTATATCTGGCAAGTATATAAAGGTAATCTGCCAGCCGGTTCATATATTTCTTAGCTCCGTTGTCTGCTCCGAACTTCACACTGACTGTTGCAAGTGCTCTCTCAGCTCTTCTTGCTACCGTTCTGGCTACATCCATCTCAGCAGACAGACGACATTTGCCCGGAAGGATAAATTCCTTCGGTCTCTGAAAAAGGCCCTCCATTCGGTTGATCTCGTCTTCCAGATATTCTGTTTTAACGTCGTCGATCCTGTAATCTCTCTTGTAAGGATCTGCCACCCCTGCCATGACCGTGATCAGTGTACGCTGGATCTTCTCCAGAAACTGTATCGTGTCTTCATCTTTCAGCATGGTCTTAACCAGGCCCAGATGGCTGGTCAGTTCATCAATGGTTCCCACCAGCTGAATGCGGTCATCTGACTTGGAGACATTTTTTGTATGGACAAGGCTTGTCGTTCCCTTGTCACCGCCTTTTGTATAAATGTTCATCTTGGCATCTCCTGTATTGTTTACTGGTAACTATTTTACTCTCGAAAAATAAAATATGCAACAGGTTATTCTTCCCTGTAAATTGCTTTAAATGGCATCTTTTTAACTGCTCTTGCACTGTTTGCCCCCAGATTCCGGCACTGCCAGAAACGTGGTGCATTCAGTTCAAATACGTTATGTCCTTTTGGAAGCCGTCTCATCTGCATGGCAATCCTCTGACCACTCATTCCGATCCCCGATCCAAGCATGGAATCTTCTGCTGCCGCATGAGCCAGTTCATCCAGCTCCCCGGATTTTTCGTGCACTTCAAACAACAGCCCCTCTTCTTCAATTCCTGAACAGACCTCGTGAAGAAGATCTGAATCAGCTTCCTGTGTATAAATAATGATCGTCGGTTTATTTACAACCACGTTTATCCCTCCTGGGTACTTCCGATATAAGACAGAAGCAGACCAGTAGCAACTGCATTTCTCGGTCCCTCTGTTCCACGGATATTTCCACGGCCACATACGATACGATACTCGGCAAGTGCCTGCATCAGCATCTCCGGAATCTCAAAATCCTCTGCGGAACCGCCGACCAGAACTACGTTTGGAATGTTTCGAAGTTCATGCTCCGGTGCTACCTGACGAAGTGCACGTACAGCATTTCGTACAAATACTTTGCGTTTTGCCTCTCTTCTGACTTCAAGAATCCGTTCCATCGGAATGTCTTCTTCAATCTTGAGCATCTCGCCCGGTGCAAGCAAAACAACATGTCCGTAATATCTTGGATCAATAGATTCTGTAAAGAACTGCATAGCTCCATTTTCGAGGCGCAGATGGAAAAGGCTTTCCACCTTGCCCAATGGATATTTCTTGATCTGTTCTGCTGTAGTACGGCTCTTAAGTCCAAGTTCCGTCTGGATCAGCATCGTTACCAGCTCACCGGCACCTGCCTGATGTGTGGTGCGAACTCTTCCGTCTGCTTCCAGAACTGCGGCATCTGTAGATCCGCCTCCCATATCAAGGATAGCAAGCGGAAGTCTGGTTCCCGGTGTTGTCATTGCTCCAAGTGAAGCCATAACAGCTTCCACTCCGGCAACAACAGCTTTGGTGTGAAGATCCTTCTCCAGCTGCTCTGCGATCTTCTGCATTGGAAGATGTGCTGTCTTGACCATTGCCGCGATCCCCACTGCTTTTTCCATACAGGTCTCGCCTGCAAGCGCACCTGAGATTTCAACCGGGGCAAGTGTATCCACTGCAAGAATATCTGTAATACGCACTGCATGATTTTCGGCTTCCGCCACATCTGCCATGCTCGTCTTAATACGTGAAAACATATTTCCTACATTGGAATCCGGCTGTCCGTCAATATCAAAGATCTCACCTGCATCCTGCAGCGTATCCATGATCTCGTCAGCCCCATGATCTATATTTATTCGTAATTCCTGCTCTCCGTGAAAGAAAATCTCACCTGCAGGAAGAATGTTCTCTTTTATGTTTCCGTTCGGAGTACGGATCACAACCGCACTTCTTTTGCCGATCAGACTCTTCGCAATCGGAGTGACTGCTCTTGTCTCATCTGCGTCCAGTTTCAGAAGTGTAGCGATTCCATATGGATTGGAAAGCATCCGGATGCTTGTACCCGGAAGTGCAACCTCGATTGCTGCCATTTTGTATTCAGGCACTTTATCAATATGGCGTACTTCATCAACGATCGGAATTTTTTTGTTTAAGCGGTTTTCTACCAGGACTGCTTCATCTGCCTGAAGGATCAGTCCGCGGATATCCAGCTGCTCATACTGGTTCAGTTTGCGTGCCACCTCTTCATAGGAATACTCAGAGGATGCCACCAGAATATATGGTATATTCGATCTGCCTTTGTCTATGTTCTGAATAAACAGAAGCCGTCCTACTGCTTCTCCTGCACCTGCCGGTGTTGCCGGATTGTGCCCGATCATAGAGGACTCAGTAATGATTGTCTCTGTAATTGTTTCCATTGCTGTATCACCGATAACCGGAGCTGCCTCGTTCAGTCGGACAAGATCCAGTTTTTCCAACGGCATACCGATACGGTGCATCGCTTCCTCAAGGGCAGCTTTGACCCCGTGAACATTCGGAAGTGTCCCTTTGGTTCCGGTGGTAATACGGGAAGCACTGGAGAGGAACTGGAATCTTCCGTCCTCTCCTACACTTCCGATACATACTTCAGTTGTGGAATTTCCTATATCAACACCTGCGATCAGTTTCAAAGAAGAATTCCCCTTTTTTCATAAATTTCTGCTGCCTCAAGTACCAGTTTGGCGCAATGAGGAGCGTTGTATTTCTGAAGAAGTTCCTGCGCCATCAGAATCAGTTCTTTCTTGGTTGAACGATTCGGACGCAGTTTGTTATACATATCAAGAATAATATCATCAGGTACATTGACAAGTTCAGCTGCACGCTGAAAATTCGCATCCATAGTTGGATTATCTGCTTCTCTTGCAACCTGTCCCTGTTTTTTTAATGTTTCAGCGGAAATCTTGATGTCATCTGCTGTGACATTGCCTTTTTTTACCTCATCAAGGGTAATCTGAGAAAGTTTCTTACCGGTTCTTGAAGTAATAGTATCCGCTTCACTCTGCCCTAAAGGATAGCTGCTCATTTTGTACCCTCCCATTCAATCATGCCTTTTTCCGGATCCAGCTGCTCTGTCTCAATAATATGAAGAAGTGCTGCTTTTACCTGATATTTTGCACGTACCATTGGATCGTTGGTACATTCGATCGGTGTTACCTTTTCGCCTTTTACATATTTGGCAGCATTACGACCAATCTTACGATAGGTATCCAGATCCATCAGTGGTGCCTGTGGAAAAAGCTCCAGATTAGACAGTGGATACAAATCTTTCTGATGGATGACTGTTGTTCCTTTTGACTGCAGACCGATGCCGATTCCGGATCCGGAAAGCTTCGCTGCTTCCAGTCCCATAAAGCCAACATCTGAAGTGTCCAGCACTTTGACAATTCTTGATGTCATGCCTTCTTCCTCAATTCCTGCACGGATATTACGAAGAACTTCATCCAGCGGAATGCCGCTCATCGTCTTGGTGATCTCCGTCTGGAATGCTGCTCCGACTCCGATCACAACTTCTTTCGGATCAGTGCCCTTTGCGGCTCTTACCGCACCTTCATAAGAATGTTTTGGGCGCATTCTTGTTTTTCCGGCAAAACTTCCCGTTCCTGCCGGTTCCGGTGTACTGCTCACATTCTGAGGCTGTGCATCGGATGCCATAAGCTGTGCAACGACTGCCTGTGTTACGGCACGTACCAGCTGCTCATTTACTTCCATGGTGCACCTCCTTAAATATCATTTGCGTTGATTCTGTGAGGAATCGCTTTGATCTCCTCCCAACGCTTACCTGAAACCCGATAACCGGTTCCCGGTCCCATGTAATCGTTTGGTGTATTTACTCCGGACATTACCTGGAAATTTTTATCCAGGATTGCTGCCGTCTGCATATAATCACCGATCACTCTCTGTTTCAACATGTTAAGAATATTGTCTGCAAGAACAGTATAGCCACTCTCCGCAAGCGCTTTGACTACATCAATTCCCGTGATACCTCTCTTCATCATGTCATCTGCAGCCATAAGGTCGGATGCCACATCTCGTTTGAGTGTATCTTTGCTTCCATGCGCATAGGTAACTGCTTCAACCTGCTCATCTGTCACTTCTGTAAGGCCCAGATATTTAAAGACTGCCTGAACAGCTTTGCCTGCTTCATGACGGACACGGATGACATCTTCCTCTGTAACAGGACGAAGACCGCCATCCACCTGCATATCTCTCTGTAAAACATTATAATCATCAAAGTCCTCGGCATCAAAATTGGATCCCGCGAACATATTGTCGTAGTTTGGTTCTGCTGCATATCCGGAGAAAATAAAGTCTGTTCCCGGCATAAACTGCAGCATGGTTCTTGCTGTTCTTCTCATATCGGAGTTTGAGAAACTCTGGTCATTGGAAGATGCACACTCGAGTCCGAGAAGTGCTGCAACCAGATTCTCTCCCATAACTTCACGGATACCCGCCGGAACACCGGCAGCAACACCGATACAGCTTACTGAACCATTCTGGATTCCCTGGCTTCCACAGCCCTTTGTAACATAAAGGCAGCGGCATTCCAGATAAAGCATAGATTTCTTTTCACTGCTTCCCATCAGGACTTCAGATCCTGCTCCTGATGTAAAACGTACCTTCAGTCCACGTGATGCATAGGCAGAATTCAGAAATGCTTTGGAATATGGGGTGTCATCACCATCAATAAATACTTTCTCAGTACCATATACAGAAAGTGTTTCTGCATACGTTGTCAGGCCTCGGATACCAAGTTCAAGTTCCGTTGCCTCTTCCGCAGAACACTGCGTCAGAACACCCGGACGGCCTGTCTGAGATCCGATCAGAAGTGCCATGGCACTGAACGGTGCATATCTGGCAACACCCATTGTTGTCTCTTCTTCACTGAAGCCTCGAAGAGCTCCTTCTGCTGCGTCTGCTGCGATCTGAACCGGATCATCTTTCAGGTTCGTGATATGAGCCTGGTTTCCAGGTACTTTTCTGGCACGCATTTTCTGCATGCCCATCATCAGCTCAACAACATTCAGATAATTAATTACTTCAACCATTTTGGCCGGTGTGATACCGGAAACAATTTCCAGTATTTCTTTTCGTGATACATGAATGTCCACGATCTTTCTGGCAATCTCCAGTGATGGAATTGCCATGGATGCTTCCGCCCGGTCCGCACGGATCGCATAATCAGCAATGAACTGGTCCAGAAAATCAAACTCATCGCGTTTCTTTCCGTCCAGTTCTGTGATAATACCATCTTCTATTTTTACAGAAGGTTTTGGATCGTATGGGCTGTGCATTGACACAAATCCCATTTCCGGCCATTCATCGATGAATCCATCTTTGTTGACCGGTCTCTGATCCAAAACCTCTATTCTTTTCGATCTTTTCATAGGTCTACCTTCCTGGAAAAGTCATGTTTTATAAAATTAGAAAGACCAGAGTTTCTTGTAAATCTTCATAATATCCTCTTTGGTCGGGGTTCTTGGATTGCTTGGCGTGCACGCATCCGCAAGCGCTGCATCTGCCATCTTATCAATTGCTCCGAAGTATTCGTCCGGGCTGATAGTTCCAATCTCCTGGATTGTCATAGGAATGTTCATTTCCTTCTGCATAAACTGAATCCAGTTTACAAGAGAACGAACACTCATTACCTGGTTGTAATTGCTCAGTCCCAGGATATGTGCTACAGATGCATATCTTTCTACTGCAGGAAGATATGTTTTCTGGCTTCTGCTTCTCTTGTTGATATTTGCATTAAACTCAACGATATGAGGTAAAAGCATTGCATTAGCTCTTCCATGAGGAATATGGAACTGTGCACCAAGCTGATGAGCCATACTGTGTGTAATTCCAAGGCCCGCTGTATTGAAGGAAAGACCTGCCAGGCAGGATGCTACATGCATTTTCTGTCTTGCATGCATATCGCTTCCATCAAGATAAGCTCTCAGAAGGAATACGCCGCAGATCTCCATCGCTTTTTCTGCAAGTGCTGCTGAAAACTCATTATGACCTGTGCTAACATAGGATTCCAGCGCATGGGTAAATACGTCCATACCTGTATCTGCTGTAATAGCCGGCGGTACACTTTTAACTAATTCTGCATCCAGGATTGCTTCATCTGCTGTAAGGTCTGGTGAAACAAGTGGATATTTTACTTTTGCTTCTGTATCGTTTACGACCGCAAAGGATGTAACCTCTGAACCAGTTCCGCTGGTAGTTGGAACGGCAATCAGTCCTACTTTACCGTAGTTATTGATCTTCAGTGCAAACTCACGGATTGCTTTAGAAGAGTCAATAGCAGAACCACCGCCAACAGCGATAACTGCTTCCGGCTGATAGCTTAAGAACTTCTTAACTCCGTCTGCAATTTTATCTACTGGAGCATCTGGTACTACGTTGCTGAAAATATCGTATTCAATGCCGCCTTTTGCCAAAGGCTCTGTGATAAGATCAATCATTTTGCTCTGTACTACAAAAGGATCTGTAATGATGAGTACTCGTTTGTATGGAATCTCTCTCAGACGATCCAGAGCATTATCTCCAAAATGAATGACTGTTTTCATTCCAAAGGTCTTCATATCTGTTGCTTCCTTTCTATGGCCGCATACCAGGATAACGGCACTCTACGCCTTCTTCGGCAAAATGTGCCAGCCACTTCTCAGACGGCTTCCTGTCTGTTACAACCACATCTATATCCCGCAGTTTTCCTGCAACGGAAAATGCGGTCTGATCAAATTTTGTACTGTCAACTACCAGAATCTTCTCACGGCCGGACGCAATCATTGCTTTTTTGGTCGTGCCAAAAGCTTCCTGCGATTCCATGATCCCCCATTCATGATCCAGTGCCTTGCAGGAGATGATTACTTTGTCCACATAATAGGAACGAATCGCATCTTCTGTCTTTGAACCAAGAAAAGCAAGATATCCCTCTTTCATAACGCCACCGGTGGAAATGATATTCCATCCCGAAACATCAGATAATTCCAGAAGGATCTCCATGGAATTGGTGATCACGGTGAGTCTTTCTTTTTCTTTCAGTGCCTTTGCAATAAATACTGCAGTGGTACTTGCATCAAGAAAAATATGATCACCTTCCTGCACCAGAGAGGCTGCTATATCAGCCATCTGCTGTTTGCCGCTTACATTCTGGTTTTTTCGAATATTAAAGGGCAAGTCAATGCTTACATCCTCATTTATAACAGCACCACCATAACTTTTGGTGGCCAGTCCCTCTTTTTCAAGCTTGTCGAGGTCACGGCGAATTGTTTCTTCAGAAACCTCATAAAGCTGACTGAGTTCGCTTACAACGACCCGTTTCTCAGCCTGTAATTTCTCAAGAATTAAATTTCGTCTTTCTAATGCCAGCATTTACTTTGCCCCCTTTTGAGAACATTTATTTTATTTCTTTTAATTCATTAAAGAATAGAATCGATCATTCTCTGATCCGGATGAGCAATTACTGAAGAATCCAGATACATTCCCTTGGATGCTACAAGCTGTTTTGCTTTTTCGATGGAAGCTTCTACTGCAGAAACTTCTCCGGTAAGAAGCATGTAGGATTTTCCACACATACCTTTTGCAATACGTAATTCGATAACATCTACGATTGCTGTTTTTGCTGCCTGGTCAGCTGCTTCGATGATAGAAGCTGCATCATATGTTTCAAGGATTCCCAGAGCGCTGATCCCCTCGATCTGTGTTGTTCCATACATAGCCGGGAAGAGAGACTCATGAGGATTACCAAGTACAAAACTGTCGATGCATTTGTCCTCGTAAGTAGTTACTGCAGCGTCAACTGCTGCTTTTACTGCACTTAAATCGCCTGTGATAATTGCAATATATTTTCCCGGACATACGGTCTGTGCCTCGACGATCTCTACTTCAGATGTCTTAACCATGGCATCCGCTGCTGTGATACCTGTGGCAGTGGTTTTAAATTCAATCATTCCGATTGCTTTACTCATTTTCTGCACGTCCTTTCTACTTTGCTGCAATTATGATGTGGCGGTCTGTTACTTCAGTTACTTTACCAGAGATACTTGCATGAATGCTTACGCTTAATCCGTCAGCATGCTGTGCGATCATCTGTCCCTTGGTTACCATGTCGCCTGTTTTCACAATTGCCTGTGCCGGTGCGCCGATATGCTGGCTTAAAAGGATCTTAACCTTGGATACCGGAACTACGTTCTCATCCATCGGTGCATCCTTATCATACTTGGTCAGTCCAAGGCGAGCCATCAGACGTTCTTCCGGAACCTTACGATATTCACGTGAAGGCTGTACCGGTACCGGCTGTACTCCCTGAGGAGGTCTGATACCTGCTTTGCGAAGTCCGCCCTTCATGTCTGCAAGAAGTGTTCTTGGTGCCAGACTCTGCGGGCAGGCATACATTTCACATACACCGCAGGAACTGCAGAATGCAGAATCGATGTATGGATTTACATCTCTGAAATCTCCGGCAGATGCTGCTCTCATAAAGCGGGCCGGATCGATCGGATGTCCAAGATTATGTCTCGGACAAAGGTCCGTACAGGTATTACACTGGCAGCAGATAGATGCTGCACGTTTTAAATCTATTGCTGATGTTCTCTGTTTTTTCATTACGATCTGATGATCTCTTGGAAGAACGAGAACAGCGTTTGTTGTTTTGGTCACCGGATCTGCTCCGCTGCCGATACGTCCCATCATAGGTCCGCCAACAAAATAAACAGGATCTTTGGTAGTAATATTACCAGCCTGTGCTACTACTTCGTCTAAAGTACATCCAAGCGGTACTTTAACTGTAACCGGATGTTCAACTTCTGCTACGACTGATACGTATTTTTCTGTAACAGGTTTCTGGGATTCCATTGCCTGGTATACATTGTAGATCGTCTCTACGTTAAATACGATGACGCCCTGCTCAATCGGCAGTCCGCCAGGTCTGCAAACACGTCCGGTAGCTTCATAGATCAGCACAACTTCATCGCCCATCGGATATACTTCATCAAGAAGATGAAGTTTCAGACCAGGGAATTCTTCAATGTGCTGCTGCAGCGCTTTGATCGTCTGTACATAAGATCTTTTGATTCCGATGATAGCCTGAGAAGCTCCTACGGTCTCCATAACTGTATGGAATGTTTTCATGATCTCATATGCATGTTTTTCAAGCAGCTGTCTGTGAAGTTTCAGCAATGGTTCACACTCGGCACAGTTCATAAGAATTGTGTCCGCCTTGTCTGTAAGCTTGGCATATGACGGGAATCCGGCACCACCTGCACCTACAACACCATTGTCCTGCATAATTTTCTGTAAATCTTTGATTTCCATGGCGTTACTCCAATCCTGCACCATCATCGACGATTCCGACTATTGCCGCATCGATCGGTGCTGTTTCTTCGCCGCAGCCTATTCTTGCTGCGCTTCCTTGTGCCACCAACACATATTCCCCGATTCCTGCTCCGATAATATCGATTGCAACGATCTGGGATAAGTCATTCTTCATATGATGCACCGGCTCCACGATCATGAATTTCTGTCCTATCAACTTGTCACTTTTTCGTGTGGAAACAATACTTCCAACTACTTTACCTACTATCATGTGTGTGCCTCCGCATTGATTATATCTGTAATCCCTCTATGCCGGTGGCGTATCTGCCACCGGCTGATCCTGAGGAATTATTTACTTTATGATGGTAACTGTATTGCCTGTGGCAATCTTTGCTGCATTTGCTTCATCTGTATCAATGTGCATTTCCAGTGTAAAGCTGTCGTCTACACGGATAGCTACCTGATTAAAGATTGTTCCGCGCTCGTTATCTGCTTTAACAGATACGATATCACCGTTTTTCACTCCGGCTGCCTGTGCATCCTTCGGAGACATGTGGATGTGACGCATAGCCACAATGCATCCCTCTTTCAGATAAATAGCACCCTTCGGTCCAACGATTGCGATCGGTGCACTTCCTGCAATGTCACCGGACATACGTACCGGAACATTCATTCCAAGTTTGATAGCATCTGTAGCAGATACTTCAACCTGCGTTGCGCTTCTGACAGGTCCGAGAACACGCACGTTCTCGATTGCACGAAGCTTCAGACCAATGATCGTAACAGTTTCGTTTGATGCAAACTGTCCGCCCATCAGATCTTTTTTCTTAGTAAGCTGATATCCTGGTCCGAATAAAGCTTCAACGTGCTCCTGTGTCAGGTGAACGTGTCTTGCAGAAACACCGATTGGAACCATAAAGCCGTTGCCTTTATCTTCTGATTTATTGATGGCATCGATAACCATCTTTGTGATCAGTTCGATGTTTTTTGATTCCAAGATTACACCTGCTTTCTTCCGTTATCGGGAAATTTGATTATTTCAGTACCGGAAGGATTTTTTCTACGTCTGTGTGTGGTCTCGGGATTACGTGTGTAGCAACGAGTTCTCCAAGTCTGGATGCTGCTGCGCTTCCGCTTTCTACTGCAGATTTAACAGCTCCAACATCTCCACGAACCATAACTGTTACCAGTCCGGATCCGATTTTTTCTGTTCCAACAAGTGCTACGTTAGCTGCTTTGCACATCTGGTCAGCTGCCTCGATTGCTGCTGTAAGTCCTCTTGTTTCTACCATTCCTAAAGCTTCCTGTGTCATGATTGTTTCCTCCTTATGGATTAATGAAAATTGAATTATTTATTTTCTGTTTCGTCAGTTTTTTTCTTCCAACGGCTTGCACTTAACTCTACGAGTTTAACGATTTCCTCGTGTGGTCGTGCGATCACTGCATAACTCGCCGGTTTCTTAATTGCGCCTGCTACAGCGGCTTCGACTGCTTCATTCACCGCTGATACATCGCCCTGTATAATAAGAGTTACCAGTCGTCCGCCCAGCTTACGTTCCCATGACGCCAGCTCAACGTCTGCAGTTTTACACATGATATCGAGTGCATTGATTGCAGCTACGACACCTGTGATTTCGATAAAACCATATGCTTTACTCATGAGCGAACTCCTTCAGATAAGATTATGTAGCTTATCAGATTTTTGGAAGAATTTTTTCTACGTCGTTGTGTGGTCTCGGAATTACATGTGTAGCAACCAGTTCTCCAAGTCTGGATGCTGCTGCGCTTCCGCTTTCTACTGCTGCTTTAACTGCTCCGACATCACCGCGTACCATAACTGTTACCAGTCCGGATCCGATTTTCTCTGTTCCTACCAGTGCTACTTCTGCTGCTTTTGTCATTGCATCTGCTGCTTCGATCGCTGCTGTCAGTCCTCTGGTTTCTACCATTCCTAAAGCTTCCTGTGCCATTGTTTCTTCCTCCTGAATCATTGTTTGTTAATTGATTTGTCTATGCCAGGGATATCAGCTGTCAGCTTTTATCCAGGGCACTGATTTTCAGCATCTTTACCGTATCCTCTGTCGGATTCGGGATTACGTAGTGCTGCACTACACCAGTTCTCCGGTTTGCTTCTGCCATTCCTGCTTCCACAGCGGCGGTCACGTCCTCGACGCTTCCGCGGAATTTGATGCATACCAGAAGCGGTACTGGCAGGCTGTCAGCGTTTGCAGGTTTGTTCTTGTCGAACACCTCCAGGCGGACATTAGCTGCCTTGCATCCTGCATCTGCCGCTACAAAGGCTGTTGCCAGCCCAAACACTTCCAAAATTCCTACAGCTTCTGCCATTTTGCTTCTCCTTTATTTCCGGATTCCGGAATTATTTATTGATGATCGCGATCTTAAGACCTGTCATTGCAAGGTTTGTCTGATGTGCCTCATTGATCTGCTCAAGCGGGAATCTGTCTGTGATAAGATCAGACATCGGAAGTCCGATTGCTTTTGCTCTCTTAAGGAAATCAAATGTTGTTGCATAATCTCTCAGTGTGTATACCCAGGAACCAACCAGGTTGATTTCTTTGGAACACAGATCGAAGTGTGGGTTGATTGTTGCATCTCCACCATTGATGAAGAAACCAAGCTCGCAAAGTCCACCACCATTGCGGATGAATTTGTAGATGTTTGCATGAGCGTGCGGGTTTCCTGTACACTGGAATGCAAAGTCTGCAAGATGTCCGCCCTGAGCTTCTTTAACAGCTTCTGTAAGAGCTTCAATTCCTTTGTACTGTGTGAAATCAACAGATACATCAGCGCCCATCTTCTTAGCAAAGGCAAGACGTTTTGCGTTTCCGTCTACTGCACAGATGTTTTCGATACCCATAGTACGAAGGATAGCGATGCAGATAAGACCGATCGGTCCGCATCCCTGAACAACAACTCTGCTGTTGAATCTCAGGATTCCTGTTGTTTTTGCTCTTTCTACTGCATGGATCAGTACTGCACATGGCTCGATCAGGATACGGGAATCCAGATCCAGATCACTTACGTTGAAGAATGTAGATCCGAAGGATCCTCCTCTGATCAGGATGTAATCAGAGAACCATCCGTTAAGATGTACATCATCATCCGGAAGAAGTCCGTATACGTCTGCTCCACCAACGTTTTTCTTGTTGAGGTCGAACATTGTGATTTCCGGATCATCTTTGAAGATCATACATGTAACAACTTTGTCACCAACTTTAACTGGTTTACCAGCTGTATCGACTTTAACGTTTTTACCCATTTTTACGATTTCACCAGTTCCCTCGTGGCCAAGTGCTACAGGGATCAGTCCGAATGGGTCTCTCTTGAATTCGTGTGCGTCAGTTCCGCAGATACCACAGCCTTCTACTTTAACAAGGATGTCGTCATCTCCAACTTCCGGCATCGGGAATTCTTTGATTTCATAATGTTCCAGTGCTGTAAGCATTGCAACATGTGCTGTTTTCGGGATTACCGGATCAGCTGTAGGAGCTGCCGGTGCTGCTGCAGGAGCTGCAGCCGGTGCATTTCCGGTCATTCCGGAAAGTACCTGTTTAACGATTTCTTCGATATTTACATTGTTCATATCCATTTTAATATTTCCTCCTGTTTAGCGAATGCAAAGGCTGTCAGACATTACGCAGCGACGTCTCTTGGTGAATGTGCTTGCACTTGTAAGACCTTCTCCTGTACGGCTTGCAATTGTGAATGTACAGTAACCTTCTCCACCAAATCCAAGTGCTGAATAGGATGGGCCATTCTTAACAAGGATTGCAGTATCGATTGCTTTCGCATATTTGGTAATGTTATCAACATTCTTTGAATGGATGTGTGCTGAATGACGGTTGCCATGTTCAAGCCATACAGCCTGTTCTACAGCATCATCAAAATCTTTTGCTCTTACGATTCCAAGGATTGGCATCATAAGTTCTGTTGTGATCAGCGGATGTTCCTTCGGTCCTTCGAAGATGATGCAGCGGATATTTGCCGGTGCGTTTACTCCGATCATGGAAAGAAGTGTTCTTGCATCACGACCTACACATTTACGGTTCAGTTTACCGCCTGCCAGAACAACTTCTGTTAATTTGTCCTGTTCTTCTTTGGAAGCCAGATAACAGTCGTTTTCTGTCAGCATGTAGTGCATCAGTTCATCAACTACAGAAGATACAGCAACAACTTCCTTCTCTGCGATACATGGAAGGTTGTTATCGAATGTACATCCGTTTACGATGTCCTGAGCTGCTTTACGGATATCAGCTGTTTCATCAACAACTGCCGGTGGGTTACCAGCACCAGCTCCGATTCCTCTTTTTCCGGAGGAAAGAACTGCTGTAACAACGCCAGGGCCGCCTGTTGCTGCGATAAGCGGGATATCTTTATGTTTCATCATGATATTGCTTGTTTCAAGGGTAGGTTTTTCTACTGTTACTGCAATGTTGTCAGGTCCGCCAGCTTCGAGGGAAGCTTCGTTAACCAGATTGATTGCGAAGATAGAAGTCTTGATTGCTGCCGGATGCGGGTTGAATACTACTGTATTTCCGCCTGCCAGCATACCCATTGTATTGCAGAGGATTGTTTCACTCGGGTTGGTACAAGGTGTGATCGCACCGATTACACCAAAAGGTCCCATCTCGATCAGAGTAAGTCCTCTGTCTCCAGACCATGCAGTTGTTGTGATGTCTTCTGTACCAGGTGTTTTGTCTGCTACGAGATGATGTTTCAGGATTTTGTCTCCAACGTTACCCATTCCTGTTTCATCAACACCCATACGAGCCATGATCTCTGCATTTTCTTTGATTTTTTTACGGATGCAGGTGATGATTTTTTCTCTCTGATCCATGGACATCTTCTTAACGATCAGTTCAGACTTCTTAGCAGCCTCAATTGCATCGTTCATATCTTTGAAGATACCATGTTTTCCGGTCGGAGCATCTGCAATCTGCATTTTTGCCATTACTTCCTGTACAATATCCTGTACCATGCTCTCACTGATTGGCATGAGATTGTCCTCCTTTAATGTCTACCGATTATCTGAAGTTCAGATATCTTATTTCATTCCAAGCTGTGCCATAACCTGTTTTGTGATGTTTGCTACAAGTTCAGCGTCTGCGTTTGCTGCCGGAGCTGCTTCTTTTGAACAGTCACCGCCAACGAAATCATACTGATATCCCGGGAACTGTTTGTAATCTTCGTTATGGCAAGCGCCGCCACAGTTATGACAGTTTACGCCATCTTTGTTCTGGCAAAGGCTTGCAGGATGTTTTCCTGGCATACCGAATTTACGACGGATCTCATACAGTTTTTTGATGTTTTCTTTATCGAATTCCTTCGGGCCACCGAGCAGTTTGCTCTGATACAGCAGCTGTGCATAGAATTCTACAGATTCCATCTTCATGTATGCAGCGTTCAGGTCTGTGCTCCATGTAAGAGCTCCGTGGTTCTCAAGAAGAACTGCATCGAAGTATGGAAGATATTTTTCAAGATTATCCGGAATTTCCATTGTGGAAGGTGTACCGTACTCAGCGATCGGAACGCATCCAAGAGCGATAACTGCTTCTGGCATGATCGGCTGTGTAAGCGGGATACCAGCGATTGCAAAGGATGTAGCATAAATCGGATGAGCATGTACTACAGATCCTACGTCTGGTCTCTTCTGATATACTCTCATATGCATTTTGATCTCAGAAGATGGTTTGAATCCCGGGTTAGCCTGGATTACGTTACCCTGAGCATCTACTTTACAGATGAACTCCGGAGTCATAAATCCTTTGGATACGCCTGTTGGTGTGCAAAGGAATTCGTTGTCATTCAGTTTTACGGAAATGTTTCCGTCATTAGCTGCAACCATGTTACGGTTGTAGATACGTCTTCCAATGTCACAGATCTGTTTTTTGATTTCAAATTCGTTTACCATGCTTATTTTCCTCCTAAAGCAATTTGGTTTTTTGCAGCTGCCCGCCAGCTGAAATCCAGCCCTGGACAACCACTTTGGTTTTATTGTATTTCTAAGGAGATTTTACTCCTTATAAACAAGATTGTCAAGAATTTATCGTTGTTTTATGTTGTTTTTATCCCGATAAAAATGTTGTTTTTGTTGTTTTCTTTATCAACCACCAATCTGAACATGCAGTGAGCTTACGGATTCTGCCGCTTTTTTCAGTGTCTGCATATGTTCATTGGTAGGTGGGAGGATTCCTTCCATTAAATATGGTCTTCCAAGTCCAACATATTTATCCTGACCAAGTCTGTGGTACGGAAGCAGATGAAGCTGTTCTACTCCCGGAAGAGTATTGGCAAATTCAGTAATTCCCTGAATCTCTTCTACTGTATCATTAAATGTCGGGATGACGGGAACACGAATGATCAGTTTACATTTGCCAGAAAGTGCAACCTTACGTGCATTCTCCATCATAAGCTCATTCGGTCTGCCGGTAAATTCTTTATGTTTTGCCGGATTGGTGTGCTTGATATCCATCAGATACAGATCCAGATACGGTAAAATCGTCTCGATTGTCTCAAATGGTGCACATGCCATGCTTTCAAGCGCCGTATTGATCCCTCGTTCTTTCGCGGCACGAAGAAGGTCTCTGGCAAATTCCGGCTGGCAGAGGCTCTCACCTCCCGAAAGAGTAAGTCCTCCTCCGGAGCGCCAGTAGTATGGACGATCTTTTTCTACTTCTTCGATCATCTCCTCTACTGTCACATCTCTGCCGATCACCTTATCTTCGCCGAGAACTTTCATCGTCTGGATTTTGTATTCCTGCGACTCCGGGTTACAGCACCATTTGCACCTCAGCACGCATCCTTTCAGAAAAACGATCGTACGGATTCCCGGTCCGTCATGGATAGAATACCGCTGGATGTCAAAAATACGGCCTTTTGTCTGTAAATAGTTCATACTTTACCTCTTAGAAGCCCTGCTCCGTTCTTCTGATAATATCATCCTGAAGAGATTTGGACAGTGTTGTAAACAATGCACTGTAACCGGCAACACGAACAACCAGATGTGCATATTTCTCCGGATGTTTCTGTGCATCAAGCAGTGTTTCTCTGTCAACAACATTGAACTGCATATGCATTCCCTTCTGATCAAAGAACGTACGGATCAGTGCAACGAATTTTTCCAGTCCTTCCCTTCCTGCAAGTGCAGATGGATGGAATTTCTGGTTAAACAGTGTTCCATTGGATACAATGAAATGGTCCAGTCTGGAAACAGATGTCGCAGCTGCGGTCGGTCCGTTGACATCTTTACCTGCTGATGGTGATACACCATCTGCAACCGGTGTATGTGCATAACGTCCGTCCGGTGTTGCACCGGTCTGTCCGCCAAGCGGGACATTCGCTGATACCGGATAAAGTCCTGCATGGAACTGTCCGCCTCGTGGATTATGGTATTTCTGTAACGGGCGGGTATATGTATAGGCAACATCTCTCGCAAAATAATCCACATCATCAATTGCATTTCCGAATTTCGGAACTTCATCGATCATATGATGGATTTCTGCGAATCTGCGAACCTGTTCTTCGGATGGTTTCAGTCTCATAACTGTTTCAAGAACAGCTTTTGCTGTATCAGTATTGACCTGCATACCGCCATCCTGCATTCCTTTCAATATCATTTCAGTCATATCTGCCGCGGACTGTTCATCAAGGCCTTTGTCATAGTTCCATGCCAGAGCCTCTTTGTATTCTTTCATGGAAACTTTCTTATCCTCGTATACAAGCTTGCGGATCGCATACAGAGAATCTGCCATATTGGCAATACCAAATCCCTGCGGGCCGGTGAAGTTATAAACAGCACCGCCCTGTTCTGCAGTAAGTCCACGCTGTATACAGTCATCTAGCATAGAAGCCAGGAACGGAAGCGGGCATCTTTCTGCATGTGCCACATCGATTGCATTATCTGCATTGACCATAAGTGAAATAAAGTATTCCATCTGTGTCTTATAGGCATCATAAAATTCTTCAAAGCTTGTCATCTGTGTGACATCGCCGGTCTGAACGCCGATCTGTTCACCTTTGTCCATTCCATTTGCAAAAACAACTTCCAGTGGACGACACATATTAAAGAATGCTGCATCATGCCAGCCATTTGTCTTACCGGACTTCTGAGGTTCTACACATCCGATGATGTTATATTCTCTGGCATCTTCCAGTGTCAGTCCTCTGTTCTGCAGTGCCGGAATGATCACTTCATCATTATAATAAGCCGGTAATCCGATACCTGTTCTTGTAAGGTCTGCTGCCTTGATCAGAAGTTCATGCGGTGAACCGTTCCATACACGAATGGAAAGTGACGGCTGCGGCAGAAATACCTGTTTGGATGCTTCAATACACATGAAAGAAAGGTCATTTGTCACATCCTCACCGTATTTGTTCTGTCCACCGACGATCAGGTTCTGGAAAAGGCTGTATCCTGCAAATCCCTTTGCCGACTCTTCATCACGGCACTTGTTCAGATCATTCAGCTTAACCCAGATACAGTCGATGAGTTCCTGTGCCGTTTCTCTTGTGATCAGGCCTTTGTCAAGATCTGCTTTATAATAAGGATACATATACTGATCAAAACGTCCAGGTGAAATGGAATGTCCGCTGGACTCCATCTGGAGCAGCTGCTGTACAAACCAGAAGGACTGGCATGCTTCGTAAAAGCTGGTTGCTCCGTTTGCAGGCACGCGGCTGCAGTTCTGCGAAATCTGAAGCAGTTCCTGCTTACGTACAGGATCCGTGCACTCTGCTGCCATCTGGGAAGCCAGTTCGGCATAACGCTCCGCATATTCAATAACAGCCTGGCAGGAAAGGATCACCGCATTCAGGAAATGACTCTTTGTAACATAATTTGCATCTCCAACCTGGCATTTTTCCAGTTCTGCCTGTGCTTTATCTATGATTCCTTTGTAACCGATGGCAAGTACTTCGCCATATTTGACGGTCACATGTCCTACACCATTATAGAAATAGTTACCTGGTGTAAAAATGTTATGTTCGATAGCTTTGATTGCTTCCGGAGTCATATAGGATGTAGCAAGTTCACTGGATGTCTTACCTTTCCAGTATTTATGTACTTCTCTCAACTCCTGCTTGGTTTCTTCTGCAATATAAAACGGGTCCGCGCTCCTCGTTTCAACGGTATCCAGTTCATCTTCCAGCCACTGGAAGGAAAATTCCGGGAAAGTCTGACATCCTCTCGGTGCAATCGTACTGCTTCCAACGATCAGTTCATTATCACGAATAATGATCGGGATATTACGGAGAATATGGGCAAAAGCTTCCGCACGCCTTGTGATCATCGGCTGACCTTCTGTAGCCTTATATGATTCAGTAAGCAGCTTTGCTCTGGCAGATTCAATAACCGGCATATTGGCATAAAGTGCCTCGACCAACTTCGGAATCCTGGATGACTTTGGAACATCTGTGGTATTAAACATCTCCACGCTTCTCCTTTCTTATGGTGTCTCTGGCACCATAGCTCATATGCAATCAAAAGGCGCTTTGGCCCCACGATTCATATAAAATCATTATACCTTACAGGCTTTTATATGTCAACGAAATCCAACATTATTCGTCTGTTTTTTATGCGGTTTTTGTTGTGGTTTTTGTTTGTTTTGTGTTGGTTTTTATTTGGAAGATGATTTTTCAGTTGACTTTTGCAAAACAGACTGCCATACTGGACATACAGAACGATCTGCTGCCACAATCATTGCTGACAGACGCTGATTTTTTGAGTTTAAGGAGGGATCATCATGTACCTTTCTGACATACATACGCATTCCATTGCAAGTGGCCACGGCACCATCTGCACAATTTCTGATATGGCAAAAGCTGCCTCAAAAAAAGGATTAAAACTGCTTGGCATTACAGATCATGGTCCTGGCACACTTGCCGCAGGTACTTCTTCTTATTTCCGAAGCCTGACTTATGCCCCAAAGAAGCGTTTCGGAATCGAATTACTTTTTGGAGTGGAACTGAACATTCTGGATATTGACGGACATCTGGATCTGAATGATGAACTGCTCGGAGAACTGGACTATGCGATTGCAAGTATGCATGCGCAGAATTACCGAAGTGGATCCGTCAAAGAAAACACCAGTGCTTATCTCAATGCCATGACTCATCCGTGTGTCAAGGTCCTTGGTCATTGTGACAATCCGGCTTTTCCTGTCGATTACGAGACTCTGGCAGTCGGTGCAAAAGAAAATGGGGTTATTTTTGAGATCAATGAGGCATCGCTTGCACCTTATGGATATCGTGGGGATACGAAAGATAATAACAGAGAGATTCTGAAGTATTGTATGAAGTATGAGATTCCGATCGTGCTGTCAAGTGATAGTCATGGTGCGGAGCATATCGGAGATTTTACTTATGCAGCGGAGTTTGTGCATGAGATGATGTTTCCTGAGAGGATGATACTGAATAATGATATTCCTCGGTTGAAGATGATACTGAGTGAGAGGTAGGAAACTTAAATCCTATAATTAAATAACGAAAAAGTGAACAGTCTCCTGACTCGTTGACACGCTGCATTTCCGGATTCTTCCCGCACATCTATCGATGACTGCTTTTGCAAACTCGCACCTTACGGTGCTCAGACAGTGCAACGCAGCCATCATTAGCGCAGTCAGAATCTACGGAAATTTGCTGAGTCAAAATGTCAGGAGACTGTTCCTTTTTCTGTGTATAGAAATATGAAAATAAAATATGATATTTTCTATTAACCTTTTTGCCTATAGAATATATACTATTAATTTCTCTAATTCCTCTTCTCTCATTTTCCGTATCATCTTTGTGGTGCCACCACGCCCCGGGGAATTTTCACGGCCTGCGACCGCTGTCGGGCGAGGCCTTCCCGGTTGTGGGAAAGCGGAACTGATGTTATTTTTGCGGAGAAGTAAAATCTTAAGGTATTCGGACACAATGACGAGTTTGTATTCGTTCTGTCTGGAGGGAAAATACGCTCCGTTTACAGAACTCAGCGAGGCTTCCGTATATTTCATACATGCTAGCTGCGGTTGTGGAGCATTGTCTGAGCGAAGCGAGTTATGCGGAGCAATCGCAAATAAGCGCATGTATGAAATTAGGAAACGAAGCGTGTTCAGTAAACGGAGCGTATATCTACTTCAAGCCATAACTTTCAAAAGCTTCTTTTCACTTTTTTCCTTCCCGAATCTCCCTCATCAGTTCCGCCAGCTCGCTATATTTCCCGGTTACATAGCCGTAGTTCTGTGCCTTATGGGGCAGCTGGCAGTTCGTGCAGTCTTTGATTCCCTTATCTGTCATTCTGAAATTCCCGCCGCATTTATCCCCCAGCGCATACAGTGGACAATAGCAGAACAGACAGTTAAAATTCTCGGGATCTGCTCCCGCATGACACGGAAAATATTCACATTCTTTGTTGCTGAAAAATGCATAATGTTTTCCTTCCCAATATGGTTTCTCCATTTATTTTTACCTCCCTTGTTGACTTCTTCCATTTCCTTATGATATTATTTTTACATAAGAAGCGGTTTTGTACCACTTGACTATTCAGCATTAGTCTTGAGTGGGTTACTCGCTTCTTTTTTTATATTCACTATATCATAAAGATACATTCTATTAGCAGATGTCCGATTTACTACAAGGCTCGCAGAATATACATTATATTCCCCTGTATTTTTTTCATTGTCATAAATCGGTATCGCAAATCTTGTTATATAATAATACCATCCATTCTGAGCATCACCACAATGTTTTTCTTTATAATTGGGACGAAATGTTTTTTGTGTTGCTATCTCTACCATTTCTCTGATTCCTTGTGCAGCATTTGCCTTAGCTTTCGCCCGGGCTCCCCTCATTTTCCTGGTATATTTTGAGCTACTGTACTCATCCGGGAATTTATTTCCAATATAAATTTTATCCTTTGTTTCAATTACCTCTATCAGTTCTCCAACATATCTTTGAAGATAACATTCAACCTCATTCCAATCAATGTTCTGTTTATTGCTGAATATGATATCCGGTAAAATTGCTACTTTATTCCCATAATTATCTGCAACAATTTTTAGTTTTTTCATTATACCTCTTTCATATTGTATAATTTGCTTTCTGTATTATTTTTCACTTTTCCACACACAATGCATTCTGTTAATTGCAAATTATCATCTTTTCCATTATAAGGCAATAAAAAAACATCGTAAAATTCTTTCAAAATTCGACACAAACAGCTTTATATATAAAAAAATCCAGTCACGGCACTGCCGAACTGGTCATCATTAACACGCAATTATTAGAGGATTTGCGATACTGCTCCGGGGTAGACAATGAATCCGTTCAAATATGCGGAGGGAACGAATGCATCCGGAGTAGTACCGCCTGCCATTTAATCATACCCTTTGAGGGTTATATGTCTGTGGCGGCCACCACAAACATAATGGTATAATTCATACGAACAGGCGAATTCCATAAAAAAATGCCTGCTTCCAACAAGCAGACAACACTTTGGGTTGCGGATACCCTAAGTTGGTTGTTACACTTTACACGGAAGTTTAACCTCGCCATACAAAGCAGGTTTCCTGACTTCAGGATCATCACTCCTTTTCCCCTTCTCATACAATTGTACAATGGGATATCGAAAAGTCGCTCCTCTGTTACAGTGACCGGATCGCTCAGGACTCTCACCTGATTCCCTCTTCTGACTGCTACGCGGATTACAGTCAGCACTTCATATGTTCTATATGGAATTATACTGACATTATAATAGCACAGCACCTATGCCCTGTCAATGCCAAACAGTATTTTTGACATAAATTTATCAATCATTATTGTTCACGGCAACACTGATTTCTCTTATGTATTTATAGCTGTACATTTCTTGCTTTTTCCTATTAACTTAACTATACTGAATAACCAGAAGGTTACTGTTCACTCCGTTCACAGCAACTTGGTCAAAATCCATTCCAAATCACCTTCGGTGATAGGATTTTGCCTCGTATGTCTCGGGATTTTGCCATATTTATGGCAAAACACCTCGCGGAATATTACCTATGAATAGTTACACCAGAAAACATTTTTATCACGAGGAGGTTTTTTATGATTCAGGACATCTATCCACATATATATCACAATGAATATAAACCGGTTGCACCGGATGAAAACAGTATCATTCTGGCCTACGATAATGGAAAGTGTTTTTTTCATTTAGATCAAAATGATAGTACTATTACTCTTCCACGTTTTAAAGAACTGGAAGGTCAGCTGTCTGATCTGTACGAAAACTACATTTATCTATTTTCTATCGACGAGGAACGTTTTTATCTGATTCCGGGGCTTGATACATCTCTGCTGCCTGGGTATGAATTTTACGAAACTCGCTCGCTCCGTTATGCCCATCCACAGCATCTCTCTTTTGCTGTAATCACCGGACATCAGCTTTACCAGTGGTATAAAAGTCGTCGGTATTGCGGCTGCTGCGGGCATGCTATGAAACACGACACAAAAGAACGTATGATGTACTGTCCTGACTGCGGCCATCAGGAATATCCGGTACTTATGCCGGCAGTCATCGTCGGTATCACGAATGGAGACAAGATTATTTGCTCCAAATACGAAGGCAGAAGCTTTAAACAATATGCCCTGATCGCCGGTTTCGCAGAAATTGGCGAAACAATTGAAGAAACTGTCCACCGCGAGGTCATGGAAGAGGTTGGTCTGAAAGTAAAAAATCTCCGCTATTATAAAAGTCAGCCATGGTCCTTCTCAGGCACATTACTTTTTGGATTTTTCTGCGATGTAGACGGAGATGATACACTCACAGTAGATCATGAAGAGCTTTCCGTAGCTCAGTGGTTTGATCGTGACAAGATTATTGGTCAGGACACCGACAGCAGTCTTACCAATGAAATGATGATGGTTTTTGCTGCCGGAAAAGAACCCAAATAGTATTCCCTGTGAACAATAACCAATTAATCGCAGTTTTTTACGATAACTCTGGTAATTTCAGACAAAAACCGTTATAATAGACATATTATTGTTCTGTGGGAGTCTTATCATGAAAAAAGTTGCGCTGATCACAAACGGGCAGGCTCGTTATGTGACTCATGGATGGATTGAGGGCTATCGACGCTATATTGCCGAACATCATTCTGATATAAATTTATATGCTTTTCACTGTTTTGGGGATTTCAGTCAGGATCCTAATTATAATATCGGTGAATATAATATAACAAAACTTCCACAACTATCTGATTTTGACGGAATTCTTCTGGATCTTGCTCTAATTCCCGACCGAGAACTTAAGGAAGAAATTGCTGATCGAGCGCGGATGGCATCTGTACCTGTTGTTTCTCTTCTGGATCAGGTTCCTGATTTCTATTTTTCAGGAATCGATGACTACCAGGCAATCTGTACCATCACGGAACACCTTATTGTTGACCGCCATTGCAAATACATTAATTATGTAGGCGGTATTCCTGGAAATTATGAGAATCTGCAGCGTTTTCATGGTTACAAAGACACTCTCAGTAAGTATGGCATCAAGTTTGATCCAAAGCGTGTTTATGAATATAATTACGAAGTAAAAACCGGACTCAGGGCTTTCACCGAATTTCAGAATAACGGTGTTCTTCCTGAGGCTTTTGTGTGCGCAAATGACAATATTGCTGCTGGTATCTGTCTGGCAGCACAGGAGGCAGGATACAGCATTCCTAAAGATTTTCTGGTTACTGGATTTGATAACACTGAAAAAGCCATATATTTTGATCCACCTATCACAACAATTGATTTTTCCAAGGCAGACATTATGTATAATGCACTGTGTCTTCTTTATGACATCTGGAACGGCACTAATAAAAGCAGCGAACGATTTGCTCCCACTCGGCGGATATATCGTGAAAGCACTGGCTGCGAATCGATACGGCCGACCGATCCCGGAAACTTCGTGACTGAACAGATTCTGTCTGAGGTACGCCAGAGCAATATGTTAAGCTGGATGATGGATCTCGACCGTTTTCTTCTGGACTGCACAAGTTTCTCTGAACTCGCAGATCATATGGATACCTGGCTGGCTGAACATAACTGTGGAAATTTGTATCTGCTGTTAAACACGGATATTTCTATCCTTGAAAAACATGAAGAACTCCCGGAGGTACCTGATGATCTGTATCAGAGTATCGGATACCCTGATCGTATGACTATTGTACACCCTCATCAGTCCAACAATCCTTCTGGTCAGATTGATCTTTCAAAAGGCGAGCTCATTCCATTTGCCGGCACTCCAGCGCCTTCGCAGTTTTACCTTTTTGCGCCGGTTCATTTCCGTGAACGCGAAATCGGATATCTTGTCCTTGAAAACTGTGATTTTCTTACAAAACATCAGTTTCTGTTTGAGACTTTAAAAACTTTTGGAACAGCCATAGAATCGCTCTACGGAAAACTTATCCTGGAGAAAAAGACCCGGCAGCTTTCAAACCTTTATATCCATGATTCTCTGACTGGGCTATACAATCGTATGGCATATGAAAAGCTGGCACTTCCAATGTTCCAGGAAAACATGTCTGAACTCCGACCAACGGGAATCATGTTTGTAGATGCCGATCATCTGAAGTATATTAATGATAATTTCGGACATGACAAGGGGAATATGGCGATCAGCAGCATTGCATCTGTCTTGCGGCAGCAATGTCCTGTAAATTCTGTCCTCATGCGTTATGGAGGGGATGAATTTGTCTGCATCATTCCTGATCATGATCAGTCTATGATGCTTAAGCTACAGCAAAAGATCACCGATTCACTTGCTGTACTTTCGTTAAGCACTGGTATTGGATTTCCAATTGAGGCCAGTATCGGATTTGTTGTGGCAGAGGATCCCCGTATTTCACTGAATGACTATATCAATCAGGCTGACGAAAAAATGTATCTTGCAAAAAAAGCACGTAACGCAACGCGTAAATAGCTATAGACTATTTTTTTAAGATTGGATAACCGAATGAAAAAGGTAGCACTTATTACTGATGGATGGCAGCGATATTTCACCTATGCCTGGATAACCGGGTATCGTCAATATATGGCAGAACATCCGACCGATATCAACCTATATGTTTTTCACTGCTTCGGCAACTTCAGTAAAGACCAGAATTTTAACACAGGTGAATACAATATTGTCCAGCTTCCGGAGCTTTCAAACTTTGACGGTATCCTTCTGGATCTTTCCAACATTCTGGATATACATGTCAAAAACCAAATCATAGATTTTGCCAGAAGAGCAGCTGTACCAGTCATATCTCTTCTTGAAGAAATTCCCGGAATGTATTTTTCCGGTATTGATAACTATGCTGCCACAAGTGCACTGATGGAACATCTGATCACTGTTCATGACTGCCGGACCATCAATTACGTTCACGGACCAGAAACAAGTTATGAAAATCAGCAGCGTTTTCTTGCTTATAAAGAATCCCTGCTCAGACACGGAATCGCATATGAACCAGAGCGTGCAGCGGGACAGAATTATGAAATTGAAACCGGTATCCAGGCTTTTCATAATTTCAAAGAAAAGGATCTGCTGCCTGATGCTTTTGTCTGCGCAAACGATAACATTGCGGTTGGTCTTTGCCTCGCAGCACGCGACTCCGGATACAGGATTCCTGAAGATTTTATCGTCACAGGTTATGATAATGAAAACAAAGCCTCTTACTTTAACCCACGCATCACAACTGTTGGATTTTACAAAACCCAGATCATGTACAACGCCATGGAGCTTTTTTGTGACATATGGGATAATTCAGTGACGTCAACGCATGTTTACGCGCCTGTCACTCATGTTTTTCAGGAAAGCTGCGGCTGTATCCCTGCAAACCCTGCAAAACGAGGAAAATATGTTGCTGACAGCATCATGTCAGAAGTCCACCAAAGTGATATGCAGAACTGGATGATGGAACTCGACCGCTATCTTCTCGACTGTACCAGTTTTACTGAGCTTGCCGAGCATCTGCATATCTGGCTTTCCACTCATGAATGCGGCAATCTCTCTATGCTTATGAATCCAGACATCTTTCTGCTCGAAAATATAGATGTTCTTCCTGATATCCCAGATGATCTTTATCAGACTCAAGGCTATCCTGAACAAATGGCTGTTGTTTACCCACGCACAGGCACTGAAACAACAACTCTGGAACGTTATACCGGTGCACTGCTCCCAAATACATCGGATTTTGAAAAGCAGAATGTATATCTGTTTTCTCCCATACATTTTCGTGAACGCGAGATTGGATATCTGATCCTTGAGAACTGCGATTTTCTCTTATGTCATCAGTTTCTATTTGGGACACTTAATACTTTTTGTACTGCGATCGAGGCACTTTACAACAAGCTGATCCTCCGCAAGAAAAACAATCAGCTCTCACAACTTTATCTTCAGGATTCACTCACCGGACTTTATAACCGCATGGCATATGAAAGACTGGCAATTCCTACATATCAGCACTATGTCCAGCACGGTAAACCCGTAGGGATCATGTTTATAGATGCTGACCACCTGAAATATATCAATGACCATTTTGGTCATGGCATGGGCAACCTTGCGATCAGCAACATTGCCTCCGTGATCCAGCAGCAATGTCCATCCAATTCCATTTGCATGCGTTATGGCGGAGATGAGTTTGTCTGTGTGATTCCGGATCATGACCATGCACAAATGCATGAACTGGAGCAGAACATTACTCATTCCCTTCAGATTCTGTCTTCCAACAATCGTATGGATTTTTCAATCGAAGCCAGCATCGGTTTTGTGGTCGCAGATGATCCGCAGCGTTCCCTTAATGATTGCATCAATCTTGCAGATGAAAAAATGTATGAAGTAAAAAAGAACCGTAAAATAGTTCATAAATAAAACTTCCTGCTGCATGGTATACTGCCATTTACAACAGGAAGTTTTTTTAATTAAAAATTCTCTCTTTTGCACTTTCCAGATCAGAAGCCTCTGTAAGTTCTTTAAAGCTCTGCGGATCTGCATCTTCATTAAACTGTCGGATCACCTGTATCAGGTCATCACAGCTGTATGCATTTTCATAAATTCCAGTCGCATAACCATACAGCTCAATATACTCTTCTTCTGATTTTGCAGTCCAGAGGTTCTGATACAGACGTACTGCCGCTCCATTCTCTTTGACTGCATCCGAAGCCCCGGTTATCGCATTGTAGATCATCGCAAATGCCGGACCAGCCATTGAAGCATATTTTCCTCTGACAAAATCAATCGGGGCATTTCCAAAAGCATCTTTTTCTTTAAAGATCTCAAAGTTCTGTTCTGAAAAACTGTCGATCGCACCCACCATGATGTTGCTGTTCTGCTCTTTTTCTTTGGCAGAAATCTTATCCAGATATGATGATACATGAAATGCACTCATAAGAGTGTCACAGTTTCCTGATGACAATGCCGCTTCAAGGTTTTTGAGTCCGTCTCCGCCTTCCGTATACCCAGGGCAGATTGTGACACGTATAGTTCCATCTTCATCCGAAAGCTCGGTCAGCTCATTCGTTTTAGAAAGTTCTTCTGCTGATTCTGAAAGAACAAGTCCGGCTTTTTCTTCGAGTGTATTCAGCATGCCCCAGGTTCGCACCTGATGAAGACGATTTCCAGAAGCAGCGCCTCCTGACATGATCACAATGTTTCCGGCACCTTTATCCAGAAAGAAATTCGTCATATCGCATCCGGCCTCATAGACAGCCTCAAGTTCTGGTCCAACGCTACCCATATACCACGGATTATCCTTGATAGCCTCATAGTTTTCATCACTCACACTGTTAGAGCCCAGTGCATAGTAGATTTCTTCTTGTTCACAGGTTTTTATGATATCCTGAAGTCCATCTGCAAATCCGGCGAATGAAATGATTCCCTCTGCTCCGTTTTCCTTTGCCTCTTCAATAAAATCACATTCTGACTGGGTATCTGTAATCTTTCCGGAAAAAATGAATTTTACCGGAAATCCTTTTTCGATATAATCCCGATAATAATCTCCAAACATTTCCATTTCGGCAGAATCCGGATCATACATTGCAACACCGATCGTATGGACTTCTCCATCGCCATAGTCTTCTGCTGCAGCACACACCGAAGTGCACATTCCACTTAAGAGTGCTGCACATAATGTCAGACCGAGTATTTTTTTCTTCATATTACTTATTTCCTCCTGTCTGATCATTCATTTTTTCCACATAAAAGCAGGCTACTTCATGCCCCTCTGAAATTTCTTTCAGTTCCGGCATTTCTCTTTTGCACTGTTCCATACAATGTTCACAGCGATTCTGGAACGGGCAGCCCACCGGTACGTCTAATGGGCTGGGTGCTTCGCTTTCAATACTCTCAATCTTTTGGGACGGATCCATATGGACTGAAAACTGTGCCCCAACCAGTGCCCTGGTGTACGGGTGTACTGCATGATCCGAAACATCCTCACCTGGAATTGTTTCCACGATATGTCCCAGATACATAACTGCAATCTGATGAGCAAAGGATCGAATCAGTGCAAGATCATGACAGATAAAGATCATGCAGATATTCTTCTCTTTCTGCAGACGCACCAGAAGTTCAATGACAGACTCCTGTACAGAAACATCCAACGCAGAAGTCGCCTCATCACAGACCAGGATTTCCGGTTCCAGAGAAAGTGCTCTTGCAATACTTATTCTCTGTCTCTGGCCACCACTCATATTGTGCGGATAACGGTCTACAAATTCTTCCGGAAGCTCTACCATACGAAGAAGCTCTTTTGCCTTAGCCTCTCTCTCACTTCGCTTGATCCTTTTGTAATTCATCAATGGCTCTGTGAGAATATCTCCTATCTTCATCTTCGGATTAAAGGACGCCAGCGGGTCCTGAAAAACCATCTGAAGGTTCTGGCGGTTTTCCCAGGTTTCTTTCTTTGAAAGTGCAGTAATGTTTTTGCCATGATAAAGAATCTCACCGCTCGTCGGCTTGTCAAGTGAGATCACCATGCGCACAAAAGTTGATTTTCCACAGCCACTCTCGCCGACAATTCCAAGCGTACGCCCTTTATACATTGTAAGATTAATATCATTGCAGGCAGTCAATATTCTTCCATGGGAAGCAGGGAACTGTTTTACTATATGATTTGCCTGCATTACGATCTCATGATTTTCAGACATATCGTTTTCCCTCCATTTCCGGCACTGCCTCCAATAATTCTCTTGTATAATCACTGGTCGGATTATTCAGGACTTCTTCTCTCGTTCCATGATCCACCACTTTGCCATGGTGCATAACGATCAGCTGATCTGCCATATAGGCCGCCACACCGATATTATGTGTGACAATAATGATTCCTGTTCCATAATCATCCCGAAGTTCCATCATCTGACGGACAATCTGCGCCTGGGTAGTGACATCCAGTGCACTGGTAGGTTCATCTGCCAGGAGAAGTTCCGGATTAAAAGTCATTGCCATTGCAATGCCGACACGCTGACGCATACCGCCGGACAGCTGATATGCATAACTATTCATAATATTCTCTACATCAGGGAGTCTCATTTTAGAAAGCATAGAAACTGCTTTATTCCAGGCTTCCTGTTTTGATACAGACTCATGAGTACGAATATATTCCACATACTGACTGCCAATCTTACGGATTGGATTTAAAGTTCCTCCGCAATCCTGAAAGATCATGGACATTTTACTTCCACGGATCTTTCTCCATTCATTTCCGGTATTTTTCAGGAGAGACTCTCCATGAAAAAGAATGTCTCCCGAGCTTACCCGGCCTGCTCCGGGGAGAGCCCCCAGAACAGCACGGATCACGGTGGTCTTACCGCTTCCACTTTCTCCTACAATACTGATGATCTCTCCTTTTTTCATAGAAAGATTAAAATGTTCGATCGTAGGATCCTGTTTTCCATATTGCACAGCCAGATCTTTAATTTCCAGCATACACATGCTCCTTCTATCGTTACTGTTTAAACTAATTACTCGGTCATTTTCATATCAGCGGTTACCCAGTAGTAATCCATCGGATACATTACAAGGCCTTCTACTGTTGATTTGGAAATAAGGAAGGTATTTTCATATCCAAAGAATACAGTTGCAGCGTCATCCATGATTGCCTGCTGAATCTTAACGATCAGCTCTTTTCTTGCATCTTCATCAATTGTCTCAGACAGTTCATCCAGCCATGCATCTACATCTTTATTTGCATATCCTGATGTATTGTTTGCAGATGTGCTGTACCAGTTTTCACGAAGATAGTTTTCCGGATCACCGGTGTTCGCTACAAGCACGTTCCAGATCAGAAGGTCGTACTGAGAAGAGTCACGACGGTCAAGAAGTGTTTCGTAGGATACACAGTCAAGTTTGATATTGATTCCGATTTCTTTCAGGCTGGACTGGGCTGCCTGTGCATATACGCCAAGTTCCGCACGGCTGTCATAATATACAAATGTCAGTTCGAGTGGTTTTCCGTCTGGTGTCTCTACATATCCGTCACCATCTGTATCTTTGTAGCCGGCATCTTCCAGAATTTTCTTTGCGCCATCCGGATCATAGGAATTTTCATCATTCAGATCATCATATCCATAATCAAGTGTCGGAGGAACCGGTGCTTTTCCAGGTGTTGCTCCGCCTTCAAGGAGAACACTTGTGTAAGTTTCTTTATCAAGTCCGCGAAGAAGTGCCTGACGAAGTGCAAGGTCACTCAGAGCTCCATTTTCGTTCATAAATGCATATGTGGAACGAAGGGATTCAAGGGACTGTACATTAAAGTTGTCGTTTCCATCAAATTCAAAAACATTTTCTGTCTTTAAGTTATATGCTACATCAATCTCGCCTGACTGCAGAGCCATGGATCTTGTAGTCTGATCGCCGATCACCCGAAGAGTTACGCTGTCATTCGAAACATCTCCATCCCAGTAATATTCGTTGCGGACAACCACTGTATCTCCAGATGGATCAAAAGACTGGAATGCATACGGTCCTGTACAGACCGGTCCTTCCATTGCAATATTGGAATTGTCAATGCTTGTATCCATGATCAGGAAAAGCGGGTCTGCAAGACATCCTGCCATATTTGCATTTGCTCTGTTCAGATTAAAGATGACATTCTGTCCATCTACATCAATGCTTGCAATATCAAAGAACTCCGGCACACGGTTGGACATTTCAATTGTACGTTCAAGAGATGCTTTTACCAGTTCAGGAGTCATATCATTTCCATTTGAAAATTTAACACCTTCACGAATCGTAAAAGTCCAGGTCTTACCATCTTCACTGTTTGTCCACTCTGTTGCAAGACATGGAACCATATTTCCTTCTTCATCAAATTTGGTAAGTCCCTGTCCAACGCCATAACGGGAAATTACCCAGCTGAAATACTGTTCTGTAGGCTCCAGTGTATCTGCAAAGCTTGTTACACCAATCGTCATAGTCTTGGCATCTGCTGCCCATACCGGTGCTGCTGACGCAAGTGAAATTGTCATAAGTCCTGCCAGTGCTGCTGCACAGATTTTTTTTGCGATTCTGTTTTTCATATGTTATCTCCTTTTCGTTAGTCCTGTCTTGGATCGAGAATATCACGGATACTGTCGCCAAGCATATTAAATACGATTACTACGATTACTATGGCAATACCTGGTGCGATCATCAGCCATGGTGCCTTTGCCATATAGGTTCTTCCTTCATTCAGCATCAGTCCCCATTCCGGCGTCGGTGCCACCGCACCAAATCCCAGGAAGGAAAGAGATGCAAGCTCCAGCATCATGGTTCCCATGTCTGCTGCTGCCGTTACTGTCATAGTTGTCAGCATATTCGGCAGAATGTGTTTCCAGAGGATTTTGAAAGTACTGGTACCATTTACAATGGCAGCCTCCACATAAAGATTTCTTTTTACTTTCAAAACCATACTTCTTGCCAGTCTGGCATATTTTGTCCAGCTTACTGCTGTGATCGCTATAACGCCGTTTCGAAGACTTGGTCCAAGCATACCTGCGATCGCGATGGCCAGGATCATTCCAGGAAAAGAGATCATCATATCCGCAATTCTCATAATTACCTGATCGATCCATCCACCAAAATATCCTGCAACGACTCCCAGCAGCGTACCAACAACAAAGATTGTAGCTACAAGGATCAGTGTGGATACCAGTGAAGTTCTTGTTCCATAAATCACTCGGGACAAAAGATCTCGTCCAAGCTTATCTGCACCCAGCGGATAGTCTGCACATGGAGCTTTCAGAGAATCCACCATAACTGCTTCCAACGGATCCTTCGGTGCGATCCACGGTGCAAATACTGCAACTCCTACTATCACAAGGGCCAGAATAAAGAAAAGTGTAAACTGCTTATGAGCCAGGAAAAAATTCTGTTTTTTCACTTATTTAACCTCCTTTATTCTTGGGTCCAGATAGGTATAAGAAAGATCAACAATGATATTGATCACCATATACAGGATTGCGATCACAAGTACATATGCCTGTACCATCGGATAATCTCTGCATGAGATTGCTTTGATCGCCATGCTTCCCATACCCGGCCAGTTGTAGATGATCTCAACTACAGCGGTTCCGCCAAGCAGCGACCCTAGAGAAAGTCCAAGAAGAGTAACGATTGGAAGCATAGCGTTTGGAAGTACATGTCTCCATAGAATCACACTCTCTTTTATACCTCTCATTCTGGCTCCGATGACATAATCCTGCCGAAGCTCCTCGAGAACAGCATTTCGCACCTGTCTGGTATACTTTGCAGACATAGAAAGCGCCAGCGTCACTGCAGGCATGATCATCGCCTTGAAATCAGTAGTACCTCCTGCAACATTGATCCATCTGAGCTGAACTCCAAAAATGCTGAGCAGGATCAGGCCAATCCAGAAGCTTGGGATTGATACTCCAAAAAAGGTAATCCCTCGGATCAGGTAGTCCGGCCATTTGTTCTGATGCACTGCCGAGATGATCCCACATGGAATTGAGAAAATAATCATCAGGAGAAGTGCAAACAGCGACATCTGAAGCGTCGGCCAGAAGCATTTCATCAGCTTTTCAGTTACAGGGATCTTAAATGCATAAGATGTTCCCATGTCTCCGGTCAGCACTCCTTTAACCCAGGAGGCGTACTGTACCAGAAACGGTTGGTCAAGGCCCAGATCATGCCGCGTCTGTTCGAGTAATTCGGGAGTCGGCAGATTACCGCACTCAGTCAGCATGATCTCCGCCGGATCGCCTGGCGAAAGATAGGTGAGTGCAAAAGTAAAAAAGCTGACACCGATCAGGACGATCAGAATCTGCAAAAGCCTTTTTCCAATTTGTTTTTTTGACATTGTTTCTCCTTCCTACATTGGTAGCGGTTTTTCGCCGGATGCGATTCAAAAAGGGCAGGGGGAAATACGCTTTTGAATAAAAGCGCAGAAAAAAACATCCGCATAGACTACGGATGTTTACACACGAAAAAACAATGCTTCCTATCTACCGTAAGAATCATATCTGATCATTTGCAAGCAGGTCTCCTGACTTAAGATCTTTGCTCCAAAGCCCCTTCCCAAATCTGTACACACAGATTCAGTGGTATTTATGCTTCGCAGCTCCCTATTACAGTGACGGGATCGTACCGGATTCACACCGGTTTCCCTTTTAATCCTGACAGAACTCAAAAATCTGACAGGAACTTACAAAGGCTGGTTCAAAACCAACAAATGTTATTTATTTACAACTTTATAATATATTACATTTTTTCCCATGTCCAGAAATGTTTTTTTTCAGATTGTATTTTTTTATATACAAAACTTCATGACACAAAAATAACAGGATTCTTCTCTTTCGCGCAGAGAAGATGTCCTGTTATTCTAGAATCTGAAATACCATTTTACAAACCAACCACTTGCTTTGCGTGGCCTGGTGGGGTGTGCGAGGGGAGAGCGGCCTTCGCAACTGTGAGCGCCCTCCCCTCGCATAAGATTTTCAAATTGTCAAATCACTGACGGGCCGCCGGGCAGTTCCCGGCTCAGGCATTTCGGAATCGACTCAAAAATTCCTTCGTCATCTCATTTTGCGGATCTTCAAAGATCTGCTGTGAAGTGCCTTCTTCTACGATAACTCCACCGCCCATAAAGATCACATGTTTTGCCACATCTCTGGCAAATGCCATCTCATGTGTGACAATGATCATTGTCAGTCCGTCTTTGGCCAGCGTACACATAACTTCCAGTACTTCTCCGACCATCTGCGGATCCAATGCTGAAGTAGGCTCATCAAATAGCAGGATCTCCGGCTCCATGGCAAGTGCTCTGGCAATCGCAACCCTTTGCTTCTGTCCACCGGAAAGCTGTTTCGGTTTTGCATTGATATATGGCGCCATCCCAACCTTCTCTAGGTACATCATGGCATTTTTATGAGCTTCTTCTTTGCTCTTTTTCAGGACTTTTTCCTGTCCCACCGTACAGTTTTTAAGAACTGTCATATTGTTAAACAGGTTAAAGTTCTGAAACACCATACCAACCTTTGAACGATATTCCGGTACATTCACATGCTTATCCATGATATTCGTTCCATGGTATCTAATTTCTCCCGAGGAAGGTGTTTCCAGAAGATTCATGCAGCGCAGCAGTGTGGATTTTCCAGAACCGGAGGGACCAATGATACAGGTAACATCTTTCGGCTTCACTGAGAAATCAATATCCTTCAGAATCTCATTATTTCCAAAAGATTTTCCCAGATGCTGTACTTTCAGAATTGACTCACTCATTCTCTGCCGTCCTTCCTTTCTTTATAAGAATACATTCCGCTGGTATGTGTCAGTGTGTCAGCGGTTGCAAGATCATAATTATCCGGTCCATCCATCTTGTGTTCGATCACTCGAAGAATTCTGGAACAGGTAAATGTCATGATAAAATAAATGATCATTGCAATTGTGAAGGACTCAAAATATGTGTACAGTGCTCCTGCAACACCTTTGGTCGTGTAAAAAAGCTCTACCGTGCCAATAATAGAAAGTACACAGGTATCTTTGATGTTGATGATCAGGTTATTGCCGATCTGCGGCATGATATTTCGAAGTGCCTGCGGAAGTATTACATTTATCATCGTCTGAACATGTGTCATGCCGATTGCCTTTGCACCTTCTGTCTGCCCAGGATCGATCGAGAGGATACCACCCCGGACTGTTTCTGCCATATATGCTCCTGTGTTGATCGATACAATAAAGATCGCCGCAAACCACATTGACATATTGATGTTAAAAAGATATGCACTTCCGAAATAAATAAACATCGCCTGTGCCATCATTGGCGTTCCACGAAAGAACTCCACATAGCAGGCCATAATAAATTTAACAATTTTGATAATTACTTTTTTGGCTGTAGAGTCATTTTTGTCCACCGGGATCGTCTGTACGATACCAACCAGGAAACCAATGATACATCCAAAAAGTGTTCCAACCAGTGCCAGCCACATGCTGACGCCGGCTCCCTTCAGGAAAGAAGAACCATATTGCTGAAGAAGATATATGATTCTTCCTCCAAAACTCTCAGGCAGCATTTCGCTCCTCCTTTATGACTCTGAAAGCGGCTGTACGGAAATAGCCTCATCCATCATTTTATTATAATCATCTTCTGTCATGTCTTTGAGCACACCATTGATCGCATCCTTAAGTTCATCGTTGCCCTTCTGTACAGAAATACCAATATTAATATCTTCATCGGATACTTCAAATGCTCCGTCTGTTTCACTGAAGTCAAGCAGTTTGAAATCCGGATATGCTACGCATGCAGCCTTTCCTGTAGGCATATCTGTAACAACTGCATCACATTTTCCGGATTCAAGAGCTACCAGCATTGCCGGTGCACTTTCCTGTGCCGGAAGGATATCGGCATCCGGAATCTGCGGCAAGCAGGAATCATACCAGATCGTATTCTGCTGGGATGTCACTGTAGCTCCTTTGAGGTCTTCTACGCTTGCTGCATCCTTATAGTCTCCATCTTCTTTTACAAGAGTAATGATTGATGCATAATAATATGGATCTGTGAAATCAACCATCTGCTGACGTTCTTTTGTAATAGACTGTCCGGCAATAACGCAGTCAACCTGTCCGGACTGTACAGCAGGTACAAGAGAATCCCAGTCAAGCTTTACGATTTCAAGATCGTAGCCAAGTTCATCTGCAATTTTCTTTGCCATCATAACATCATATCCATACGCATAATCAGAACTTCCGGAAATCTGTACTGCTCCATTGGAGTCATCCGGCTGTGTCCAGTTGTAAGGAGCATATCCGCATTCCATTGCAACTTTCAGAGTTTTCTTATCATCCGCACTTACACTCTGTACCCCTATAATCCCACATGTCATTGATGCAGCTACTGCAGCTACCGTTAACATTCTCCACATTTTACTCTTTCTCATTTTCGTTTCCTCCTGACGTTTAAATAAAAAAGAGCGCACGAAACCATGAAGTGCTCCGTTGCGCTTTATGCCATTTTAATACTTTATCTCCGGAAAGTCAATATATATTATCCACTAATCTGCTCATAAAAAAGAGCAAAACCCCGAAGAGTTCTGCTCTTATGATTCTTTCTTTATGAAGGACGTCTTACAGACAGGATTGTTCTGTAAGCAGCGTTGTTGCTGATCTTAATACCATCTCTGGAATTGGATGCATGTACGATCTGTCCGTTACCCATGTAGATTGCAACATGTCCACCATAGCAGATCAGGTCACCTGGCTGAGCATCTGCATAGGAAACTTCTGTTCCCCAGTTCTGCTGCTCATAAGATGTTCTTGGGAGGCTGTATCCAAACTGTGCATATACACTCTGTGTAAATCCAGAGCAGTCAGCTCCGCCTGTAAGACTTGTGCCACCCCATACATATGGGTTTCCAACAAACTGTGTAGCATAATCTACGATTGAAGATCCTGAACCACTGGATGAAGAACTGCTGGAACTTGAAGAACTGGATGAAGTATCTACTGTATCCGGATCAACTGTGTTGTCACTGTCAATCACATTTCCGTATTCATCATATTCTACATCACTGCTTCCACTGTCTTCTGTAGTTGTTTCTGTTGTAGTCTGGCTCGGGTCAACCTCGTTGCCATCTTCGTCATATACAGTATCTCCGTTTTCTGCTGCTTCTGAAGCATCGACTTCGTTACCGTCTTCATCATATACTGTCTGGTCTTCCTGTTCCTGCTGTGCAGCTTCTTCCTCGGCTGCTGCAGCAGCTGCTGCTTCAGCTTCTGCCTGACGTCTTGCCTCTTCTTCAGCTGCAATACGCTCTGCTTCAAGCTGTTCGATCTCAGCCTGCTGTTCCTGGATCAGGTTTGCATATTCATTTGCCATTTCCTGTGCATATGCAATCTCGTTATCGCAGTCTGCGGAATTTGCTTTCTTTGTATCGATCTGATTCTGAAGATCTACAGACTGTGCTTCATATTCCTGTTTCATACCTTCCAGTTCAGCTTTTTCCTGCTGATACTGATTTCCAAGGTTTGTTACCTGTGTAATTGTATTTGCATATTTTTCAAGGCTCTGTCTGTCGTAATCATACATCTTCTGAGTATACTCAGCTTTTGTAAGAAGATCAGAAAGGTTATCTGCACTCATCATCATCTGGAACCATGCTTCGTTTCCACCTTTTTCGTACAGATACTGGATACGCTGTTTCATTGCTGCGTACTGTTTGTCTTTCGCGTTCTGTGCTTTCTGCAGGTCAGCCTGTGTCTGCTGAATGTCTGCTTCTTTATTACTGATATCCCCTTCCAGGGTCTGAATGGAAACCATGACATTCACAAGATTTGCGTCCAGGGAGTTAATCTCATCCTGTAACTGCTGCTTAGCGGAGTAGAGCTGATCGATCTGAGCATATGTAGCATCAAGCTGTGCACTTGTAGCCGCCTGTTCCTCTCTCAGTTCATCTTCTCTTGACGCGCTTACACTGACAACCTGTGTTGCAGTCATCATTAATGCCAACGTCAGGCAAACAATTCTTTTTTTCATGTTTCTCACCTCATAATCATTTTAACTCTATTTTGTAACATTTGTGAAATATCTTTCTTAAGTTCTTATACATATTAACACAAGGTTCTTTCGAATGCAAGAGTAAATCGATAAAAAGTTTAATATTTTGTAACATTTATTAAAAGTTCTGCAAAACAAAGGAGAAGTTCCTGTGTTTAGAAACTTCTCCGTAACATTTCATTCTTATTTAAAATCCAAATAATTCCTGCAAAATGACATCTGCTGTTTTGTTCTTGAAGTTATCCGGATCAGAAAGAGTGGAACCGTACCATCTCATATAATTTCCTCTTCGGATATAGTTACCGCAGGATGGACGATAGGTGTACTTCTTATATCCTGCATATCTGGACATGTACTTCGTTGCAAGAGCAACTGCCTGACTGTCATAATCTCCATCCGGTGTACTGGTTCCTGCGATCTGACATCCCGCATTCGGTGTGGAATGAACGATCACTGCACTCTTATCAGAACACTGTCCGAGGACAATCCATGTATGACCATCATCATATCCGATATCACCAGGATATACTTTCCATCCTGTTTTGGACAGATAATTCTGGTTCACATAAGTTCCCCATTTTAATGTATTCTTATAATAACTGCCGATTTCTCCTGATACAACCGTATAACTATTTCCATTTCTCATAACCTGCTGTGCTGCCCATCCTACAAATCCGGAACAGTCAAGTCCTTTTGCTCTGTTTGCAGTACTCAGGTCACGGTAATTATTGTAGTTATAACTGCTTGTCTGGCTGAGATAAAAGCTCTGCCATGTCGGGCTGACACCGATCCTTGTGGAATCATACCAACCGCCGCCCCAGATATATAATGCCTGTCCAACCGGTTTCAATGCCCCGGCAAGATAATTCTTGAGCGTTTTGATCCCGGTCTGCTCAACCGGTTTCGGATCATTTGCAAAGTATGCATTGTTTGAGCTATTGCTGCTGTCCCCTGAAGAATATGTCATAACGCCTGTGGAACTGAATGTATAGGACACCCCATCAATCGACTTGGTACCCGTAACCATCTTGAAACTGCTCTTGTCAAAGTAGTATTTATTTCCACTGATCGTTACCCAGCCGCCCGCTGCGATTCCCGTACTTGGATCAAAATAATATGTAGCGCTACCAACCTTTGTAAGTCCCTTGGCCATAACACCGTTGCTGCCAAAATATCTTAACTCTCCCTTGGCAGATTTTGTCCAGCCGGTAACCATTCTTTTGTATTTGGCATTGAAATATCTTGTCTCATTTCCGGTATTCACATAACCGCTGGCTGCAATTCCTGTACTTGGATTGAAGTAATAATAATATTTGCCGATTTTTTTCAATCCCATGTACATCTTACCATCGCTGGCAAAATACCACCTCTGCCCCTTTGCATTTTTCAGCCAGCCTTTTGCCATCGTATAATTCGATGGCTGGAAATAACGGACAACTGCGCCATTGGCAGATCTTATAAATCCACTCTTCGTGTAGCCGGTCTTGATATCGAAGTAATAATATTTACCGCCGACCTTTTTCATTCCGGTATACATAACACCATTTTTTTTATTAAAATAGCGTTTTGGTCCTCTGGAACTTCTCTGCCAGCCTTTCAGCAAGACACCTGTCTTTGTATTAAGGAAGTATTTCTTTCCGTTTAAAGTAAGCCATCCCTTAACTTTCTTTCCGTTTTTATAATAGTATGTTTTTCCTTTTACGGTTCGAAAACCAGTTGTAGCAGCCTGCGCATCTACCGTGGATGCCTGAAACGCAAAGCCTGCAGCAAAAAGCATCACTCCTAAAAATATGGCTGCGATCCATGACTTTTTGCATACCTTTCCCATACGGTCAACCTCTTTCCACGAGTATAAATATTCGTATTTTTTACAATCTTGTTACAATATTATGTAGGTATTATATATCATGTTTGTAACAACGTCAATAAAAAAGTAAAAACCTGCCAATATATTCCCCTCCTGGAGTGCAAAAAGGACCGGGTCAAAAACCCGATCCTGATTTTTTTACAATTTCATTTCATATATTACAGAAGATGTTTTCTCAGTTCAGCGCCATCCAGTACACTTAAATATGCCGGTGCAACATCAAATACTGTTTTGCATCCTTTCTGTCCTTCCTGGCTCATGCGATATGCAGCTCTCGCATATGCAACGATTACGGAAGATGTAAATTCCGGATTGGAATCCAGCTTCAGGCTGTATTCGATCACATGACTGTTCTCATCGTTCCAGCCGGTTTTGCCTGTACGGATCACAAATCCACCATGCGGAATTCCACTGTGATCACGTTTCAGTTCTTCTTCAGAAATGAAATGTACTGTTGTATCATATTCATCAAAGTAGTTCGGCATTGTCTTGATCTCATTTTCAATACGTGCAAGATCAGCGCCTTCCTCAGCTACTACAAAGCATTCTCTTGTATGCTTCTGTCTTGTAGTCAGTTCCGGATTTTCTCCGTTTCTGACTGCTTCCAGTGCAGCTTCTACAGGAATTGTGTACTGTTTTCCATCTTTTACTCCATCAATTCTACGAATTGCATCGGAATGTCCCTGGCTTACACCCTTGCCCCAGAATGTATAATCTTTTCCATTTGTAAGGATTGCGTTTGCATACATTCTGTTCAGGGAGAACATTCCCGGATCCCAGCCAACAGAAATGATTCCTACATGATTGCTTTCTGATGCTGTTTTGTCAACATTTGCGAAATGTTCCGGCACTCTGGCATGTGTATCAAAACTGTCTACCACATTGAACCACTGTGCATATTTCGGTGTCTGAACCGGCAGATCTGTTGCACTTCCACCGCAGAGAATCATAACATCGATCTTATCTTTCATCTTTTCTGCTTCATCTACATGGTAAACAGATGCTGAATCTGTAAGAATTTTTACAGTTGCAGGATCACGACGTGTAAATACTGCAACCAGTTCCATGTCCGGATTATGTTTGATTGCGCATTCTACGCCTCTTCCAAGGTTACCATATCCTAAAATACCAATACGAATACTCATTGCGATTTCCTCCTGTTATTTCACTCCGATAGCTGCTGTTTCCTCTGTTCACAACAGCTCCTCACATGCTGTTCTTTGCTGCTACATCGCTTTAGCATGACAGCACACCCATTATGATAATATCACAATCGGCAATTGTCAATTTTTTTATAAAAAACCTTCTGAAATATTTTATTGATATTCCAGAAGGTCTGTTATTTGTTTTCATTATTAACGATTCTTCTCAGCAGCAGAACACCCCACCCGGACAGCAAAGATTACATGCCAGATTGGCCAGGCAAAGCTTCATACAATAATCACTTCCGTCACTCGGCATTCCTCCAAATGGATTCTGCTGTTCCTGATACCAGGTTCCTCCGCCTTCCAGTCTCTGCAGCAACATTCGGTACTGCATATTATCCGGTTCCATATTTACTGCACTTCGTGCATCATTTAATGCATTTACATTATTTCCCAGTCCCATGTTCGCCATTGCGGACAGATAATACCACTGGCCGTTTCTCTGCTGAAGCGATGAAAGCACATTCATTGCCTCTTTGTAATGTCGGCTGTTGATATAATTTGCCGCAGCCTGTCGGCGCACTGCCTCTTCATCCTGATACGTATTCTGGCCCTGTGTACCAAAGCCTCCAAAACCGCCATATGAATTATAGTTTCCTGAAGAACCATATTCCCGTTCTTTCATGATCTGTTCATATGCCTGCTGGACTTCTTTAAATTTTTCTTCTGCCTGTGCTTTGTTTGGATTGTTGATATTGGCATCCGGATGGTATTTACGGCTCAGTTTACGATATGCCTTCTTTATTTCATCATCAGATGCATCCCTCGAAACACCCAGCACACTGTATGGATCAAACATCTTCTTTCTCCCGTTCTTCCCTGCGCTTTTTGGATATAAGCTCAAATCTGCACCATACTCCGGAGTATAAAATATTCCGCAGGATGTCTGCATATTTTATAATAGGAAGTTTTTCAAATTCCCGACAGGTTTCTGCCATCATTAGCAGCAACATATTTTTTATCCTGTCATCAAACCCTTTTATTATATAATCTTTTGCAAAAGGATTGTAATTTCCTTTTTTTACATCATCTTCCACATCATCGTAGGCATCCATCAGGTAAATAAATTTCCCCAAATAAAATCCCATGCGACGAAGTGTAGGTTCCCAGACATCTTCTCTGTATGCAAAGATTTCTGCCATGATTCTTCCAAAACAGCCCGAAACACGATCGATATCTGTCTCTCCCTCCTGTTCCATCTCTGAAAGTTCATTCAGACAGGAAATGATCACATCGATTTTTTTCTTCCATTGCTGTTCGCTTTTTTTCTCTTTACTCTCCAGAAGCTTCCCATATGCAAGACTTAAGATTTTTTTCTCGTCATTCCAGTCATCCTTACACTTATAGTAAGTCAGAAAGATATTCATATCGGCTCCGTATTCTGTTATGGCATTTTTCCGTACCGTCTGTTTACGTACCGGATGTACAATACATCTGGTCGTACCTTTTCTGGTCGGCGGCTCATACAACGCACTGAGCAGAAGGATCACAAATGTCATATCATAACTCAGTGTGATCTGCCCGCTTATCCCGTAACGCTCTCTCAGCTCCCTGCACAGTCCGCAGTAAAAAGAACGGTACATATCAAAATCTTTAAATTTAATTTCCGGCTTATTCAGCACCACATATCCAAACATACAGATACCTCTCTGTCAGTTTATCAGCTTCTTTTGACAAATTTCGTATGACATTTCGGACATTCAATTTCAATCTTGCCCTTTCCTTTTGGGATACGGATCTTCTGACCGCATCCCGGGCATGAATAAATATGATGGGTCTTTCTCTGGTTCATCATATTTTTTTCCCGGTTAAATCTCTGTCTGAATTTTGTTGTTGCTGCAAGGTATTTTTCATTCTCTGCATATCGCTTCTGAATGTCTCTGGACAGCATTCGATAATATGTATATAGAAGCACCAGAAGCCCTATTGTATCAAATAATGCACCAATTCTGTTTCCACCCGGGAAAAAGATAGAAATAATGATTGCTACAAGTGCAACTCCCATTGTGAAACGTGCAAATGCGTCCACTCCATAACGTCCCTGCATAAATTTATTAAATTTATCTCTCATTTAAGTCCTTCTTTCTGTCTGCTCATCCGACTATTTCTCATCACATACCTGGAAGATGTAGAATTTCAGATAATAAGATTCATCAGATGCCCAGAGAATCGGGTGATCCGGTGCCTGTGTTCTGTATTCCACCTGGCGCAGTCTCTTATGTGCACTTCTGGCAGCCTGACCGATTGTTTTGGTAAACAATTCATATTCCATAAAATGGGAACAGGAACAGGTCGCAAGGAATCCTCCGTCCTTTACCAGTTTCAGTCCGCGAAGATTGATTTCCCGGTATCCCTTGACTGCATTTTTGACAGAACTGCGTGATTTGGTAAATGCCGGTGGATCCAGAATCACTACGTCATATTTTTCTCCCTCTTCTTCCAGTTTCGGGAGCAGTTCAAATACGTCTTCGCAAATAAATTTTACTTTGTCATCCAGCCCGTTTAATTTTGCATTTTCTGTTGCCTGATTCACGGCAAGCTGCGATGCATCCACACCTGTAACTTCTTTCGCTCCGGCGATTCCCGCATTCAGGGCAAAAGAACCTGTATGTGTGAAACAGTCCAGTACTCTTGCATCTTTGCAGAGTTTCTGGATTGCAAGACGATTGTATTTCTGATCAAGGAAAAATCCTGTTTTCTGTCCGTCTTTGACATCTACCTGATATTTTACACCATTTTCCACAATTTCAACCAGTGTAGGAAATTCTGGTCCGATAAAGCCTTTATACAGTTCCATTCCTTCCTGTTTGCGGACCTTTGCATCACTTCTTTCATAAATACCACGAATCTGGATTCCGTCTTCTGCCAGAACTTTTTTGAGCAGTTCCAGAATCGTATTTTTCAGACGGTCAATTCCCAGTGCCAGTGACTGTACGACCAGAACATCTTCAAATTTGTCTACAACAAGTCCCGGCAAAAAATCTGCCTCTCCGAAGATCAGGCGGCAGCTGGATGTATCTGTTACTTTTTTTCTGTACTCCCATGCATCGTGCACTCGTTTCTCAAGAAATTCTTCATCAATTTTCTGATTTTCATCTCTTGTCAGCAATCTGACTGTAATCTTAGAATTCGTATTGATAAATCCTCTTCCCAGCGGATATCCGTCAAAGTCATGAATCAATACAATATCTCCATTTACAAAACTGCCCATGATCGTTGCAATTTCATTATCAAATATCCACATTCCGCCTGATTTCAGAAGACGGCCCTCTCCCTTTTTCAGTGTAACCACTGCAAGACTCATAGTTTTTCTCCTTTCGGATCCTTCTCTTTTGGTTTTCAAAGTTATATCTGAGATAAAAAACTCTTTTTATTTTAGCACAGAAAGATATGGATTTCCAGCTTTTCACAATCTCTTCACAGCACAGTTTCCTATAAAGGACTATAAAGGAATAAAAAGGATGCCTCCCCAAAGGAGACATCCTCATCTTGTATCGCTGTTTTTTCTTTAGTAAGCTTCTTCTGTAGTTCCATCTTCAGAATATGCTTCTGTATTTTCGTCAGTTCCGGCTTCTGCGGTATCTGTGGAAGTATCTTCAGATGTAGTTTCTCCATAAAGGTTTGCAAAGAACTTCATTGTATCATCATACAGTTTCTGTCTTACTTCAGCTTCTACATTTACAAGCAGATCATCATCTGCAATTTCTGTATCAATACTGAAGACTGTCTTCATTTCTTTATCCAGCACATTCAGCTCAGCCGAGAAGTATTTGTCTGTGTCTGCCGGTACATAAGAAGCCCCTGCATCATTTAATACTTTGATATAGGTTTCCAGAACTTTTTTGCTGAGTTTGGAAGCCACATCAGAATCAAGTGTTACCGGAAGTTCTGTAACATTCGGTACAACACTCTGAAGTACAGCAAGATCTCCTTCATATTCTCCCTTACAGAACTGCTGTGCCTGCTCAAATTTTGCTTTGCCTTCTTCTGTCAGTGTTTCTGTATTCAGGGTATCTTCTGTAGAAGCATCTGTGTTTTCGTCTGTCCCTTCTGTGGAACTATCTGCATTTTCTGTTGTTCCATCTGCAGAAGTATCTGTATTTTCAGTGCTTCCATCCTCTGTTGCTGCCGGGATTTCTTCACTGCTGCTGTTATCTGTACTGCTGTCTGTGCTTTCCTGAGGTGTGTCTTCTGTAGTTCCATCTGAACTTCCATCTGTATTTACGGTTCCGTCTTCTGTCGCATCCGGAATTCCTGTGGAACTGTCGGAACTGTCACTGCTCTCACCTGCATTGTTTGTATCTGCACCTGTCTGCTCTGCAAGTCCCGGATCCTCTGTAGATGTCTCTTTGACATTTCCGCCAAGCGCGCCACTGTCTACATTCGTTGTAATATCTTCACCGGTACCTTCATCAGCAACGTTGCTCTCGATCGGAGTCGGTGTAGGCTGCCCTTCTGCTTCTGCTTTGCTCTGTTCCAGATTCTGCTGAATATTTGCAAGAGTCTGTTTCATTTCCTGAATATCATAATTCTGCTGTGCGATCTGCTGAAGCAGTGATACGATCGTATCGATCTCATCCTGACTTAAGCTTACACCATTCTGCTCAGCGATATTATATACAATATTGTAGATTTCATCTGCATTCTGAATATTGTCACCAATGATCTGCATCTTTGCCTGGTTGATGATATTGGTTGCATTATCCTGTCCCACCTGCTGAGCCACATCACCTGTAACTACAACTTCTTTGGCTGCAAGGTCTTTCTTGGTAGAATCCAGTTCCTGTCCACTTGCAGACTCGTATGCTTTCATGACACCGGTAAGTGCACCGGTACCGGATACTTCATACGGGCATGCGGCAACAACTTCACAGTTCGTTACTCCTGCTGTAGAAAGTGCTGTTGCGATCATATTACATGTTACATAATTCAGATTGGCTGTACGCACCTTGATGCCGCCGGACTGTGTAGGTTTTACATAGGCACAGCTCAGTGTTCTCGTTCCAATCTGTTCACTTGGGATATATTTGCCAAGCAGATCATGTTCATCCTGGTTGGTAACACTGATAACCTGAACCTGGCTTGCATCTGCCTTGAAATAATTCATCATTGTATTTTTCTGTTCGTCGGTAAGATCCGCTCCAAGTGTAACTACTTTTGATGCATCTGCCATTGCAGGAATCGGTGTGCTGACTGCCAGACACATACTGCAGAGCATTGCAACGATAACACTTCTTTTCTTCATATCTTCATCCTCCATTGTTCACGCCGGCAGAAAACCCGAGTATCTTCCAACCGGCAATTACATCTTCTTTTTAATATTCAGTATTATAACACACATTCTGTCGTAATTGTATTTTTTATTTTCTGATACCAGACAGAATCATGGGCATGCACAGCACGAAACAATTCGCGATATCATATTACTTCCATAAATACCTGAATCGTACCGCCACATACGAGCCCTTCCTCTTCCGCCTGTGAAGCAGTCATATCCACTGTGAATATCTGCCCCTGTGCCCTCTCTTCATGGATCATTCGCAAACAGAGATGCTGTACTTCACTTTCCATGCATCCGCCTCCGATCGTTCCTATGATTCTTCCATCTTCGAGGACCAGCATCTTTGTTCCGATACCTCTGGGTGCTGAACCTCTTCTTGCAACGATCGTCGCAAGTGCTTTCTTTGTGTCCGGCTCCCTCTCACCAGTCAGATAGTCCAAAAGTTCTGCGTCATAACCGCTCGTCTTACGCACACTGTTTTTCTCTTTGATCAGTTCTGAAACAATGGAGACCGCAATTTCCTCCGGTGTCTCGGCATGGATATCAAGTCCTACCGGTGTATGCATCTCATTCAAAGCCTTTCTGTCAAAACCATCTTCCTCCATCTGTTTTTTCAGAAGGGCCGATCTTCCTCTGCTTGCCATCATTCCGACATAAGCATTGGGTTTCTTCAAAATTGCCTCCATACATACCCGATCATAACGATGCCCTCTGGTCACTACCAGAAAATACGTATCTTCACTTCCCGGAATCTGCTTCAGTGCATTTTCAAAACTGTCACAGATCACCTGATCCGCTCCTGCGCGTAGTGCTTCTCCTGCAAAACTCACACGGTCCTCCAGAACAGTCACCGTAAATCCGACTTTTCCTGCCAGAAGGATCACCTGCTGCGCCACATGTCCTGCTCCGCAGATTACCAGATGTGCCGGCTGTTTCAGTGATTCCACAAAAAAGCTTCTCCCATCTGCTTCTGCAATACCACTCTCTCCCGGCTGCACCAGTTCCCACAGCTGTTCTGCCTCTATGTCTCCGCTGCCACATTGTGCTTTCACTTCTCCGTCCGCCAGGAAATATCTGCTTCCGGTCTCTTTTCCCTGTATAACGGTCACCAGAAAATTATTTCTTCCCTTCTGCCCGTCTTTCAGTACATTATATAATTCAAAAAGATTCATCTTATCCCTCCTGCGGATCTTCGGCTGTTTTATCTGCTTCAAAGTATAGCATGTCACAGGAAAGTTGTATAGCAATTCACTGTAAATAAAAGAAGACATACCGATGTTTCCGCATATGGACTACATCTGCACGTCTTACTTTTACAAAACGTTTCTCTTCGGCATATTTATCTTCTATAATGCCTTGTGATACAGCGCAACAATATCCTGTTTTCGCGAAGAACGTGGATTTACAGCAATATTTCCGCTCTTCATGGCATCATCTGCCATCGCATCGATCTTACTTTCAATCTCATCCTCTGATACTTCTTTTCCTTTGGCTGCCTGGCAGATAGCTGTTGTCAGATCTGTCGGAATTCCGATATCTTCATTCAGTTCACGTATTGCATCAACCAGCATCAATGGCTCGAACTCATCTTCAAATGCCGGGATCGGACTGATGTAATTATAGATCGTCAGATATCTTCCATGGTCTGCCAGTGCATTATACTCAGCGATCACCGGGAGTAGCACTGCATTTGCTACTCCATGTGGTACATCAAAAAATGCACTCACCGGATGACTCATCGCATGCACATTTCCAAGTCTTGCAAAAGAAAAGGCAATTCCTGCAAAAAGTGACCCTGTCAGCATGGCCTCTGCCGCTTCCAGATCTGTACGTCTTGCAACAAATCTGCGAATATTTTTTCCAATCAGTTCCATGGCTTTTTCTGCCATGGCATCGGAGAAAGGTGATGCAGCGGTAGAAACATATGCCTCTTCCGCATGGATAAATGCATCAATTCCACATGCCGCTGCCACAGAAGCCGGTGCAGATGTCAGAAGTTCCGGATCAAGGATTGCATATGATGGAAGAAGTTCATAACTGAATACTGTCAGTTTATAATCCCTGCTGTGATCCGTAATAACAGAAAATGCAGTCACCTCTGATCCGGTACCAGCGGTAGTCGGAATCGCGATCAGCGGAATGATCTTGCCCGGTACTTTATGTGCCCCTTCATACTCTGTGATACTGCCGCCAAATTTTGCTGTCACACCAACTGCTTTGGCAACATCCATCGGAGAGCCTCCACCAAGTGCCACGATAAAATCTGCTCCGGCTTCTTTAAATGCCTCTGTAGCCTTTTCAACAGTCGTCACGGACGGGTTGGCCTCTACATCCGTAAAGATATCCACTTTCATGCCGGCTTCTTTCAGATAATCAGCCGCTTTGTCCACAATTCCCATTTTTCGCAGTGTAGGACCGGAAATCAGCATGGCATGGGAACCACCCAGTTTTTTTGCACATTCCGGAAGTTTTGCCATCGTTCCTGCACCTACCATAATATTCTGTGGAATAAAAAATTCAAATGCCTCCATAATTGATCAGCCTCTTTTCTTCTATATAATTATATCATATCATTCAAAGCTCCATATTTCCGGCCTTATGCCGTCATCCTGGAAAGTACACGGTCAATTGCCGCATCAATAACCAGATCCAGTTCTTTATCATCAGCCTCCGGCATAAGAGATGCTGCATCTTCATCCGAAATAATCTCAATAAGGCTGCCGAATTTTTCTTTGTATTTCACTTTGCAGACTGCATAAAATACAACACCAAGGAGACTCCATGCGCCTACCATCATCCATTCCTGCATGATCAGTGTTCCGCCGGAACCCGGGATACAATACACCAGAACCATACAGCCGGAAAGGATCACTGCCATCGTACCTACAAATTTGTAAGCCGGTACACGATAAGGTCTTGGCATATCCGGTTCTTTTTTACGAAGGATCAGGAAAGAGAGTGAAACCATACAATATGCAAGACAGCAGCCAAAGTTACCTGCATCGCAGATCCATACCATCATGACACGTCCTGCAAAAGGAGCGATCATCGTAAGGATACCGATCAGGATCAGTGCATTGACCGGCGTTTTGTGCTTTGGATGAAGTTTCGCAAATACTTTCGGAACCATGTAAGATTCTGCCATAGAATACAATGCACGGGAACCTCCGATCATAAAGGAGTTCCAGGAAGTGACAATACCGCACATACCACCTACGATGATAACTTTCGCCATTACCGAGGTTCCAAAAGCCTTCGCCATCGCATCTGCTGTTACCAGTCCTGTTGTGCTCTGCGAAAGTGCAATCTCTTCCGGATTCAGAACATAACCAACTGCAAGGATTACAAAAGAATAAAATACAACTGCAAGTACTACAGAAAGGATCATCATTTTGCCAATCTTTTTGAGTGGCACATTGATTTCTTCTGCTGCCTGTGGAATAACGTCAAAACCAATAAAGAAAAACGGAGTGATAACTGCAACTTTCAGGACATTTTTTGCCATGCTGCCAGTTGTCTCACCCATAAACATCTGTCCCTGCAGATTATCCACATTGCCATTGATCACAGATGCCACGATCAGAAGGATGCCAGCTCCGCCAATGATACAGGTCAGAACGGTCTGGAGTACAGCTGCTGTTTTTGCTCCCATAATGTTGATCATCATGATGAAGAAGGCAACAATAATTGCAACGATCAGCCAGGAAGCATAGATATCAAATCCGGCAACCGTATAAAGATAGCCTTTCAGGAATCCCGGCCACAGATAGGTGATGATCGTTGGAAACGCACATGCCTCAAAACAGGTAACACCTACATATCCAAGAATGATCGCCCAGGTACAGATAAAGGATCCTGTAGGACCCATTGCCTTATAGCTGAATACGTGCTCACCGCCACACTGAGGCATAGCCGCTGTCAACTCAGCATATGTAAGACCGACGAAGAAGATCATGACACCACCGATTGCGAAGGCAAGTGCTGCACCGACAACACCACCGGCATCGATCCATGTTCCGGAAGATACGACCCAGCCCCAGCCGATCATAGCGCCAAAAGCGATCACAAGAATGTCCCATGCACTGAATACTTTATCAAATTCTGATTTTTTCTGTCCCATAGTCTTATTCCTCCTCGCTTCCAAATTTTCTTCTGATCAGTTCTTCCAGGTAGTCTGCAGTTCCTTCTATTCCAAGATACGAGCTGTTCATCAGAATATCCCGGTTATGACGGTCGCCTCGGTTGCTGCCTGTCAGTGCCAGATGACGTTTATGGTATCTTTTATCTTTTTCCAGTAATAAGATCTTTGCATCTTTTTCAGAAAGGTTGTGACTCTCCATAATATTATGGATACGTACCTCATCCGGAGCATAAATAAATGCTCTCAGCAAATTGATATCACTGGTATCTTTCAAAATATAATCTGCAGAACGTCCAATGATCACGCAGGATTCTTTCTCTGCAAGTTTTCGTATGATCTGCTTCTGCACATGGATCGCACGGTCAGTCAGATCCGCATACTTGGAGAACGAGCCACGCACATCACCTTCTGCACCTTTACCGGCAATCGTTCCGCCCTCTTCTACTTTTTCCATGATTTCTTTCGGAATTCCGACCTCTTCAATAATCTCATCGACAAGATCACGATTGTAAAATTTGATATTGAGGTCTTCCGCTATTTTTCTGCCAATGGCATTTCCCTTGGCTCCATATTCACAGCCAATCGTTATAACCAGATGTCTCATATCGATTTCCTCTCACACGAATTTTTGTTACCGTTTTTTCTTAATCACACTTTTGTTCTGTAACAAAAAAGGCGCGCGAACCATATCCTGATGATCCGCGACGCCCTTGTCACTTTTGTCTGTATTTATTTTTCCAAAGATTTGATCGTATCTTCAATGATAGCAACTGCTTTATCACATTCTTCTTCTGTTACGATAAGCGGTGGGATCATACGGATAATGTGTGCTCCGATCGCAGTGATCAGAAGCTTTCGATCCAGACAGCCATGTTTCACATCTACCCCGCCAATGGTATCATCAAATTCCACACCTACCAGAAGACCCTGATGTCTTACTTCTTTTACATGCGGAAGTTTTTCCAGTTTGGATGCGAAGTAATCACCGACTTTCTTTGCATTTCCTGCAAGATCTCTGTCAAGAAGTTCATTCACTTCTGCAAGTGCTGCTGCGCAGCTTACCGGATGTCCACCGAATGTAGTTCCGTGGGAACCTGCTGAAAATGCCTTTGCAACTTCAGCTGTCGCACAGATTGCACCGATCGGCATTCCTCCGCCAAGTGCTTTGGCCATGGAAACAATATCCGGTTTGATGCCATAATTCATATAAGACATTACAGCACCTGTTCTGCACCATCCTGTCTGTACTTCATCGATCAGAAGGAGCATATCGTTTTCATCACAGAATTTACGAAGTCCCTGCATGAATTCCATTGTTGCCGGATGTACACCACCTTCGCCCTGTACCGGCTCGACCATGATCGCGATCGTATTTTCGGTACATGCATCTTTGAATGCCTGCAGATCGTTGTACGGTGCATAGGAGAATCCATAAGTCATTGGTCCGAATCCAACCTGGCATCCGTTAGCCGGCTGACCTGTTGCTGACATGGCACCGAAGGTTCTTCCATGGAATCCCATCTTTGCAGTTACGATATGATAACGGTTCGGTCCGTATTTCTCAATACCATATTTACGTGCCATTTTGATCATTGCTTCGTTTGCTTCTGTACCGGAGTTCTGATAGAAGATCTTGTCCATTCCGATCGTTTCACAGACTTTTTCAGCAAGCAGTGCCTGTGGAATGGTATATGGATAGTTAAAGGTATGCATGATGTCTTCTACCTGATCTTTGACAGCAGCTACAACTTTCGGGTTACAGTTTCCTGCACTGTTTACTGCAATACCTGCGTAAAAATCAAGATATGGTGTTCCGTTTTCATCGTACATATACATGCCGTCTGCTGTTTCAGCAAGAAAATCAAAACGCTCATAAGTCTCGATCATGTACTTGCTTACTTTGTCTTTGATGTCCTGAAAAGTTAATCCTGTGTCTTTTAATTTCATTGCTGTTTCCTCCCATATCTTTAAGATAATAAAAAAAGCAAAGGCAGATTTCCGTTACCGGTAAGCGCCTTTGCTTTGATTTACTGTGTATTATTTTGTACAACATTACAATATCACTGACACAATTATTTGTCAATATATTTTTTATCAAAAAGATTTTTGTTGATTTTAAAAGACTTTTTGTATTTTAGAGATATATTATACAATTTTCTTTTGTACATTATATTGCACATTTTGTTTCTGTATGTTATTACATTTTGTTTGTTCTGTCATTCCGCTTCCTTATCACTGTTTTCCGTGATAATCCAGGAAGAAGCAGGTACAACAGGCTTTCTCACTGCCCTCATTCCGATATATATGATCCTGGTCTGTCTCAAACTTGAAGACCTGATCTTTTCGAATCTGATAGTTCTGTCCATGACATTCTACAGTCAGCACACCTTCCGTCACGACCAGATACTCGCGCGTCTTCTCACCATGACTTCCACTCACATAAATACCGCCAGGCTCAACTTCGATCCGATACACTTCTACAAGATGTGTATCTTCATACGGCAGACAAGTCCAGACACGGTACTGTCCTTCCAGTTCCTTGGTCGGAAGCAGTTCTTCCGGCGTCACAAGACAGCAGTCTACTCTCGGTGGCTGGATCAGTTCCTGGAATTCGACTCGAAGACCGCTGGTAATCTTTCCAAGCACTCCAAGCGATGGATTAGCTGTTCCTCTTTCAATCTGTGCCAGCATGCTTTTGCTGACACCAGTCTGTTCTGCTGCCTGATCCAGGCTCATAGATTTTGATTTTCGAATTCTTTTCAGATTTGCCGCAACATTTTTTGATAAATAATCCATAATTTATATCTTTTCTTTCTCTGTGAGCATTGATGCTTTCCACTCGGTTACGCTTAAGTGCCATTTTATTTCAGAAATTCATCGACATCTATTCCTCTGAATGACCGGATTGTCGGGAAATATCTGTGTTCCGGCGGTTCTTTTTCCTGGGTATACCAGATGCCTTTCAGTCCGCATTCCCATGCACCTTCGATATCTTTTTTCACATTATCACCGATAAATGCACATTCTTCCGGGCGAACTCCCGCCTTTTCCACACAGATATCAAAAAAATGATAATGTGGTTTCTCTACCCCCGCTTCTTCGCTGGTAACAATAAAATCAATATATGATGTCACACCAATTGCTTCCAGTTTTCTGTACTGAACATATGCAGTCATGTCTGTCCCGATTCCGATACGGATTTTTCTTTTTTTCAGCTCTTTCATAAATTCCAGGATTCCCGGATTTGACTGTATATGCTGAATAAATGTGTCCCAGTAAGCATGATACATATTTCGCGCATGCGGAAACAATGGCTTTTCGAGAAGCTCCAGCATGCACTGCATCCGCAGCATACGGCTATGGATTGCAGCAGTATCTGTTCCGATCCGGTCTGTCATGATCCGTCCGGCCTTTCTGTAGCAGGCCTGCATCTCTTCTGTTGTAATCCCAAACGAATCTCTGCAGTATACAGCCAAAGCTTCCATTCCATAAATATGATTTTCATCATAACTGTATAAGGTATTGTCTATGTCAAAAATGACCGCTTTTATCATCATGTTTCTCCTTGTCTGTTTTCCTGATTTCTATCTTACCCTATTCTTTTCCTTTTGACCATATAAAAATGCCGGTGCACATCTGTTTCTTTCAGATATACACCGACTTCTTCTTACTCTAAAATATGCTCTCTTCCCATTGAAATGATAGTTCTTACGTGATCATCTGCCAGGGAATAAAAAATAGATTTTCCTTCTCTTCGATTCTTCACCAGTTTATTTTGCTTGAGGATCCGAAGCTGATGGGACACTGCGGACTGGGTCATGTTCAGGACCTTTGCCAGATCACAGACACACACTTCAGATTCAAACAACACAAACAGGATTCTGATTCGGGTGGAATCTGCAAATACCTTAAACAGATCTGCCAGATCATACAGTTCCTCTTCATCCGGCATGGTCTCATTCACGATTTTTAAAAGATCTTCATGAATCTCCTGGCATTCACAGCTGATCTCTTCTCTCTCTTCTTCCATAACTGTCTCTCTTTCTCTCTAAATTATTCAGTTCAGGTAACTACGGATTGCTTCGTGTTACACACTCTCGCAATCCTGTAGTTACAGTTTCTTTACAAACAAAGTTCTGATCGCATTCAGCACTGCAATGATCATAACTCCGACATCTGCAAAAATCGCAACCCACATATTGGCAATACCCACTGCACCAAGAATCAGACAGATTACCTTGATTCCAATTGCAAAATAAATATTTTCATATACAATACGCATACATTTCTTTGCGATGCGGATAGCTTTCACGATCTTCATCGGATCATCATCCATAAGAACAACATCTGCTGCCTCAATAGCTGCATCCGATCCAAGTGCTCCCATGGCAATACCAATATCTGCTCTGGAAAGTACCGGAGCATCATTGATACCGTCACCAACAAAGGCAAGTTTCTCTTTCTCTGTCTTTTTTGCAAGAAGTTCTTCTACTTTACTTACTTTGTCTGCCGGAAGAAGTTCACTGTATACACGGTCTACCCCAAGCTCTCCGGCTACCTGCTGTGCAACCTTATCAATATCACCTGTCAGCATGACGGTCTCTTTGATGCCGTTTTTCTTAAGATTTATAATCGCATCTTTTGAAGTTGGTTTCGGAACATCAGAGATCAGGATATGTCCTGCATAAACACCGTCAATTGCAACATGAATGACAGTTCCTACCTGGTGGCATTCCACAGCTTCTACACCAATCCGTTTCATCAGCTTCACATTACCGACTGCAACCGGAATACCGTCTACTTTCGCCGTAACACCGTTTCCACTAATCTCTTCTACATCTGTCACACGATTCTGATTGATTTCTTTCCCATAGGCAGCTTTGAGACTGAGGCTGATCGGATGTGAGGAAAAACTCTCTGCAAGTGCTGCATATTCAAGGATTTTTTCCTGCTCCATGGTATTATGGTGGACACCAACTACCTCAAATACACCCTTTGTCAGAGTACCTGTCTTATCAAATACGACATATTTTGTCTGAGCCAACGTTTCCAGATAGTTGGAGCCTTTGACTAGGACGCCTGCATTGCTGGCTCCACCGATTCCGGCAAAGAAACTCAGCGGAATACTGATAACAAGTGCACACGGGCAGCTGATTACAAGAAATGTCAGGGCTCTGTAGATCCACTGACCCCACTGTGCAGGATTATGAAGAAGCACAAGGTTTACAAGCGGTGGCAGGATGGCCAGGGCAAGTGCTCCGTAGCAGACTGCCGGAGTATAATAATGAGCAAATTTCGAAATAAAGTTCTCGGATCTGGATTTACGGGAACTGGATTCCTCGATCAGTTCCAGAATCTTGGACACCGTTGATTCGTCAAATTCTTTTGTTGTCTTAATTTTCAGTACACCCGTCATATTGATGCATCCGCTGATTATCTCATCTCCCGGTTTTGCATTGCGTGGAAGGCTCTCACCGGTCAGTGCACTGGTGTTGAGGCTACTGTTTCCTTCTACAATCACGCCATCGATCGGGACTTTTTCACCCGGCTGTACGACAATAATGGAACCAACCTCAACTTCATCCGGATCTACTTTTTCTAACTTACCATCGTTTTCAATGTTAGCATAATCCGGGCGGATATCCATCAGTTCCGTGATATTACGGCGGCTCTTTCCGACTGCATAGCTCTGGAAAAGTTCACCGATCTGGTAGAACAGCATAACGGCAATAGCCTCATTATAATCTCCGCTTCTTTCATAAACAGCCAGCGCAAATGCACCGATCGTTGCAATTGCCATCAAAAAGTTTTCATCGAAAACCTGACCATTTTTGATTCCTTTAAATGCTTTCTTTACAATATCATATCCGATAACCAGATAAACCGCCAGATAACAGATAAATCTCGGAACTCCCGTAATCGGAACGAAATGCAGAACGATCAATAACACAGCTGCTATAATAATACGCGTCAGCATTTTTTTCTGCTTTTTATTCATAACCTCTTTCCTCCCATCGCAGGCAGATCAACCTGCTCCGTTCTGCTGCATCTTCACAGATTAGCCGCAGCATTCCATCTATTTATTTAAATGCCCTGCCACATCCGCAGCAGAGCATTTTCCGTACATCTTATAAATAAATCTCGCAATCGTCTTCTACTTTTTTGCAGTTCTTCAGAACTTCTTTCATTACACTGTCCGGATCCTGTCCTTCTTCAAATTCTACTTTCATCTTGAGCATCATGAAATTCACGCTTGCATCTTTAACACCTGCTGTGTTCTTAGCTGCTTCTTCCATTTTATTTGCACAGTTTGCACAGTCAACTTCAATTTTGTAAGATTTCTTCATAGTAGTGATCTCCTTCTCATATATGTTTTATTCACGTTTTCATATGAACATTCATTCATATGTTTGATTGTATTATAACACTATCCTCATATATGTCAATATATTTTGAAGAACTTTCCATATGATTTATACACAAAAAAATCCTTTCAGTATTGTGAAAATATACTGAAAGGATTTACTCTCTTTTATTCTTTCACCAGCAATGCCACTGCTTCTGTCCACACGGTCTCGCAGAACTGATCCACGCAACAGGCTTTTTCAAGTCGATATCCAGCCTGAAGAAATGCCTCCAGATCACGTGCAAGACTGGTTGCTTTACAGGAGACATACACAATACGATTTACCCCATAAGATAGGATCTTCGGCAGTGCTTTTGGATGGATTCCATCGCGCGGTGGGTCCAGGACGATCACATCCGGCTTTTCAGTCAGATCGTCCAGTACTTTGAGGACATCACCGGCAATGAATTTACAGTTATCCAGTCCGTTCAGCTTCGCATTCTCTCTTGCTGCTGCAACTGCATCTTCCACGATTTCCACACCAATCACTTCTTTTGCCACCGGAGCAAGCAGCTGCGCGATCGTTCCGGTTCCACTGTAAAGGTCAAATACTTCCATCCCACTGGTGTTCTGAATATAGTCACGCACAATATTGTACAGCACTTCCGCAGCCAGTGAATTCGGCTGGAAGAAAGAAAATGTGCTGATACGGAATTTCAATCCGAGCAGTGTCTCATAGAAATAGTCCTGTCCATAAAGTATCCTTGTCTCATCGCTCTGAACTACATCTGAAAGTGAATCATTGAGAATATGCATGATTCCAACAATCTTGCCCTCCAGCGGAAGAGCCAGAAGCTGATCTTTCAGCGGTTCCAGATCATACTCTTCCTGCGTGGTCGTTACCAGATGAACCAGAATTTCACCGGAAGTCACGCCTCGTCTCAGCATCAGATGGCGCAGATAACCGGTATGCTGCAGTTTTCTGTAATAAGCAGCACCTTTTTCTCTGAAAAATTCTCTTACACAGGTCAGGATATCAGTCATATCCTTATGCACCAGCTTACAGTCATCTGTATTCAGGATATCATAAGTACTTCCCTTCTTATGAAGGCCAAGGGAAAGCGGTCCGTCTTTGACTTCATCTCCAAAAGAAAATTCCATCTTATTGCGGTATCCGAATTCAATCGGACTTCCGTGGATTCCTTCCCATTCAAAATCAGCTTTTCCATTCTCGTCAACCTGGCCGCCCTGGATCAGTGCAGCTTCCAGAAGCTCCCGAATCTGTGTTTCCTTCATATGAAGCTGATTTTCATAAGACATTGTCTGATACATGCAGCCGCCACATGCCGGGAAATTGCTGCATATCGGTTCTCTTGTCTCCAGTGGTGATTTTTCCAGCACCTCCAGGATACGTCCCTGTGCCCTTCCGGAACGTTTCTTCTGAATCATAAAACGAACCTTCTGTCCCGGGATTCCATTCTTGATCAGGACTTTCTGATCCTCCACAAAAACATATCCCTTGTTCGGAAAGTCTACCTTCTCTATTACACCTTCGTAAATTTCACCTTTTTTCATGCTTTCTATTCCTCATTTATCTGATATTTAAAACTCTTGCATCCAGCTGTCTCTTCGTAACCCTCACTCTTTTGTCTTTGACAGAGCAGTAAAACAGCCCCGGTTATCTGCCGGAGCTGTTTGAACTTCATGCTACGCTTACTCTGTTGCCATTCTCTCTGCAAGCAGTCATCTTACTCTTCTTCATCCTCGAAGTAATCATCAAAATCATCATCGAAATCTTCTTCAAAATCTTCCAGATAATCCGGAGCAAAGAAACGATATACTGCAAATGCGATTCCTGCAACTGCTGCAACTGCGCCGATGATAGCCAGTACCCAGAGGACTGTATTTTTTTCTTTTTCGTCTTCTTTTTTCTTTAAAGCAGCAAGTAAATCCTCAATTTTCTCGTTCAGGTTTAAATTATTCAGATTCATGACGGGCACCTTCCTCTCACTCATTTATAGGTCATAGTATACCACTAATCCATCCGTTTTACCATATTTTCTCGCAAATTTTCGATTATGTTTCTGCACCTTATCCATCCAGGACTTCTGATACACCAATCCGCTCCCCAAGTTTTACTCTTGTCTCAATTCCCTTTTCGGAATTCATAAAGATGTCCGGATCAGGCAGTACCCGTTCCTTCTGTGTCATCAGTATAACCGTCGAACCACCAAATGCGAAATTTCCCTTTTCTTTGCCACGTTTCACACGGCCACGAAGTGGTACATTCTCAATCCTGCCGACCATCAACGCTCCGACTTCCATCATCAGAACTGTTCCAAAATTCACAGTCTTCAACAACGCATATTCTCTTGTATTTTCTTTGTAGATTGGATACACATCATTGGCGACCGGATTGACTGTATGCAGTTCACCCGGAATATGCACCCTCCTGGATTCAAATCCATCATCTATATAGATATATCTGTGATAATCGTCCACGCATAAACGGAACACCCAAAGCAGTCCGCCTTCGTATCGTTTCGCCAGAACCGGATTCTTCAGAAGTTCCGCAACTGTATAGGATGTATGTTTGATTTTTACATGACAGTTCTCACTGATCGGATAAACACTCACCCTGCTGTCACAAGGACTGACAAAAGCTTCCGGTACCATATCGATTTCTCTGGCACCCTCTCGAATCTGTCTGGTAAAAAAATCATTGTACGACCAATACTTTTTCGGTTCATAATCTCTCATATCAATTCCTGCATGTCTGATAAATGCCGGAACCGCCAGTGCAGATACTCTGGAGTCCAGAATTCTGCCCCCAATCTCTGAAAGTACAGGATTTACAAGCGGTTTAATTAAAGCCCTGCCAATTGCAGAGCCATACATTTTTTCCAGGAATCTGTCCTGAAACGAATCATTTTCAGTTACATGACCTTTTCGGTCTGCCGTATATGTTGTCATGCTGCCGCTCCTTTCAACTTCCTGATCGTATGATAATGAGCCCACCATCCTTCTTTGTAAAAAAGAATAAACAGTACTGCCACTGCCACAACTGCAACCAATACCACCAGTTCCTGATTGGTCGGCTTGCGGAAACGGAAATTAAAAATAAACAAGAATCCTACGATCAGCATCGCTGCATGAAGCACTCCCACAAAATAACGAAATCCCGGAAAAAATACCGATGCCACAAACAGAAGTGGCATGATCACAGCCATAGATGTGATTGGAAGTCCCTGATAGTACTTGCGGTTCTCAGATGTCTCGCTCTGGCGTTTTGCCTCCATCACATTAAAATATGCAAGACGGATCACTCCTGCCAGCCCGTAAAATGCAAGGATCGCAATGCTGTATGCTTTACACATTCCAAGTTTGTAGCCCAGAATGATCGGAAAAATCCCAAAACAGACAATGTCACAGAGAGAATCGATCTGAATACCAAAGGATTTCTCATCATCGGTTCTGTTCTTCTTTGTCCGGGCTATCTTTCCATCAAACATATCACACAGTCCGGAAAAAGCCAGACAGGATACTGCCAGCGTAAGCCTCCCGTCAATCGCACAAAACATGCCCAGGATGGATGAAACAAGACTGATATATGTAACAACTACTGTATAATCATAAAATCCTATCATTCGTAACTCTCCTTATTTTCTTTGCCATGCTCCTGTCCGATCGTAAGCTGTGCCACAATCGTAAAAAGTGCACTGATCAAAAGCTCCCCATAATAACCAAGGCCTCTGCTGAGAACCATCCCCGGCAGAAGTAATGTGCCAAATACCGGAGTAAATATTGTCAGGAACAGTGTCTCACTGATTCCCATACCTCCCGGAAGCGGAAGCATATCTACAGAAACCGAGATCACTGCCTGAAGAAACAGCACCGTCCAGAATCCTGTTCCTGACAGTGAAAACGCTTTATATACAAACCATGTTACTGCAAACATTGCCATTCTCTGTACAAATGTGATCGCAATGATATTCACGATCACTCTCGGATGTGTCTTCAGATAAGCAGCTGTATCTCTGTAAGTATCCATGGAATCTTCCAGTTTTTTCAGCCTTCCTTCTTTGTGACGCAGAATATGGAATTTCTCAAGAATCGAAAGTCCCCATACAAGAAATGATCTGGCAAGCAGTGGATGAAATACCAGAATCGTCATAAAAGTCACACAGAAAATATTCAGTCCCAATCCCAGATAGAAAACAGGAAGAATTCCTTCCAGATACTGATGCAGGAATCCTCTTCCAAACACAGCCACTCCGATACCGACCACCACCAGCACCAGCTTATAGGTGATCGTAATGATCATCAGAATAACCGCAGAAACCGGAATAGATATGTTTTTCTTTTTCATATAATATGCCTGCATTGGCTGTCCACCACTCGCAGATGGTGTAATACAGCTGAAAAAGAATCCTACCGATGAAAAGAGAAAACAGGTCCTTTTTTTCAGTTTTATTCCATAGGACCGCATCATATACCATATGATGATCGACTCACCCCAGATAAAGAATGCCACCAGTGCAAGCCCGGGCACGAGCCATCGTTTATCCGCACTCCGAATGGCATCCATCATAGCCCCGAGATCTTCTCCATGAAACACTCCATAAATTGTGAGCACAAAGACAATGATCAGGAAAGCTCCATTAAAGATCACTTTTTTATTTTTTTTCATAAGCAGCTCACCCTTCTGTAGATTTCAGAATCTTTTTCTCGATCCTACTGCCAAATCTTTCGTAAATTTTGTACAGATTTGTGTTTCTGCCAATATAGAAACACAGTTCTGCAAGAAGGATTCCTCCTGCCACGTCCACCAGGACATGCTGTTTCGTCAGCAATGTAGAGACAAACACAAGAATTGCAAGCACTGCTGACACTCTCTGGTACCATACCGGAATTTCTTTTTTTCCGCGGATGCCCAGATAACAGAACCAGCTGACCAGACAATGAATAGACGGAAACAGATTATCTGCTGCATCAATAGAGTACAGCCACAAAGCAAGCTGATTCCATAATCCTCCATCTGTTATCACTGGTCTGGTATTCGTTGTGGGATACAAAAGAAAGAAACCAAGGCAGATACATCTTGATATAAAATCTCCTGTAAAAAACTGGTACACACTGTGTCGATCCTGCCTGGCAATCAGAATATAATTGACGATCCAGAAAAGATAGCATCCAAAATAGATGATCAGAAACTGTGGGACAAAAGGAAGGCTCCTGTCCACAGCAGTTTCTATATTGTGGTGGTACCATCCACCTGCGATCATTCTGGAACCTGAATAAACAAGACAATTAAATACAAACGAAAAAATAGCCGGGAAAATCCCATATGCAGGGAGTATCCTCGTGAGGCCTTTTAAAATCTTTTTCATTCTGTACTCCCTTCGAATTTTCATGTATCCAGTATATCATTCATTAAAAGGTAAAACAACTAAAGTACAGAAACTTTAAGATTTCTTAAGAAAATTATAAAAAGTTATATTTTCTTCAGTTTTGCAAAAGCTGCGAACATTTTTTTGACTCCGACTTTGTCAAAATCTACGGTAACCTCATAATCTCTGCCGCCTTCTACGATATCCTTAACGATGCCAACACCAAATTTAATATGACGGACCGTATCCCCGACACCGTAGTCCAGAGAATTTGCTTTCGTTACCTTAAAATTCTGCGGCTGAAATGCCTTCGTATGGAAGTCTTTCTTCATCTGCAGATAACTGTTGAGCGGAGATTTTGTCTCCGGGATCTTTGGTTTGTGTTCCTGAACAGTATGTCCAAGATCCACCAGTTCCCGTGGAATCTCTCTCACAAATCTGGAAACGCGATTATACTGCGTTTCCCCACGCACCATACGCTGCTGCGCACTGGTCATAGTCAGTTCTTTCATGGCTCTGGTGATTCCGACATAACAAAGTCTGCGCTCCTCCTCCATGTCCGACTGGTCACCGGAAAAGATGCACATACTGCTTGGGAACATACCATCTTCCATTCCGGCAAGATATACATATGGAAACTCCAGCCCCTTTGCACTGTGCAAAGTCATCAGTACCACATAATCCTGATTCTCATCTACAGAATCAATATCCGCGATCAACGCGATTTCTTCCAGGAATCCGGATAATGTTGCTTCTCTGTTCTCAGCCTTCATTGTCTCTTCATAAGAAACCGTTTTGGATATCAGCTCATCGATATTCTCCACTCTGGCTCTGGATTCTTCTGTATCTTCTGCTTTCAGTTCATCCACATAACCGGTCAGATCTATAATTTCCTCCAGAAGCTCCGATACAGAATATGCCTGTGCTTTACTCTTAAGTGACTGGATAAAAGTAACAAATCCATCCACTTTTGAAAGACTGCGTCCGATCGACGGCACTTCCTCTGCCACACGAAGCGCATCATAAAAACTGATATTCATCATGTCGGCATAATCCTGGATTCTGCCGACCGTTGTTGCTCCGATTCCACGCTTTGGTACATTCAGGATTCTACGTACCGCAAGATCATCCGCTGCATTATCTACCGTTTTCAGATAGCAGAGCAGATCTTTGATTTCTTTACGCGCATAGAAGTTCACTCCCCCTACGATCTTGTAAGGAATATTTGCAAGCAGACACTTCTCTTCAAAAAGGCGGGACTGTGCATTTGTCCGATAAAGTACTGCACAGTTATGATACTCTGCCGTTCCTTCTCTGTGTCGTCGGGCAATGTCCCCTACAACAAATTCGGCTTCCTCATATCCATTCATAAACTGTCGGAAATGGATTTTCTCTCCCTCCGGGTTCTCTGTCCAGAGTGTTTTTTCTTTACGCTCTGTATTATTTGCGATCACACCATTCGCTGCATTTAAGATATTCTGCGTAGAACGATAATTCTGCTCCAGACGAATAACTTTAGCATCCGGGAATACCCGCTCAAATCCCAGGATATTTCCAATATTGGCTCCACGGAATTTGTAAATGGACTGGTCATCATCACCGACTACACACAGATTCTCATATCTGGATGCCAGAAGACTTACAAACTTAAACTGTGCCGTATTGGTATCCTGATATTCATCTACCATAATATAGCGGAAACGTTCCTGATAACTCTGCAGAACATCGCCACAATTCTGGAACAATTCCACTGTCTTGCATATGAGGTCATCAAAATCCAACGCATTATTCCGACGCAGCGCTGCCTGATATTCACGATAAACCTGCGCCGCTCTTTTCTGGTTAAAATCAGCACCTGCATTCATTTCCATCTCATCCGGATTCAGCAGCTCATCTTTTGCATGTGAGATCTGAGCCAGGAGTGCCCGTTCCTTCACTTTCTTGGTATCGATATTCATTTTGCGGCAGATTTCTTTGATCAGGGTCTTCTGATCGTCCGCATCGTAAATCGTAAAATTATTATCATAACCGAGGCGGTCTATATGGCGTCGGAGGATCCGTACACATGTCGAGTGAAAAGTTGATACCCATACACTTCCCCCTTCGCTTCCCGCGATCTTATCCACACGTTCTCTCATCTCGTGGGCTGCTTTGTTGGTAAATGTGATTGCCAGGATATTCCACGGATTCACACCCTTTTCTGCGATCAGATAAGCAATCCTGTGTGTCAGTACTCTGGTCTTTCCTGAGCCGGCTCCCGCAAGAATCAGAAGCGGTCCATCTGTATGCAGAACAGCTTCTTTCTGTCGGTCATTCAATGTATCATAAATTGTATTCATCAATTATCTCCTGTTTCTTTGTGGTTACTTATTTCGAACTGATGTTTTCTTGCTATCTTTTTAATTATACATGAAACCTGGTATGGGGTAAAGGAATTTTAAAATCATTTGCAAAAACCATTTACAAGTAGTATTTAAAACTATATAATAGAGCGTGCAGGTATTATAAATACCATTCTGCCTTTATTTCAGGCAAAGGAGATGAATTTATGTCAGTTAATACAGACTCCATGATCCGTAATATTCTGGACCGTGTTTCCAGAATCGGTTATGTAAAACCAGAGGATATTCCCAATATAGATCTTTATATGGATCAGGTCACTACTTTTATGGAAGCACAGCTTGCTCATTCCAAACGCTATAAAGATGACAAGATTCTTACAAAGACCATGATCAATAATTATGCCAAGAATAATCTGCTTCCTTCTCCTGAGAAGAAGCGCTATTCAAAAGAACATCTGCTGGTTCTGATCTTTATCTACTATTTCAAAAATATTTTATCGATCAGCGATATCCAGACTCTGCTCGGACCACTGACCGATAAATATTTCAAATCTATGGAGGATATGGATCTTACTGCTATCTACAACGAAGTATTCAGTATGGAAAAAGGACAGATTGAATCTCTTCAGAAGGAGCTTCTGGATCGCTACGAAATTGCTCAGGGAACTTTTGAGAATGCACCGGAAGAAGACAGGGATTTCCTGAAATTATTTTCTTTCATCTGTCTTCTCAGCTTTGATGTTTACGTAAAAAAAATGCTGATCGAACAGATGATCGACGAACTCCGTGCTTCCACGGATACTGATCCGAAACATAAGAAAAAATAATACAGCATCAGAAGTACTGATTCTGTATTACGTAAAAATTACCTGCATCACTGCAGGTAATTTTTATTTACATAGCCGCTCTTTCCAAGTCTGGAAGAATATACATACCAGTAAGTACTTCCACTGGAATCCTGGACCTGAACGGTATCTCCGTTATTCAGCTGTCCGATCTCATTCTTGTCATCATAAGCCTTCGCATTTCTAAGTGCCAGATAGCCGCTCTTGACTTTAACCGTCTTCGTAACAGTCGCAGATGCTGTATTGTCCTTATTTTTTACCAGATAATCTTTGTTTACATATCCGCCTTTTCCAAGTCCCGGTACATATACCAGCCAGTAGGTGCTGTCACTGGAATCCGCGATCTGTACCTTATCTCCTGTATAAAGTTCCGCAACTTCATTGGACGATTTAAACGCCTTGGCATTACGAAGCGCCAGATATCCACTCTTGACACTTACATAACGTTCACTTGAAGAATTCGCCAGATATCTGCGATTTACATATCCGGACTTCTTGAGTCGGGATGCATATACATACCAGTAGGTGCTTCCACTGGAATCTGTCACATCAACAGTATCACCTGTATAAAGCTTACCGATCTCATTCTTGTCATCATAAGCCTTCGCATTTCTAAGTGCCAGATAGCCATCCGCTACTGTAACTGTGTAGGAAGTGGTGGCCGCCCATCCTGTCTGCACCGTCATCGGCATAGCAAGTGCAAGTGCGATCACACATGTGAAAATACGTTTCAGGACTCCTGACCTCTGCATTGTGGAAAATCTCTTCTTCATAATGTTGCCCTCCTTTGTATTTAGTTTTTGCTCCCCGTGACAAGTTTTCGAGCAGATACGACACCGAACCGTTCTTGTCAAATTTTTTATTATAGTTTATCATATAGAAAACAACTTTCTGTAAAATAAAATTTCTCGGGAGGATATATATTCATGCGCAAACTATTATCTGTTTTTCTTGCCGGATGTCTGCTTTTACTGCTTCCTGCCACGATCTGGGCTTCTGCGGAAACCACCTATGAAAGCGAACAGGGACAGGCCATGATCAAGGCTCCATCTTCGGCTTCTCCAAATGCTTCTGCCAGTACTGAAGCCGATGCCGATTCTTCAGATGACTCCGAAGGTACTTTGAGTCCTTCCGGTTCTTCCTCTGGCATGGACTGGTCTGCCGCAAACACGGCTTCAACTCCGTCTTCCGGTTCCAGACAGTTTACCGTCTGTATTGATCCGGGACATCAGGGAAGCTGGGTAGACATGAGTGCACAGGAACCTATGGCTCCAGGTTCATCTCAGACCAAAAATAAAGCTACGACCGGTACTGCCGGTAACTATTCCAAGGTTCCGGAATATGAAGTCAACCTTGAAGTTTCTCTTGTCCTTGAAAAAGAACTGACATCTCGCGGGTACAAGGTTGTCATGACCCGCGAGGATAACGACAAAGCCATCAGCAACAAAGAACGTGCAGAATTTGCCACAGAATCCGGAGCCGATATCACGGTCCGCATTCATGCAAACAGTGACAACAGTGCTTCTGCTGCCGGTGCTCTTACCATGGCCCCAACCAGTTCCAATCAGTATCTGGACAAGGAACTCATCGAAAAAAGTAATACGCTTGCATCCTGTATCATCGACAGTTACTGCAATGCCACCGGCCTTGCAAACAAAGGTGTCATCTCTGCCGACAATATGACTGGCACCAACTGGAGCACAGTTCCGGTTGCCATCCTCGAAATGGGGTTTATGAGTAACCAGAATGATGATCTCTACATTACCAATTCCGCAAATCACGAAACTATGGCAAAGGGAATTGCTGATGGAATCGATGCATATTTCAATACTGTCGAACCGGATATTACTACTGTCGGAGAACATCTCACCGATCTCACCTCACAGCTGGAAAAGAACTATACAGATCCACTTGAACAGCAGGGAGAACTCTGGGCAATCACAGCTATGGATCTGAAGACGCAGGCCTACAGCACAGTCAATGCCGAACAGTCCATGCAGTCTGCCAGTGTTATCAAAGCATTTATCATGGCCGCTGTTTATGACAAACTGGTATATCCAGATGAAGGAACTACGGTTTCATCCGATTACGAAAGTACTCTGAAGCCTCTCCTCGCCAATATGATCACAGTCAGTGACAACGACTCTGCCAACGAACTGGTCCGCAAACTCGGTGGAGGCGATTTCCAGACAGGAGCTGCTATTGTCAATGCGTTCTGTCAGGAGCGTAACTATACCTCCACGCATCTTGGACGCGAGTTCCTGGCTTCTGATCCAAGCGATGACAATTACACAAGTGCTTCCGACTGTTGCCGACTGCTCTCTGATATTTACAACAGTTCTCTGGTAAACGCAGATGCATCTGCCGAAATGCTTGCGCTCCTTACGAGCCAGACAAAGACAGCCAAGATTCCGGCAGGTGTTCCTTCCGGCACCGCAACTGCCAACAAAACCGGAGAACTTGCAGATCCCGGAAAACTCGGTGTTGTCGAAAACGATATTGCCATTATCTTTGACAAAGAACATCCATATGTGCTCTGTGTACTCTCCAATAATATCAAGAATAATTCCAGTGCACAGAATACGATCAAAAAAATCTCTGCAGATGTCTATTCATATATGACCAGTCAGTAAGATTTCTACACAGATACACAAAGTTCTCCATATCGTCAGACTAATTCTCTGACAATATGGAGAGCTTTTCTTTAACTTTTTATGGAGGTTTCATGTAATTTCTGATTTTGGATTCTTAACTGCTTTCTCAATATACGATCAGCGTCTTGATCTCAAACGGTCTGATCTCAAGAGAAACTTTGTTATCTTTCACCGGAATCTCGCCCTGTTTTTCTTCCAGAAGATTTGTCTCATAAACATGTTCTGCTGGTTCGGACAACTGTAATTCAAAGCGGCTTCTTCTGTTCCAGCACTCATACATACGGATGATCGTTCCTTCTCCGTCCTCTGCTTTCTTGACCACTTCGATCACTACGTTCGGTACATTGACAGAAACTGCCGAATATGTTTTTGTAAGGCTGCCGCCGTCATTCTGTTTGACAACTGCCCGGTACGGATTATTCAGAAGATATGCCTTGGCTACCGTCTGATTCTCCTGCCATCTTCCGCTGTGCGGACATAAGGACCAGGTAAAGCTGTGGTGTTCTTTATCTGCGGCCGGATTCGGATAGGTTGCTGATTTCAACATGGTCAGACCAATTCTTCCGTTATGGACATCACATCCGTATTTGCAGTCATTTAATACGCTGATTCCATAACCATCCTCGCTGACATCCAGCCATTTGTGTGCACATACCTCAAATCTTGCCTCATCCCAGGAAGTATTATAATGTGTCGGGCGCTTTACATTTCCATACTGGATCTCATAAGTTGCCTCATTTGTATGGATATCGACCGGGAAATATGCACGGAGAAGGATTTTTTTCTCATTCCAGTCGATCTCATTGCGGATATCGATCTGACCCAGGTCACGATAGAAATATATATACTGCACAACCGTAGATTCCAGATACTTCCGTTCAAAACATATGCATGCACGAACCGGCCCCTGCTCTTCCACAGAAACAGAAGTCACATCATCCACTTCCCACGCTTTCTCAGTATAGTAATGGTTGATATCCCACGCATCATAGTTGTGCGGACGGTCTTCATAGCTCATTATCACATTGCCCTTCTCTCCCGCAGGAAGAAGTTCACGGTCTGCCTTTTTGTCATAGATGCTGATAAACTGTCCCTTGTCATTCCATTCCACATGGAAAAACGGAGTCTCTGCATGTCTCTGATCCACCAGGAGGATTTCTTCATCCTCGTCCGGCTGTTCCACAACTTTAAAGGCTGCATATCCCTTGGATGGAATGCGGTCTACAACTGCCAGTTTACTTCCATCGATTTCCTGCACCTGATAGCTTCTCTCTCCGTCTGTCAGTGCATTTCCACGAAGCTCTGACGGCAGGATGACCGGCGCCGGTACGCTCTGTCCGTTCGGATTGAAGATCACCACATCCCCGGCATCCCCTGTGATCGCGGTCGTCAGACCTTCCAGGATATCTTCTGTCGCCGCATAGTTTTCTTTGAACAATTTCTGATACTCTTCTTTGGATTCCTCATAGACTTCTTTGATCGAAGAACCCGGAAGAATGTCATGGAACTGATTACGAAGCAATACTTTCCACATTTCATGAAGTTTGCTGTCCGGATATTCTTTTCCTGCTTTTTCTCCGAGAATACCGTATAATTCCAGATCCTGGCAGGCAAACTCCGCACGGCGGTTGAAGCGCTTGTTGCGTGCCATCGAAGTGTAGGTTCCACGATGGTATTCAAGATAAAGTTCTCCTACCCAGCGCATCAGTTCTTCTTTGCCTTTGACATGTTCTTCAAGCTTCTCAAAGAACTGTAATGCCGTACATGGTTCCGTCTTCGGGCATCCCGGGATTCCCTTGGCAAGTCGTCTCTGATTCTCCAGCATATCTTTGGTGACACCGCCGCCACCATCTCCATAGCCGTAGCTCATAAGTACTTCATGGTTCAGTTCTTTCTGGCTGTAACGCTGCCATGCACCCATGACCTGAGACGGATTCAGATAGCCATTGTACGTCGTAAAATGCTCGGTCTCCGTTCCGTCTTCCTGTGCTTTCGCACCGTAATCTCTGGTCGGGATAAAATGTGTCAGCACTTCTGTCCCGTCGATTCCTTCCCACATAAAGGTATCATAAGGCATCTTGTTGCGCTCATTCCAGCTGATCTTTGTCGTCATGAAATAATCAATGCCGCTCTTTTTCATGATCTGTGGAAGTGCCGCTGAATAACCGAATACATCCGGAAGCCATAAGATCCGGTTCTTTACCCCGAATTCCTTTTCAAAAAATCTGGTTCCATACAGGAACTGTCGAACGAGTGCTTCACCGGAAGAAATATTGCAGTCTGCTTCCAGCCACATACCGCCTTCTGCTTCCCAGCGTCCCTCTTTAATCTTCGCCCGGATCTCTTCGTAAATCTCAGGTGCATTCTCTTTGACATATTCATAGAGCTGTGGCTGGCTTGACATAAAGATATATTCGGGATAATTTTTCATCAGTTCCAGCACGGTCGTGAAGCTTCGGACTGCCTTGTCCCTGGTTACGCCCAGCGTCCACAGCCACGCTACATCGATATGGGTATGTCCGACGCAATAAACCGTCGGTACCTCCTGTCTTCCGCAGTACTTATCATAAAATTCTTCCTGTATATATTTTTCCGCATCTTTCAGGCTGTCGTAGAATTCCCTGGAATAAGCTCTTCGAAGGTCAAGACGGCGCAGAGACTGATCCAGACATCTTATGATCAGAGTTCTGTTTTCATCGGTCTCCGGCAGAAGTCTTGCCACCTGATACGGCACTGCCAGGTCGTAATAATAAGTCTCAATCTCTGAATCGAGAATCTTGATCTCAGAATCCATATGCAGGGAGAAATTATTGTCTCCCGAAAATGCCTGCAAAAGAATCTCGAAGTGCTCACCACCTTCTGCGCATTCCGTGAGCAGGATCTCTCTGTGATTTACATCGAGTCCCATCCGCGGCACACCATTTACATAGGCATAAAACTGCGGATTGATCGCATCCCATTCGCCTTCCCGTCCTGTCCGAAGTTCATAGACGACTTTACAGTTCCTCCATTCTTTCGGAATCACAATCTCGGTCTGAAAATAAAAATATTCACGGTGTCCGCCCCAGATTTCTTGATTTTTAAGCGTATCCCATGAAGAAATATCTTCTCTGTCAAAAACAATCTTCTGTACACCTGCTTTTTTGTACCGGTATGATTCCACAGGTTTCTTCTCACGGTAGATCAGTTCTTCTACATCGGAAATCAGTTTCCCCACATGTTCTTTCATCAAAAACATTGTTCATCCTCCTGCTTTTTCGTTTTTTATCAAAGAAGACCATAAGCAATCTATGTCACTTATGGTCTCCTTTCTGCCTTTACAGGCGAATTCTTATTGTTCTGTGTGCTGCTGCCGGAAGTTCTGCTGTAGCCTTTCCATCAGTAACTTTAATCGCATCTGCTGCCTCTTCAAGAATATCTGTAAACTCTGCACTGCTGACAGGAGTTCTGCCTGCACTCAAAGTAATTTCTGAAGGTTTTTTTTCAAGATTATACAGTCTTAGAATGATGCCATCTCCATTTTCTGCTTTTTTGAGTACATCGACTTTGACATTTCCCGTCACATTCAGAAGGTTCTCTGACAGTGGCAGTTCTCCTTCGTGTACACTGTTTGAAACTGCGTACAGTGGATGAATGAAGCGGTCATATTTCTCTGCCAGGTCTTCTTTATCGCCAACTGCTGCAATGCCGATTTTCATGTAATGTTCTCCCTGGTCAGGAGTCGGATCCGGATCATACGGGGCACGCTGCAATGTCAGGGACACAGTATTATCATATCCTCTGAAGCCATATTTGCAGTCTGACATAACTGCAAGAGAAGTTTCCTCTGCATGCACAGCTTCCATATATCCAAGGCACGGAACATCCTGTGCCCATTCGCTACGGTCGATGATGCCGCCCGGAACAATGCAGCGGTATGTACCTGTCTGATAGGATGCCGGTACACGGAAAGACAGCTGCGGAATTCCCTTCGTCCTGTTTCCCAGTTCATGCCAGTCAAGTTTCACATCAAATTCCAGAACGCAACTGTTCTTTTTAAGTGAAACCTCAGCCTCGATTCTGGATGTCTCAAATTCCAGTTCATATGTCACACTCTGGCAGATCGCACCGTCAGTTCTCTTAAGGATCTTAACCTGGTTTGTTTTATTTAAAAGGATGTCTTTTTCGTATGGTCCGATTCTCCATGCTGTCATTTCATTTACAGCATTCTCTGTAATAAAGCGAAATCCACCGGCATCTTTTCCAGTCAGTTCTTTGCCGCTCTCTTTGTCTGTAAAAGAGGTAAGCAGCATGGTCACCGGATCAAAAACAGCCTTTACTTTTTCATTTTCCATCACGATCGGTTCGTCATTATATTCGTCAAGTCGCGGATCCATACCGCCTGTGGTAGAAAACATCTCCCAGTCGATATCAAGCTGTGTTTTTTCTTTCTCGCTGATCACATAGGTTGCATAGCCGAATGCTGGTACTTTTACCTCCATCAGAAGTGTAAAGTATTTATGTGCCCAGTAAGTCTCAGGATCATGGATCACCTGAACCGGCACTTCGTTTTTGTCTGCATCGTAAGCACAAATTTCCGTAAGATCACCGTTCCAGTCCCAGAGAACGACTTTCATGCATTCCTTTCTCGTATACTGTGTCGGGTTGAATATTGTCATAATGCGGTTGTGTCCGTAACTGTTGCTCACAAATCCGGACAGGTATCCGGCTTCATCACCGGTTCCAAATCCGACTCCGGCACCAAATGAATAATCTTCTTTATCTTTGATTCCAAGCTCTGCAGTGTTGATCTTTTCGCAGATTTCTTTCATAGCATGAGTCGTATTGACCTGCGCTACCGCCATTGCACGCTGCATTTCACCTAGCGCATACTGGTAGGTTCCGATCACGCCAGAGCCCGGAAGAATATCATGGAACTGATTAAACAGAACCTTCGTCCACGCATTTTTGATATCAGAAGGAGTTTTGTAATCCGGCACAAGCACATCGGCCATAGTATCAGCGATATCTGCCTCACTCAGTCTGTCCTCTCCGAGTTTGTTTGCACGTTTGATCCTCGCCTGTGTGGTATAGCATCCTGAGAAGATGTAATTCAGTTCCTGCTCCACTACCGGGAACTGTTCTCTCTTTTCTTCCAGACTTGCATAAAATTCCCTCAGTGTTCCGAACTGAATGGTCGGCATCAGCGGCCATGTCTGCATTTCCAGCCAATGCTCGATTTCTTTTCTTGTCGGTCCGCCGCCATGATCACCGACACCATAAAATTTCATGGTTTTTGTGATGCCGTATTCCTTGCAGAAAGAAGGGACAAATCCCAGAGAATCATATCTTGCAAGCTCGTCGTTGTACCATACCGGCTCACGGTAAACCAGTACTTCTGTCCCTGACGGTGCTCTCCAGCGATAAATATGTTCTTTGTGATAGCCACGGCAGTGATAATAATATTTCACACCGCCCTGAGAAAGAATCTCTGGTCCGTTTTCTGCATGTCCGAATGTATCCGGTTCAAAATCAATATTGAGGCTTTCTTTGTCAATATCCAGTAATTTAGACAGGTAATTTCTGGTATACAAAAGATGTCTTGCCATGGATTCTGCCGAAGACATGTTCTTGTCATTCTCAACCCATGTAGACGCGGTTACTTCCCAGCGGCCTTCCTTAATCCTCTGCTGGATCGTCGGAATGAGATATGGTGCATACTCTTCTACAATTTTGTACACAGATGCTTGTGACTGCGAAAATTTGAACTGCGGGTACTCTTCCATCAGTTTGAGCATGGTTTCAAATGTGCTGACTGCCAGTGAAACAGTCTCATTGAATCCCCACATCCAGTTCATATCAATATGTGCATGTGCAATCAGAAGAACGGTCAGTTCTTTTGCCTCCGGGGCCAAAAAAGAGAGTTTCTTTTCCAGCTCCGTGCAAATTTCTTTTGTAATGCATCCGTTTTCAGATACATAGGAATCCAATTTCTGTATCGCTGATGCAAGAGCTTCATCATGTTTTCCTTCTTTTGCCCTTGAAAGTTCAAGAAGATACTGAAATTCTGAAAGCAGTCGCTTTCCCCAAATCCCAGACCAGGAGGTTTTCCTGAGTCTGTTGTAAGTATCTATCATGGTCATTAATTTTTCCTCCCAGTTTTTTATAACAGGTAGCCTGTATCACAGGCTCAGCCTTTTGCCCCACCTTCCATAGCAAAACCTTTGGACATGTATTTCTGTGAAAGAACATACAGGATAATGGACGGAATTGCATAAATAATTGAGAATGCGGCCAGTGAACCATAGGAAATGGTATGGCTTCCGAAGAATCTGTACAGTGTAACAGATGCCGGCATTTTTTCGCTGGTGATCAGCAGCAGGAACGGTGCCTGGAAATTGCCCCAGCAGTTGGAGAATACAAAGATACCTACGGATGAAACACCGGCAAACATCAATGGGATAACAACTTTGGTAAGTGCTTTTAACTTGCTTGCGCCATCTATCCATGCAGCCTCTTCCAGTGAGATCGGCACGGAATCCATAAAGTTTTTCATCATCCATATTGCATATGGAAGATTTGCGGCTGTCATAAACAGTACTACACCGGCAAGATTATCATACAGTTTTACCATAACGAACAGTTTGTACACCGGTACCATTACAGTTGTGATTGGTAAGGATGTCATAAAGAGCATTCCCAGCATGAAGATTCTTTTATATCTCATCTCATATCTGGAAAGCGGATATGCGATCAGTCCTGCAAGAACGACTGTCAGAATCGCAGTTCCCAAAGACAGAATCAGACCGTTTTTCAGTGAATACCAGGTTGTGCTGGATGTCAGGATATCTTTATAGTTATTAAGTGTCAGATCCGGTATCTTGGCAGCGATATTCGCATTGGAATCCAGAGATGCAAGGATAACCCAACATAATGGCAGAATAAACAATATAGCAAAAATAACAAGTACAATATAGGAAAGTTTTTTTTCTTTTTTTCTGTTCATATGTCACGCCTCCTTTCCGTTCATCTTTGTATAGATCAGACCAAAAATTGCCGAAACAAGCAGCAGAATCATAGAAATTGCAGTTCCGTATCCAAGCTCGTAGTTCTTGAATGCCTTTTGATACATAAGGATCGGAAGTGTCTGCGTTGCATCTCCAGGTCCACCTGCAGTAATGATCCAGATAAATCCGAATGCACCGAGTGTCATCAGTGTGGTGAGCATTGCATTGGTCATGATTGTATTCTTGATCAGCGGCACAACAACATACAGGATCGTCTGCATTTTACCGGCTCCGTCGATCTGTGCTGCCTCTTTGACATCACCCGAAACGTTATCGAGGGCTGCCTGATAAACCATCATGGAGTAAGCAGTTCCACGCCAGATATTTCCGACGATGATCGCGAACATCGGCATTTTGTAAAGCCAAGAGATTTTTTTGATTCCGATCACTGCGAGGATTGCATTTAAAGTACCCTTATCTGTAAAGAAAGAGTACACGCAGACTGCACTTACAACCTCAGGCATAACCCAGGCTGCCAGGAAAACCGGTCCTGTGATCTTTCTGAACAGGGAGTTCTTTTTCTGCATCAGATAAGCGATCGTAAAGCCAAGTACATTCTGTCCAAGTACAGAAGCTACGGTAAAGATCAGGGTTCTTACCAGTGATCCTTTAACTGCGGTATCTTTAAAAAGTCTGATATAGTTCTGTAATCCGGTAAATTCAAGATTGGCTGCCTTGCTTCCGGTAAGCGACAGGTTTGTGAACGAATAAAAGATCGTCATCGCCACAGGAAGGGCAAAGAAGAAGATCATTACAGCCAGTGCCGGACACATGAATGCTATGATTAATTTCTTATTTTTATTAGTCGTCATCTTTTCCTCATCTTCTCTTCATTTTTGATTTCATCCCGTTTTAATTCTTAATGGGGTCATCGCCCAGACATTTTTCAGCTTTGCGATGGCCCCATTATCATTAAACTACTACATTTTCATCAGAGAATATGTATCAGTGTTCAATTGTATTGTCTTCTCCAACCACGCTGATTACATTATCTTTATATGTATTCATTGCACCTTCTGCATCCATACTTGTTGCAGCATCTTCACTCATCTGAGCGATATAGGTGGATACAGATGAATAAACTTCACTCTTCGGACGGAATAAAGCGTTGTCAAGGAAGGATTCAGCTGTTTCCATAAATGGTTTGGAAAGTACGTCCGGATACTCACTCATATCAATTGTAGGAAGGTTAGACTCAGATGTAATATATGTGTAGTAATTTTCCGGTTTCATCATTTCGGTAAGGAATTCAAATGCAAGCTCCTGATTCTCGGATTTTGCAGGTACGGACCATGCCCAGCCACCGGACATTGTGATGGTTCCTTCACCGGATTCTGTAGGCATTGGGATGAATTTCAGGACATCTGCGTAATCTGCCCATTCATAACTTCCGCCTTCCTGGTAGTTTGCCGGGAACCAGCTTCCTACAAGGTAGATACCAAGTTTGCCCTGACGAAGGTAATCGCATGCATATCCGTCGCTTCCTGTATCAAGCATTTCGGAATATTCACCAGTAAGCTCTTCATCAAACAGAGTTGCTACGAACTGGTTTGCATCTTTGATGCTGTCAGAATTTACAACCCATTTGTCTTCTTTGGTGTCATACAGAGAATCGTTTCCGTCTTCTGTTCCGTAAAGGATCATCTCATAACCGTTCATGCTGGCTGCTTCGCCGTTTGCTTTACCGATGATCATCCAGAATGGAATCACGTCTTCACATTTTTCTTTGATCTGGCGGCATCCGTCGAGTAATTCGTCCCAGCTTGCCGGCTGCCAGTCAGCGCCAAGTCCTGCTGCTTCCAGAACTTCTGTATTTACTACAAGTCCTCGGGAGTCTGTACAGGATGGAATTCCATAATAGCTTCCATCATAATAGGTAGCTGCTTTTGTTGCTTCTACATAGCTCTTTCCATCGTTCCATGCATCATAGTCTGCAAGATAATCATCCAGGTTTGCAAGGTATCCTGCTGCCGCATCAGATGTCAGCTGGAAAGTATCTTCATATACAAGGTCGCCGCACTGAGAGTCATCCTGCATCAGAAGCTGGATCTTTGTAAGATAATCACTGTCGGTAGATTCGATTTTATTTAAAACAAGTTCTACATCATCTTTCTTGTCCCAGTTTTCATAAGTCTTGTTGATGTATTCCTCGTAGGTATCTCCCTGCTGTGTTGTTACAGGACGATAGGTAATCGTCAGTTTCTGTTTGCCATCCGCTCTTACAGTCAAACCGCCACATAAGGAACTAATGCATGCCGCTGTTAATAATACAGCCATAACTTTTCTTTTCTTCATAAAATAATCCTCCTGTCTTTTCATCCATTAAGATTGTTTTGTTTGTTTCTTTAGTTTTCCCTCATATTCAATTGTCAGTCTCATCATGTTTACCTGTAATTTAAAATGCATCGGCCGATCTGATGTAATATTGCATAATAAATTACTGTTTTTGTGTGTTTCTTTGTTTCATTTGATGATGCCATTGTAAAACATCTCTATGTGATGTACAATAAAATATATCTGAAATACATTTTTAAATATGTGTTATGTTTTTATCAATTTCAAAAAAGGGGGATTTTTATGCCGGATACAGAGAATCAGACAGTCCAATATGAAGAATGGGAAGATCATTTTCTGATTACTAAAGAGAAGGTTCATCTGACCTATAACGAGCTGAAGATCCCGGGACTTCGGCTTTTTGGCATGCTTCATCAGCTGACCGCTTCCGAGCCCCTTAAGATGCATATCCACTCATCTGCCTTTGAGATTACTTTTGTCACGCAGGGGGAAATGGCCTTTTATGCCGCCAATAAAGATTATACCGTTCCCGGCGGCAGTGCTTTCATCTCTTATCCGGATGAACCGCACAGCACCAACCAGATTCCGCTGACCCCGAAGCAAATCTACTGGTTCCAGCTCGATATCAGTGATCCGGAGAACTTTCTCTTTCTCAGCCCGCCGATCGCACGCAAACTGATCGATGACCTTTACGGCATACAGAAGCATATAGTCAGCACCGATAACAAAGAAACTACCCAGATCATGAAGCATATCTATGACCAGTGCATGGGAGAGCGCAACAGTCTGGAGATTGCCAGCTATATCATTATCTTTTTGCAGCGCCTGATCTACTTCTCCCAGAATGAAGTGCAGCACCGTTCTTTTGATATTGATCTGGCGGTTTCCTACATTAACGAACACATTACCGAAGAACTGAATCTCACAGAGATTGCCAGACAGAGTATGCTGTCTCTTCCGCAGTTCAAACAGAAATTCAAAAGCTACACTGGTACTTCACCAAGAAACTATATCAATATCAAGAAAATTGAATATTCCAAGGATCTGCTCCGCAACGGTACTTCGATCACAGACACTGCGATGCACCTCTCCTTCAATACAAGTACTTACTTTGCAACGGTGTTTAAGAAATACACGCTGCTGACGCCATCCGAATACGTTGCCAAATGTAAAAACAAGTGCAATGCTTCCCAGTCTTCCGGTGAGGCTTCTCGATAAATTTCTGTTGCACATGCATGCAAAATATAGTAAGGTTGATATTATAGAAGTATCCCTCATACTTCATTTCAGTCCATCTTTTGAAAGAACACATAAAGGAGACAATAGTTATGAGCAGTTTCTCTTCAATCGATGCGATGATTTCCAAAGTAAAAGAGAGATTTGGTGCTGAGCACAAAATCTCCGTAATGTTTGAAAACTGTATTTCCAATACTCTGAATACAACGATCCGCCGTGACGAGCAGGGACGTATTTTTGTCATTACCGGGGATATCCCCGCCATGTGGCTACGTGATTCTTCCTGCCAGCTGCGGCCGTTTCTCTTATTTGCGAGGGAAGAGCCTGAGATCCGTGATATCATCGTCGGTCTTCTCAAAAGACAGATGGAATGCATTCTGATCGATCCGTATGCGAACGCCTTTAATGAATCTGCGAACGGCAATGGCTTTCAGGATGATGATACACAGATGAAGCCGGAACTCTGGGAGCGCAAATATGAGATTGATTCTCTTTGTTTCCCATTCCTTTTGTCCTGGCAGCTCTGGAAAAACGCCGGCTGCACGACTCAGTTTGATGAGAACTGGCGCCTGGCCGCCCACACGGTTCTCGATCTGTTCCGCACAGAGCAGTATCACGAAGAAAAATCCCCTTACAGATTCCAACGCCATAACTGCGTCTATACAGATACCCTGTCCAGAGACGGCAAAGGTGCGCTCGTCAAAAGCGGTACCGGTCTAATCTGGTCCGGTTTCCGTCCGAGTGATGATGCCTGCACCTATGGATATCTGATTCCGTCCAATATGCTCGCATCTGTAGTTCTTACAGATATGGCAGAGATTGCCGGTGAGATCTATCATGACGCTGCTTTTGCCGGACAGCTTCAAGCACTCGCCTGTGAGGTAAAAGAAGCCATCAATAAATATGCCATCGTTCCGGGATCTGAGAGGGAATTTTATGCCTACGAGGTAGATGGATACGGTCAGTACCACATCATGGATGACGCCAATATTCCGGGACTTCTTTCCATGCCGTATTATGGCTACTGCGCACCGGATGACGCGCGTTATCTCAATACCCGCGATGTGATCTTGAGTGACTGGAATCCATATTATTACAACGGCAAAGTGCTTCGCGGAATCGGAAGCCCACATACTGCCCCGGGCTGTGTATGGATGATGGCACTGTGTATTCAGGGACTGACCAGCAGAAGCGCCGAAGAAAAGCAACTGATTCTCGATATGCTCTGTAATGGAGATGCCGGAACAAATCTGATGCACGAATCCGTCAATGCCAATGATCCCGCTGATTATACGCGTCCATGGTTCTCATGGGCCAATTCCGTATTCTGCGAATTTATCATGCAGATGATTGGATACACTGTCATAATCTAATATTTAAAAAAAAGAAAAGCACCTCCAATCGCACATATACAAAACCGGTGTCAGGAAAGTTCCCGGCACCGGTTTGTTATTTCAAACGTATTCTTTATTCTTCTGTCTTTCCTGCAGCTTCTTTTTCTTTCATTCTGGAAAAGACCATCTCATATCCGTCATTTCCGTAGTTGAGAGAACGGTTCACACGGCTGATCGTCGCGGTGGAAGCACCGGTCTTCTCTGAAATATCCAGATATGTGCGTTTGTCTGTCAGCATCTTCGCAACTTCAAAACGCTGTGACAGAGAAAGAAGTTCATTGATCGTACATACGTCTTCAAAAAACGTATAGCACTCTTCCTTATTCTTCAGACAAAGGATTGCTTCAAATAGATGGTCAACCTCTTCTGTTCTGATTTTTTTACCCATAACCCTGCTCCTTTAGTTACATTCATTATATGTTCTGTTTCATATACATGGTATTTTAACACTTTAACATGCAAAAAACAAGGACTATTTTAACGCATTAATATGCCCCTGCACCAGCGTCAGATAATCGATCTCATATATTGTAGTTGTTTTTTTCTGATGAATCAAGTATACTTAAGAACAAATGTACGTGTTTTATAATTTTTGATTCAGAATGGAGCATCTGCTATGGATTTATTTGAATATGCAAAATCAAAAACACTTGACCGCGAATCTCCACTAGCTTCCCGGCTTCGTCCGACTACACTGGAGGAAGTCGTCGGGCAGGAGCACATCGTTGGCAAAGATAAATTACTGTACCGTGCGATCAAAGCTGACAAGCTGACTTCTGTTATTTTCTATGGACCTCCCGGAACCGGAAAGACTACTCTTGCCAAGGTGATCGCAAATACTACCAGCGCAAGTTTTACCCAGATCAACGCGACAGTCGCCGGTAAGAAAGACATGGAAGAAGTCGTAAAAGAAGCCCAGGACCGTCTTGGCATGTATGGCAAAAAAACGATCCTTTTCATTGATGAGATTCACCGTTTCAACAAAGGCCAGCAGGATTACCTGCTTCCATTTGTGGAGGACGGTACGATCATTCTGATTGGTGCAACTACTGAAAATCCTTATTTCGAAGTAAATGGAGCTCTCCTTTCCCGCTCCATCATTTTTGAACTGAAACCACTTAGCAATGAAAATATCCGCACGCTGATCCTCAGAGCAGTAAATGACTGCGATAAAGGCATGGGAAATTATGGTGCCATAATCAATGACGATGCCCTGGGATTTCTGGCTGATATGGCAGGCGGTGATGCCCGCAGTGCCCTGAATGCAGTAGAACTTGGTATCCTTACTACCCCCAAAAGCGAAGACGGTTCTATCCATCTGACACTGGATGTTGCATCTGAATGCATTCAGAAACGAGTTATCAAATATGACAAAAAAGGCGACAATCACTACGATATCATATCCGCCTTTATCAAAAGTATGCGTGGCTCCGATCCTGATGCAGCAGTCTACTATCTTGCCAAGATGCTCTATGCCGGGGAAGATGTCAAATTCATCGCCCGGCGTATCATGATCCTCGCCTCAGAGGATATCGGAAATGCAGATCCACAGGCATTGCAGGTCGCCGTTGCTGCCGCACAGGCTGTTGAACGTGTCGGCATGCCGGAATCACAGATCATCCTTTCTCAGGCAGTCACTTATATGGCATGTGCTCCAAAGAGCAATGCCGCTGTCAATGCCATTTTTGCTGCCATGGATTCTGTAAAACACACACAGACAACTGTTCCGGTTCACCTGCAGGATGCTCACTACGGTGGTCATGAAAAACTCGGCAAGGGAATCGGCTACAAATATGCCCACGATTATCCAGATCATTATGTTGAACAGCAATATCTTCCTTCAGAGATTGAAGGTTCTCATTTCTATGAACCAGGTGATCTCGGCTACGAAAAAACGATAAAAGAATATTTACAAAAGATAAAAGGGAGAACTGAGTGACATGCTCCCACCACTTAAATCCCTGATTTTGAAGTGGGGGCTTCTTGCTCAATGGCTCTACTGAGCCAAGTAT
>NZ_CAKRXI010000008.1 GCF_934424005.1 uncultured Blautia sp.
TCCGATATCTGCCTCACCGGATATTACAGCCGTCATTGTCTTATCTGCTCCAAAACCAGTCACAAGTGTCAGATTCAACCCCTCATCTTTAAAATAGCCTTCTTCGATTGCCACATACTGTGGTGCATAAAAGATGGAATGGGCTACTTCATTTAGTGTAACCTTGGTCAGTTTCTCATCTGTACCATCCTTCTTTGCAGCAAACACTCCTAGCGGCAGTGCAGTCACTGACAGAACGACTGCTGCCGCCAGTGCGATCCATTTTTTATTTTTCATGCAGATACTCCTTTACCGACTTCTTCTGTTAGAGTATGCAGAAAATAGAAGATTGTGAAGGCATTCATAATTTGTTATAATTTTCTGAAAGAATCACAGCTCACCATCTATCAGAAGAATTTCGAAAATAATATTACTCAGACAAAGGGGCACTTATATGGAAAAAAATCTTACAGACAATTACGAAAAACAGATATATATCGGAAGAGATTTGTTTTTGAGATATGATCAGGATATGCTGATAAAGAAATATAAATTAAAAAATGACCACGCATACCTGTACCTGAATTATATCGGAACAGAATATCGGATCAGCCGCTCAGATGGTTCCATCGAATATATGGCCAAAGGCATCTGGAAAATCTGCAAAGAATATTCAATTGTTATGACGATCTACGACCTGCTCTGCTACTCAGAAGATAAACCGCTTCCTCCGCTTACAGGACAATGGCAGCCTGTAACCAGATTTATTCCCACCGGAAGCAGCCCGTCCGGAGATGTGTTTACCCCTAAATATGAAGCAGCATTCTCCGGCAAAGTAAATGTCGTCAGACAGGCTTGTCTCTGTCTAGGAGGGGAATTACAGAAACGCCTGGCCGGGGCTGATCTGACTTTTGAAATGCCTGTTATGGGAGATTTCTCTGTGCTGTTCCAGTTCTGGGACGCTGATGAGGAATTCCCTGCAAAAATCTTATTGTTGTGGGATAAGGTATCCTTATCGTATCTTCATTTTGAGACGACCTTTTATCTCCAGGGAGATTTACTGGAAGCGATATTGCAGAAAATCAATGCTTAATCTTCCCGTAATATCCCTGATAAACCGTTGCCTCTATTGATCTATATCATCCAGTGTCATCTCACAATTGAATACTTCTATATGATGACGCACATTCGCATAAGTGCCCTGTACCATCATCGTTCCCATAAAGTGCCAATGGAGAATGTTTCAGTCTTACTTCCACAATCTGTAATATGATCGGTGTATCCAGTTCTTCGGCTTCCTGGATTGCCCCTTTTACCATCTCCATATTTCCTACACTGAATGCGCCTACACCTCTTCGGTTACTCCTCGCATGCTCCAGCAATTTCTTCATCGTTACTAATGCCATCGTTCTGCTCCTTTCCAGTCACTTTCGTATGTTTCAGGTTATGTCCTAATATTGTAAGACAGATCAGTGCTATGACTGCAAACACTACGCCTGTTACAATACTACATGCATTCCATATCCTTTTCCTGTGATAAATCCTGATAATGCCGGTGCCCCACAGGTTGCTATCACTATCCCAAGCATGACAAATCCGTAATTTTCTCCTGTATGTTCGATTCCGAATAACGAACTTGTAAAGGAGGGAAAACTGCCCATGATACCACCATAGCGGCCATACATCAGGATGATCGCTGCTGTTACTGTATAAGTAAGCACATCAAAGCACGCAAAGCGTAGCAACTGTTTACCAACCTTGCCATGTTTCGACAAAAGCTATATAATAGAAATTACCTGTATCAAATCATAATTTCAGGAGGTAACAGCATGAAATTCAATCCATTCTGTATGTGCTGTGCTGTCAGCAAACAGGAACAGAATATCCGTTCCTTTCAGAACATGGACAAAAAGGTAGAATATATGAAGAAAGTCATGGACCGTATGGCAAATATTGCAGAAGAAGACTGTGCCCCCAGCGTTTCTGTCGAATTAAAAAAAATGTTCCGTGATTTCTGGGAACAGCCTATGGAAGACTATACTTCTGTCAAAAAAAAATACAATCAGCTTATGCTGGATATGGAAGCTTCTCTTGAAGAGACCATCCGGAATTCTGAAGATCCGCTGGAAACTGCACTTCTTTATGCCCGTATTGGCAACTATATTGATTTTGCAGCTCTGTCAAATGTAAATTCCGATACAGTTTTGTCTCTTCTCAAAGAAGACAATAAAGAACCTCTTAATGCACAGGAATACCTGCATTTTCGAAAGGACTTAAGCGCAGCCTCCCGCCTTGTCTATCTGACTGATAACTGCGGAGAAATCGTTCTTGACAAACTGGTTATCATACTTCTTAAAGAACTCTGTCCGGAACTCGATATCACCGTAATCGTCAGAGGTTTTCCTGTTATCAATGATGCGACAATGGAAGATGCACAGGATATAGGCCTTGCCGAACTGACCACAGTAATCGGAAATGGAAGCGAAGTCGGCGGCACCTGGCTTCCCCATATCAGCAGCGAAGCCCGTGAGGCACTTGAATCTGCTGATCTGATCATTGCCAAAGGACAGGGCAACTACGAAACGCTTCATGATTGTGGACTCAATATTTACTACCTGTTCCTGTGTAAATGTAAATGGTTCCAGTATCAGTTTAACGCAAAACCTCTGCAGGGTATGTTCATAAACGAGCGCCGTATTTGACAGTTTGACCAAGCTTCCCGGGCTTTTCGTCAATCTGTCAAGAAACCTCCGAAATCTTTGTATGGTTCTTCTCTTTATTATCCGACACAAATTCAGTATACTGATAACAGTTCAAAACACGAGCAAAACTCATACAATATTTTGGAGGGAAAAATAATGGCAAGTTTATCTTTACAGCACATTAATAAAACATATCCAAATGGTTTCGAAGCCGTTAAAGACTTCAACCTTGAAATCGAAGACAAAGAATTCATCATTTTCGTAGGACCTTCCGGATGTGGTAAATCTACTACACTTCGTATGGTAGCCGGACTGGAAGAAATCACCAGCGGTACCTTAAAGATCGGCGATAAAGTTATGAACGATGTAGAGCCAAAAGACCGTGATATCGCAATGGTATTCCAGAACTACGCTCTGTATCCTCATATGACCGTATATGATAACATGGCATTCGGACTGAAACTTCGTAAAGTTCCGAAAGATCAGATTGATAAAGCAGTTCGTGAAGCTGCAAGAATCCTTGACCTTGAGAAACTTCTTGATCGTAAACCGAAGGCTCTTTCCGGTGGACAGAGACAGCGTGTTGCTATGGGACGTGCTATCGTTCGTAATCCTAAGGTATTCCTTATGGATGAGCCTCTTTCCAACCTGGATGCTAAACTTCGTGTACAGATGCGTATCGAGATTTCCAAGATCCATCAGAGACTGGGTGCTACAATCATCTATGTAACACATGACCAGACAGAGGCTATGACTCTTGGTACCAGAATCGTTGTTATGAAAGACGGTGTTGTTCAGCAGGTAGATACACCTCAGAACCTGTATCAGAAACCAGGCAACCTGTTCGTAGCTGGATTCATGGGATCCCCGCAGATGAACTTCCTGGATGCTGAAATCAAAGAAAAAGGCTCCGATATCGTTGCAGTAATCGGAAAAGACGAACTGGTTGTTCCGGCTGCCAAGGCAAAAGCTCTTAAAGATGGCGGTTATGTAGGAAAAACAGTTGTTATGGGTATCCGTCCGGAAGATGTTGCAGACAAAGCTGACGGTTCCATGTCTTCTACTGTTAAAGTATATGAGCTTCTTGGTGCAGAAGTATTCCTGTACTTCGATGTAAACGGAACTCAGATCACAGCTCGTGTTGATCCAGGCACAAAAGCAAAAACAGGTGATCCGGTTAAATTCGATTTCAATATGGAAAAAACTCATTTCTTTGACAAAGATACAGAACTGGTTATCACAAACTAAGATTCAATCAGAATATCAGACCCGGGGCGATTTACCCCGGGTCTTTTTTTCAGAAAACTATTTTCAGAAAGGATGGTTCAATGTCAGTACAGAGAACACTACAAAAATATATGGACGACTGGAAACGCATCAGTCATTTCGATTTCTGTCTTCTTCAGGAAGATAATTCCATTTTGGTCACCACCTGTGACCGACGCCTTCCAGCAGAATCCAAACTGGAAGAATTCCGAAACAGCACTGCTCTTTGTCTGTCAAATTCCACCTGCTGTCTCTACAAAATAACAGAAAAAAATGAACAGCTTCTTCTCATTGTGTGGGGAACCGGAGATTCTGTTTCCACGATTGGCGAACTGGCAGTCTGCCAGATTGAGAGTATCCTGGAAAGTTATGCCGAAAAAAATGACAAAAATGCCTTTATGCAGAAACTCCTCCTTGGAAATTATACAGATGTAGAAGCCTTTAACCGTGCACGCAAACTTCATATTTCTTCCAGTGCAAGGAGAGCTGTCTTTCTCGTTGAAACCCGCCAGTCCAAAGATGAACACGCACTGGCTACCATCAAAAATATATTTTCCGCACGCACGCATGATTTCATCACTTTGATCGATGATCGTGGCATTATCGTCGTCCGTGAACTGACCTCTACAGAAACATATGAAGATCTGGAAGACATAGCACATATGCTTGTAGATATGCTGGGGACAGAAGCCATGACCCAGGCCTGGATTGCTTACAGCAACACGGCTGATGACCTGAAAGATCTTTCCAATGCATACAAAGAAGCTCGTACTGCACTTGAGATTGGTAAAATCTTCTATGCCGAACGCAATGTCTTCGGCTATCGCACTCTCGGTATTGGACGACTGATCTACCAGCTTCCGGTTTCCATCTGTGAAATGTTCATCCAGGAAATTTTCGGAGATGAATCACTGGATTCCATCGACGGAGAGACACTGGCGATCATCCGTACTTTCTTTGAGAATAATCTGAATCTGTCAGAAACATCCAGACAGTTATATGTACACAGGAATACTCTTGTGTATCGTTTTGAAAAGATACAGAAACGGTTTGGATTGGATCTTCGAACCTTCGAAGATGCAATGACCTTTAAACTTGCCATGCTTGTGTCCCGGTATCTTCGATATCAGGCAAAAAACTGAAGCAGAGTCGTTTTTATTTCAGGAGCATCAGGTGTTCAGGTGGAAAGTATAAATATGGTGGAAGGTTCTCATCGTGATCATCCCGAAAACTTTTTTTCGGGCGCATCCACCAGAGAACTGCCCCATCTTCCATTCCCGGACTTTTCACCAGATACTGATGTTCAAAAGTTGTCTCCACATACTCTGCCGCTTCAAATGCCAGGCAGTTTTCTCCCGCTTCCTCCGAAGGACGAATCCAGTGACCGCGGATTGCAATATGTGTCATATCCGGTTCCACCTTCTGTTCTGTCCGAAGAGATATTCCCCAGTCCAGAGCAAATACCTGATGCTCTCCCAAACGTTCGATTCTTGAACTGTTTTTGCAGCCGGTCAGCCTTGCTGCTTCCAGAAGCTGTGGTTGTTCAAATAGTTTTCTGGTATCACCAAAGATCAGCGTCTTTCCATCTTTCAGAAGCATCAGTTCATTACAAAATCTGAAAGCCTCATCACGACTGTGTGTGACCATCAGCATATCTCCCTGATACTGTTTCAGAAACTCCTGCACATCTTTCTGTAACACATCCTTCAAATATCCGTCCAATGCAGAAAAAGGTTCATCCAGAAGAATCGCTTCTGGTTCACCGATCATCATTCTTGCAAGAGCAACCCGCTGCTGCTGTCCACCGGAAAGCTGCGCCGGATAATGGTTTTCCAGTCCCTCCAGCTGATATCTTTTCATAAAATCTCTGGCTTTTTCTTCCTTCTGGTCCTTTTCGCCACGATAACCACACAGAATATTATCTTTTACTGTCATTGTCGGAAACAATGCATAATTCTGAAACAGGTACCCAATCCGACGCTCCTGCGGCTTCAGATTGATTTTCTTTTCTGAGTCAAAAACTGTTCTTCCATTGATTACGATCTTGCCTCTGTCCGGCGTCTCAATTCCTGCGATACAACGAAGTGTCATACTTTTCCCACTTCCAGATGCACCAAGGATTCCAGTTGCTGATGTATTGCTCTCAAACACTGACTTGAGAGAAAAACCTTTAAAATTCTTTTCTATATTTACCTGTATTGCCATCAGATCCACCTTCTACTCTTCATGCCCCGCCCTGAGACAATATTGATCAGTGCCACGATCACAAACGAGATCACTACGATTACCACAACCCAGAACCCGGCTATATCATAATTTCCAGCCGAAGTTTCTGCCGCGATTGCAACGGATACTGTACGGGTCTTACCAAGAATGTTTCCCGCAAGCATGGAGGTCGCACCATACTCACCAATTGCTCTGGCAAATGCCAGAACAGTTCCTGATGCAATTCCCGGCGCAGCGGCCGGAACGATCACCTTCCAGAAGATTCTGCGGTCGCTCATTCCCAGTGTCTGTCCTGCATAGATCAGATTCACATCCACCTGTTCAAAAGCAGCCCTTGCATTTCGGTACATCAGTGGAAATGCAATCACTGCTGCAGCGATCACGCAGCCTTTCCATGTCTGTACCACTTTAAAATCAAAATTCTCCATGAGAAATTTTCCGAAAGGTCTCCTGAGACTGAAGATCAACAGCAAAAAGAAACCAGCGACTGTCGGTGGAAGCACTAGCGGCATAGTCAGGATTCCATCCCATATCGCTCTCGATACCGGCTTCATCTTCATAATCTTACGTGCACAGAAAATTCCCAGAAAAAAGGCAATTGTCGTAGCCACTGCCCCGGTTTTTAAAGAAATCCACAATGGACTCCAGTTGATTTCCTGTAAAAATTCCATTCTTCTCTTTCCTTTTGCATGTACAAAAAGGGGCTGACATATATGCCGCCCCTTTTGTATGTAGTTTATAATTATTTAGCTTCTTCGGTAGTATCCGTTTCTTCGGTTTTGTCTGTCTTTGTATCTTCTGCAGCGTCATCTTTTTTATCATCTGCTTTGTATTCAGCAAATCCGTAATCTTCAAATACTTTCATAGCATCATCTGTCTGAAGATATGCAAGGAATGCATCCGCTGCTGTTTTTTCTTCATCAGATGCCTCAGCATCTACAGTAAGTCCTACCGGGTAAAGAACTGGTGTTTCCAGAGATCCTTCCGGAGCTTCTGCGATGATATCTACTTTATCTGCAACGGACGCCGCATCTGTTGCATATACGATACCGATTTCATTACTTCCTTCACTTACAGAAGCAAGTACATCTGTAACGTTCTTTCCTTCGTTGATCTCCATCTTGTTGACCTCGTCTTCGATTCCAAGATTCTTAAAGATCTCACGGGAATACTGACCTACAGGAACATCCTCGCCTGCAAGTGCGATGTTCTTCGCATCTGTAATGTTTTCGAATCCTGTGACTTTGGTTTCTCCACCCTTGGGTTTGATCAGAACCACTTTATTTTCAAGAAGATCAACTACAGAATCTTTCTCTGCCAGTTCTTCATCTACCAGAGCATCCATCTGTTTGGTTGCTGCTGAGAAGAAAACATCACATCTGGATCCCTCTTCAATCTGAGTCTGCAGTGTACCTGAACTGTCTGCATTGAAAAAGATATTGACATCCGGATACTCTTCATTAAAATCTTTCTGGATCTCATCCATTGCATTTGCAAGGCTTGCGGCAATAAATACATACAGATCTCCGCTTGCATCCTCTGTTGTCGCAGCCTGTACACATCCTGCGCTCATTCCTGCTGCCATAGTACCAGCCAGCATTACAGCTAATATCTTTTTCTTCATGAAATATCTCCCTTCTTTTCTCTCAAGTGTTGTTCAATATTCATGCTAATATTTTAACTGTAATAAAAATTCAAGTCAATTTAACGCCTGCAATTTGCAATAGAAAATTTTTATAAAACCTCAAAATATTTTAGTAGTTCCAGTCATCACTGCCACTGTCATAGGAATCAGAATCATTTCCCTCATCAGCATAATCATCACTTCCGTCATCATAATCGTCACTGTCATCATAACTGCTGCCATCATCATAACCACTGTTATCCGAAGAACTACTGTCATAACTACTGTCATCACTGCTGTCGTCACTGCTGTTGTCATAGCTACTACTGTCCGAAGAGCCACTGTCATAACTACTGTCATCGCTGCTGTCATCACTACTGTAAGTTTCTGTATCACTGTCATCGGATTCATCAGAGGATGCTGTCTGCTGTGAGTTGCCCTTTGTATCTTTTTCAGACTTGTCTGCAAGACTTGTGTATGTAAGATATGCTGTGGAGCTTTCTTCATCATAAGCAAGAGATGCTTTTTCCATATCACTGAGATCAATGCTGTAAATCTGGTAAACATCTCCTTTTGCAGTAACGATCTTCATATCATATACAGTTGTAGTTGTTGTATCTGTTGATTCATCTGTACTGTCTGAAGAAACAGCTGTGTCATCCGGAGTATAGAACATCTGTACCTGTTCAGATGCTTTTACAGAAGCTTCTGCCGGAATCAGGTTCTTGCCCCAGTCATCCCCACCTGAAGTCATCAGATAAATTTCTCTGATATCATCCTCCAGCTTATTGGTCATATAAATATATTTCGCCTGAGAAGTTTTAACTCCAATCACTTTCGGAGCCGGTGTGGATGTCGGTACCGGTGTTACTGTTACCGGAACTTCTGTCGGTGTCGGTGTTGCTGCCGGAGTCGGTGTCACTTCAACAACCGGTTTTGAAGAACCACATCCTGTAAAGGTAAGTATCATTGTCATGCCAAGTACGAGCATTATATGTTTTGCTTTCATTATTTACCATCCTCTCCGGTCTGAAGACCGTTCTATTTCATTTTTTATTTTCTATAGTTCTTTTTATTATCCCATGTATGCTCTTAAAAGTCAAATCAGTGTTCATAAGTCAATATTCCGCGAGGTGTTTTGTCATATATATGACAAGATCCCGAGACATACAGGTCAAAATGCCATCACCGTAGGTGATTTAAAATGCATTTTGGCCAAGTGCTGTGAACGGAGTGAACAGCAACTAAATCAGGCTGCCATAACAATATTTTACAGCAGCCTGGTCAGAATTTGATTCATTTCTATATTCAATTATCCAAGGAAATTTTTTCCTACAAAATAGCCCAGCACAAGAACACCAAGTACGATACGATACCAGCCAAAAGCCTTGAAATCATGTTTCTTAATATATCCCATCAGGAATTTGATGGCGATAATAGAAACAAAAAATGCAACCACAACACCGGTGACCAGTGTAAGAACCTCTGCCGGAGTGAATGTGAAGCCGAATTTTACCAGTTTCAGCAGACTCGCTCCGAACATAACCGGAATTGCCAGAAAAAAGGTAAATTCTGCTGCAACCGTTCTTGAAGTACCAACAAGGATACCTCCAATAATCGTGGAACCGGAACGGGATGTTCCCGGAATAACAGATAATACCTGAAAAATACCAATCTTGAATGCCGTGGCAAAACTCAGATCTTCAAGAGATGTACAGATTGGTTTTCTTCGTTTATTGTAATTTTCTACAATGATAAAAATCACACCATAAACGATAAGTGCAATTGCAACAACCACATAGTTGTTAAATTTCTCTTCGATAAAATCATTGAATGGAAGCGCGATCACGATAGTCGGGATGCATGCCACTATAATCTTAAACCACAAAATCCATTTATCTTTATCACAGAACTTCTCCACAAAAGTCAGCACAATGCGAGAAAGCGGATTCTTACGTGCAATCTGTGCTTTTTTCTTCTTGGGTATCTGTCGTATGTAAAATGGCCACAGCTTACTCCAATACAGGACAACAACCGCAAGGATCGCACCCAGCTGAATGACTACCAGAAAAAAATCCTTAAATTCTGTGGTCATATCCATCTTGATAAACTCATCTACAAGGATCATATGACCGGTACTGCTGATTGGAAGCCACTCAGTAATACCCTCTACGATGCCGAGGATCACAACTTTTATAAACTCCAAAACACTCATGTTTCTTTTCCTCTCTGTTTTATTTTTCATGTATCAGTATATTACAGTTTCGGTGGTTCGTAAACCTTTCCATACATTTTAATTCAAAGTTTGGATTTTGTTTAACTTTTCTGCAACATACAAGACCGGAGAAACATCGTTACTGTTCACTCCGTTCACAGTAACTTGGTCAAAATGCATTCCAAATCACCTTTGGTGATAGCATTTTGCCCCGTATGTCTCGGGATTTTGCCATATTCATGGCAAAACACCTCGCGGGATATTACCTGTGAACAGTAACGAAACAGTTTCTGTCTCTCCGGTCAGTAATTTTATATTATTTGGATTTTAACCTATCTGCTTGCGATCGTTGCAATATCGATCAGTGTCAGATTGTGAAGGTCTGTATTCTCAAGACTGGTTACAAGTGCCTCTGCGGTGTCCAGACTGGTAAGAACATTAACACCTGTCTCAATCGCATTTCGACGGATCACAAAACCATCTTTCTGATGTTCCACACCCTGTGGAGGTGTATCAATAACAACATCGATCTTATGTCCAAGGATAAGGTCCATAAGGTTCGGTGCCGGCTGTTCCAATTTGTTGGTACGGATTGCCTTGATTCCATTTTCCTTGAGGACTCTTGCTGTGCCTCTTGTTGCATAGATACGGTATCCAAGTGCCTCAAAACGTCTTGCGATCGGAACAACTTCCTGCTGATCTTCATCTTTGACAGTGATGATCATGTTCTTATACTTCGGAAGTTTGATTCCGGCTCCGATAAATGCTTTGTACAGAGCTTCATTGAAGTTCTCTGCAATACCAAGACATTCACCTGTGGACTTCATCTCTGGTCCAAGGCTGATATCTGCGCCGCGGATCTTCTCGAAGGAGAATACCGGCATCTTGATCGCGATATGTTTTGCTTCCGGCTGAAGACCTGGTGCATATCCCATATCTTTGAGTTTGTATCCAAGGATCACTTTCGTTGCCAGCGGTACGATCGGGATTCCGGTTACCTTACTGATATATGGTACCGTACGGCTGGAACGTGGATTTACTTCGATAACATATACTTCTTCGCCACATACAATAAATTGGATGTTGATCATACCAACTACATGAAGTGCTTTTGCAAGACGACGTGTATACTCTGCAATAGTATCTTTTGCAGTCTGACTGATCGTCTGTGCCGGATATACGGAAATACTGTCTCCGGAATGGATACCAGCACGTTCAATATGCTCCATGATACCAGGAATCAGGATATCCTCTCCATCACAAACTGCATCGACTTCGATTTCTTTACCCATCAGGTATTTGTCAACCAGAATCGGATGTTCCTGTGCAATCTGATTGATGATTCCGATATATTCCTCTACATCCTCATCACTGACTGCAATACGCATGCCCTGTCCACCGAGGACATAGGAAGGACGAACAAGTACCGGATATCCTAACTCGTTGGCAGCCTTTTTAGCTTCCTCTGCTGTGAATACAGTCTGTCCCTTCGGTCTCGGGATCTCACATTTTTCAAGAATCTCATCAAAGAGCTCACGGTCCTCTGCTGCGTCAACGTCTTCGGCAGATGTTCCAAGGATCTTAACTCCCATCTTCATAAGCGCTTCTGTAAGCTTGATAGCAGTCTGTCCACCAAACTGGACAACTGCTCCGTCCGGTTTTTCAATATTTACGATGTTTTCCACATCTTCCGGTGTCAGTGGCTCGAAATACAGTTTATCTGCGATGTCGAAATCTGTGCTGACAGTTTCCGGGTTATTGTTTACAATAATTGTCTCATAGCCTTCTTTTTTGAATGCCCATGTACAATGTACAGAACAGAAATCGAATTCGATACCCTGTCCGATACGGATCGGTCCGGAACCAAGAACAAGAACTTTTTTCTTATCATGGGCAGCAACTGCCTCATTTTCTGTATCCGGGCCGCCATATACAGAATAGTAATATGGTGTTGCGGCAGCAAACTCAGCTGCACAAGTATCTACCATCTTGTAAGCTGCTGTGATCTTATATCCCTGACGAAGCGCTTTGATATCTGCTTCTGTTCTTCCGCAAAGATTTGCGATCACATAATCCGGGAATTCCATGCGTTTTGCTTCAAGAAGAAGTTCTTCTGTAAGCGGCTGTGTCTTCAGAGCCTGTTCCATCTCTACCAGAATTGCAATTTTGTCAATGAACCATCTGTCGATCTTTGTGATTCTGTGGATATATTCTTTGGAAATATCTCTTCGGATTGCCTCCGCAATCTTCCAGATACGACGATCATCTACAACTGCCAGTTCTTCAATCAGTTCATCCTCATCCAGACCGGTGAAGTCATAGGACATCAGGCTGTCTACATGCTGCTCCAGAGAACGGATAGCTTTCATAAGTGCACCTTCGAAATTATGGCAGATACTCATAACCTCACCGGTAGCTTTCATCTGAGTAGTCAGTGTTCTCTTGGCAGTGATGAATTTATCAAATGGAAGTCTCGGAATTTTAACTACACAATAGTCAAGCATTGGCTCGAAACTTGCATATGTTTTTCCTGTAATGGCATTCGGAATCTCATCCAGTGTATATCCAAGCGCAATCTTCGCTGCAACTTTGGCGATCGGATAACCGGTAGCTTTACTTGCCAGCGCAGAAGAACGGCTTACACGAGGATTTACTTCGATAACACAGTATTCGAAGCTTTCCGGATGCAGTGCATACTGTACGTTACATCCACCTGTGATACCAAGTTCTGTGATGATATTCAGCGCAGATGTACGAAGCATCTGATATTCTTTGTCACCCAGTGTCTGAGATGGAGCAACTACGATAGAGTCACCTGTATGTACACCAACCGGGTCAATGTTTTCCATGTTGCAGACAGTAATACAGTTTCCTGCACTGTCACGCATTACTTCGTATTCGATTTCTTTCCATCCCGCGATACAGCGTTCTACAAGAACTTCTCCTACACGGGAAAGTCTGAGACCATTCTCGAGGATTTCTCTCAGTTCGTATTCGTTATTAGCGATACCACCGCCACTTCCACCAAGTGTGTAAGCCGGACGGAGAACGACCGGATATCCAATCTTTTTGGTAAAAGCCACACCATCTTCTACTGTTGTTACGACTTTAGAAGCAGCAACCGGCTCACCGATTTTTTCCATGGTGTCTTTGAATTCCTGACGGTCTTCAGCCTTCTTGATTGTCTCTGCTGTGGTACCGATCAGACGCACATTATGTTCTTTGAGAAAACCTTTTTCTTCCAGTTCCATTGCAAGGTTCAGCCCCGCCTGACCACCCAGTGTCGGCAGTACACTGTCCGGTTTTTCTTTAAGGATCAGCTGCTCTACAACCTCTACAGTAAGAGGCTCAATATAAACTTTATCTGCAATGTCTTTGTCTGTCATGATCGTAGCAGGGTTGGAGTTCAGAAGAACAACTTCCATGCCTTCTTCTTTCAGAGAACGGCATGCCTGTGTACCAGCGTAGTCAAACTCTGCTGCCTGGCCGATGATAATCGGACCGGATCCAATTACAAGAACTTTATGTATATCTTTATTTCTCGGCATGATCTGTTCCTCCCATCATTTCCATAAATCTGTCAAACAGGTAGCTGGAGTCCTGCGGTCCAGGGCAGGCTTCCGGATGGAACTGTACCGTGAAGATGTTTTTGCCTTCGTAAGCCATTCCTTCGTTTGTACCATCGTTTACATTGATAAATGCAGGTTTTGCAATACCTTTCTTCTCAAGGGCTTCCGCATCAACCACGTATCCATGGTTCTGAGATGAAATATAAACACGTCCTGTTGCAAGGTCCTTAACCGGATGATTGCCTCCTCTGTGTCCGTATTTCATTTTATGTGTGTCTCCGCCTGTTGCGAGAGCCATAAGCTGATGTCCGAGGCAGATTGCAAAAATCGGCACATCTGACTCATAGAGTTTGCGGATTTCTTCTATAATAGTAGTGCATTCCTTCGGGTCTCCAGGTCCGTTGCTGAGCATGATCCCATCCGGATGGTCTGCAAGGATTTCTTCAGCAGATGTAAGTGCCGGATAAATCGTTACCTGACAGCCTCTTTCATTCAGAGAACGTGCAATATTGCGTTTTGCACCAAAATCCATAAGAGCAACCTTCGGTCCGTTTCCTTTCAGTACTTCCTTCTCACTGCATGTAACTTTTTCAACTACTTTTCCAGTTGTATATGCTTTTAAACGGGGGATTATTTCATCTAAATCATAATTTTCGTTGACTGTGATCATACCATTCATGGTACCTTTTTCACGAAGAATTTTTGTGAGAGCACGAGTATCAATACCGGCAATACCAGGTATATCATGCTTTTCAAGAAAATGCTGAATCGTATCCACGCTTCTGAAGTTACTTGGGATACGGGATAATTCACGAACAATAAAACCATCGATCCAAGGTTTCCTGGATTCCTGGTCCTCATAACAGATTCCGTAATTTCCAATCAAAGGATAAGTCATGCAGACAGCCTGTCCTGCATACGATGGGTCAGTCATTACTTCGAGATATCCGGTCATGGATGTGTTAAAAACGATCTCACTGATGACTTCTCTTGTTGAACCAATACTGGTTCCCTTAAACACATGGCCATCTTCTAATATCAGAAATGCTTTCATATAATCTCCCTTTCTGTTTTTATCTAAATCTTCAAAATTGTATCATAAGAGTTTCTATTTTTCAACAGGTTAAAGTGCTAAAAATAATTAAGTTGTTCTAAAAAACTTTGTTTTGGCAAATTGTCTAAGTTGAAAATATAATTTAAAAAATTTCAAATTCTATGTTGACATTTCTTTTTCTATGAGTTATGATAATTAGGCAGTCAGCGAGACTGACTGATTTATAATGAAATGCAGGAGTGGCGGAATTGGCAGACGCGCAGGCTTCAGGTGCCTGTGGTCGCAAGATCGTGTGGGTTCAAGTCCCATCTCCTGCATTCTTTTTTTATTCAATACGAAGTAAATCCCGCAAAGTTTCAATTTTGCGGGATTTTTTATTGCTCATTTTTCTATTACGTGCCAATTCTGGCAAAATTTGCTCCTTTTTTGCCCTGTGCTCATGCTTCTCCATGAAACCGTCTTACTTAGCCGAGAATCCTTTACGTATTTTCTCTACCTCTTCCACTGTACAACCTGTATAATCTGCAACCTTTTCCAATATTTCTCCTGCCCTCAACATACTTTGCACAATTTTACTTCTTTCATCTAACTTTCCCGTATCATACCCCGCCTCAAACTCAGCCTTTCGGAGTTTCTTTTCTTCTTCCTCCTGATCATACTCAAATATACTCACCTTCAGCACCTCCGCTCGATTCTTCTGTAGAAAATCTTTCAGGATTCCTTCCCGGATGCATTCATCCACTGCATACTCTACTGCTGTATCCAATTCCAGCTCTTTCCTGTATTTTCTTACTTTTCCCACATATTGTGCATATTCTCTCAGTATCTGGCACTGCTCCATCAGTTCTTTATTGTGACCTTCATTTATATTCAGGCAAACTACCTTTAATTCCAGCTTGGGTTCTCCGCTCAGATTTTCATATGCTTCTGACAAAGAATTCTCCCATCTGTCCTCCTCTTTTTCTGTTCCATTATAAAACACGATAAAATATGGCGCAGGTATCTTTTGCAACACCGATGAGTATAAAGACTTATGGTCTACGATCTTCTGATATTCCTCAGATATGTATAACAAATCTCGGAGAGGCATATTCGGATTATATGTTGACTGGTGTTCATACAAAAATAAATTTGTGTCGATGATAAATGCCAGATCATTCTTCATTCCCATATAAATTGCACTCTCTAATGTCACGATTTCCAAATCTTCTGGTTCTTTATATGCAGACCTGTTGATTGCATTATACAACGACAACAGATTCTCTTTATCTGAGAATAACATTCGAAATACCGTATCCTTATACTTTCTGTTTGCTCTCGGAACACTGCGCACCCCCTGATTCCTTTTAGCAGTCTGATTTTTCTTCGGTGTAACTTTGCATGTCTTTTTGTTTTTTGCCATAGGCAGCACCTCCTGTTGTCGCAGGAGTCAGAATGCCAATGTTGTTACACTTATCATTCAAAACCCCTGCTTTTCTTTTCAATTGGATTTAAAAGCATGGATTTCTGAAATGAATTAAGAAAATAGACGGCATAGATGCCATGAACTTATAGAAAATATGCTTTGCAGTTATAGTACCATTTGTTCTTATATTTTTCAATAGGTTTTATACAATATTCAAATTCTAACCAATATTATTTCTATATAAACATCTCCATCTCTAAAATTTAATAGAGTTTATTCCTCTAGGATAAAATAATAAAAAATCACGGAGGAAACTATCATGGAAGAGAAGAGTCCAGAATACTTAATCAGGATTCGCGATCTACGAGAAGATAATGATTATTCGCAAGAACATGTTGCCAGACTTCTTCATGTCGGACAGCGTACTTATTCTGACTATGAAAATGGTAAAACGCGTATTCCTTTAGATTCCATGATAATACTTGCAAAATTGTATGATGTGGATATGAATTATATCTGCGGCCTGACTGATAAAAAGAATAAATTCCCAGAAAAATAAGCGTACCGACACATTTTTAGCTTGTCAGTACGCTTTTCTTGTATCCAAATATTAAAATAACAGATGAACCAGTTTCCTCCTTTCCTGGTTTGGTCACTCAGTTGGTCACTTTCAAAAAGTGACCTCAAAATTCGTTATAAATACTAGCAATTTTTTCAGTGGTAGGGTTCAAGTCCCATCTCCTGCATTCTTTTTTTATTGCCATTCTTTCAAGAATGCCTCTGCATTCTTGCTGCGAGATGCGCGTCATGCAATGCATGACATACTTCTTCTGCGCATCTCTGCAATCCTGCCGGAGGCTATATCAGATGGGGGATTGACTCCCACCACTGATACTGATTTGTTGCTCGTCACCTACAGAGGTGGGAGTCATCTCACATCTGATATATCTCGCCGCCACAAACCCAAAATATTTTCCGGCAATTCGCACATAATACCACTTTGTTCCATCGATAGCCTCACGTATATCACATACATCTATAAGATTATCTCTTTTCAACAATGGATATTCTCTTAAATTCGGATATTCTGTACCGGCTCCGGTACGTACATTCAGTGCAGACGCCGTAACTTTCCCTACAAATTTGGGCACTTTACTCAGTTTTTTTTTATCGGAAGGTTCTTCTGCTACATAGTTTTTGTAAAAAACGTCTCTGTCTACATATCCTTCTATTCCCGGAATCCGACCTTTGCTGGTATACTGCCATCCTACGCCCATATCTGGCCGGTATCTCTCAATTAATGTACCATTATCATTCGCCGGATATCGTGCGATCCAAAAATCATATTTTTTGAGTTCTTCACTAATCACATTACGATACCAATCCAGATTACAATAGATTCCAAATCGGTATCCGGCATCTACAATAATCCTACGAAAAGCTTCCGCCAGACGTGCGATCATTTCTGTTCCCAGTCTGCGCTGATTACTGTATTCCAGATCAAGAAATACCGGAAACTGTAATTTCCGCCCCTTTAGAACTTCAATTACTTTTTCTGCTTCTCTTCGCACTTCATCAATTGATAATGCATAAGAAAATTTATATACACCTGCTGGAATTCCATGTTCCAGACATTCGGCATAATTTCGTTCAAAATAACGGTCTATACCATTTCCTGCTTCTGTGATGCGGATGATCGCAAATTCAATTCCATAATCGGCCACTTTTTTCCAGTCAATCACTCCCTGCCAGGAAGAAACATCAATTCCCCTATATTCCAAGTCACATCCCCCCTGCTTTATAATAAGCAGGAGAAGAAAAATGGCGCATGTCCTGAGTTAGCATTTTATTTTGCAAATATTTTGAATTTAGCTGTTGACATTTCGTAACATATGATGTATTCTAATTAGGCAGTTGTCGTGAATGACATCTGATATATGAAATGCAGGAGTGGCGGAATTGGCAGACGCGCAGGCTTCAGGTGCCTGTGGTCGCAAGATCGTGTGGGTTCAAGTCCCATCTCCTGCATTCTTTTTTTGTCTAAAATTCTACCTCACTATGCTTTGCTTTTATAGTATTATTTGTTCTTCTCTTTTTCAATAGACATCACAAAAAATTAATTAATACTTCTCACTTCGCTCTATTCCTTTTTCCTCTCCCGGCCCCGCCACCACTCTCACAATAAAGTCCGGTGAAGTTGAAATAAAAACAAAAAACTCCAGTAAGGGAAGAACTGCCTGTGATTATCCTCTGTATCTGTCTCGCCTGAAGAACTTCGTAAAGATATCGGATTATACACGATTTTGCGTTGATACAGAAAATGCTGCTGTCTGAGCGCAGCGAGTTCAGCTCTTTTCTGTATCGCCCTTAGCAAAATTCTTGTATATCCTGATATCTCAGAAGTTCTGAACTGAGACAAGTACAGAGGATAACTCACAGAGAAAATTCATCCCTCTCTGGAGTTCAATCATTTTACTTCCCGTCACCGGGAATTCTTTATACATTATGCTCCATATATAAACGCCCTGATACTAAACGGCACATCCTTATACTCCGGCCAGATCACTGCAAAGAACACAAACACCGCCAGCGCAGCCAGTGCCACACAGATTGCAGCATAAATCTTCTTACGCAGACTCTCTTTCTTAATCTGCACATCAAAAAGATTTCCATATCCCATTACCATGAAATACGTAAGCGGCACGATCATTGGCAGACTGTAACGTCCCTGTGGCTGATAATCCGATGCATAAGAATAATATGCATTCAGTATATTCGGAATGATCATCGCAACCAGCATACACCAGTTAAAGATACCCTTTACACTCCACTGTTTTTTCACACGGATCGCAAAAGTCTTCACCGGATGCAGGAATATCAGAAGAAATCCCGCTTTAATAAAGTCCAGATAATTGTTGATCAGCCACTTCGGCATAAACACATCCATATTTCCAAAACGACCGACAAAGCTTCCACTGACAAGCTCTACCCAGGAAAATCCGTCTTCCTGTGGGAAGCCGTGATTCAACATATCCAGCAAAGAATATCCAGCCATCTGCGGTGTACGTCTATTGGATGGTTTGTAATTCTTTTTCGCATATTTTTCCGCACAGATTGTTGATGCATTCATACCAATAAAATCTCCGTCATAGAGAATTGCATTTCGAATGAACCACCATGCAGCCAGCAGCAGAACGATCGCACAGACAAGAAATCCCTTTTTCACAAAATCCGTATACTTTCCTTTCTTTTTCGCCTCCATAAACAGAGTTATCCCAAAGAAAAAGATGCTGCAGAGAATAAATCCGTACGCATTGTAATAGGACAATGCACATGCTGCCACACCCAGTGCCAGGATCACACAGTTTTTGTATGTCCATCCCTCATCCATATACCGCACCCATGCATACACGATCACTGCCGTTGAAAATACCGCCAATGCATCACAGTTAACATAAGTGAATACAAACAAAGAACCTGGCAGCAGCCCTACAAAAGCCGCAGCTATCCATGCTTTTCTACGGTCAAACAACCGTTTTCCCATATCAAGTACCAGCCAGACTGTTCCAAGTCCAAACAGAATGTTTACAAATCTGGCCGCGAGAAGCAGTGCAAACGGCGCTGTCGTCACAAGGCTTACTGCTTTCATAAAAACAGCTGCGATCATATATGACAGGATCGGAGAAAATGCATAAGAAATTCCCCATACAACATTTCGTACCGACGGGTCATCACCTACTGGAAGCGAACCATGCTTATAAATATAATCCGCAATCTGATAGCGCATCTGCTCATCCGGCCCGGCACCCATAGGCTGTACACGTGCCCACATCAGATAAAACACCAGCAGAAACAGGAAAAAAAGGATCTCCACAGTTGTCTCTGCACTTATTTTCTTACGTTTCAACTTACTTTCCTCCATCAAAACTCAAACTCTCTGATTTTTTCCGCAATATAATCCACATCATCCATTGAAAGATCATAGAACATCGGAAGCCTCAAAAGGCGTTCGCTCTCTTTTGTCGTATAGACATCCTCTCCATGAAATCTTCCAAACTTCTCACCTGCCGGAGAACTATGCAATGGAACATAATGAAAAGCCGGTGCAATTCCATTTTCACGGAGATAAGTGATCAGTCTTGTACGTACAGCAATATCTTTCACCTTAATGTAATACATATGTGCATTGTGTGCACATCCCTCCGGAACAATCGGTCTCTGAATCTTGCCCTGTTTTTCCAGATCTTCCAATCTTTCATGATATCCGTCATAAACCTGATGACGTTTCCTGTTGATCTTATCACACTCTTCCAGCTGTGCATACAAATATGCCGCATTCATCTCACTCGGAAGATAGGAAGAGCCATAATCGATCCACCGATATTTATCGATCTGTCCTCGGAAAAATTTACTTCTGTCCGTTCCCTTTTCACGCAGGATCTCAGCTTTTTCCTGATATTCATTTTTCTGGAATACCAGAGCACCACCTTCACCCATGGTGAAATTTTTTGTCTCATGGAAACTGTAACAGCCAAAGTCACCAATCGTACCAAGTGCCTTTCCATGATAATAAGCATCCACTCCCTGTGCTGCATCTTCTACAACTTTCAGGTTATGTCTGCGTGCAATCTCCATAATTTTATTCATCTCGCAGCCAACACCGGCATAATGGACCGGAACGATTGCTCTGGTCTTCTCTGTGATTGCATCTTCGATAAGATTTTCATCTATATTCATCGTATCCGGCCGAATATCAACAAATACGATCTTTGCACCACGAAGCACAAAAGCATCTGCAGTGGAAACAAACGTATAAGATGGCATGATCACTTCATCCCCCGGCTGAATATCACTTAGGAATGCTGCCATCTCCAATGCATGCGTACAGGATGTTGTCAGGAAAACCTGATTTACCTGGAAACGTTCTTTCATCCATGCAGAACAAAGCTTCGTATATTTTCCATCACCACAGAGCATGCCCTGGGCTACTGCATCCTGAATGTACTTTAATTCATTACCGACAAGTGCCGGTCTGTTAAAATAAATCATCTGACTCCTCTACTTTTCTTTATAAAGAATACTCGGGTATCTTATTCTGAAAAACGATTTCTTCCCCATCCGGATCCGTCATACTCATCTTTTCAAAAAAATGTTCCGATATCTCATCAAGTTCTTCCCGACTGCCTGCCTCTATATAATACAATGCAAGATACGGGTTCGGACCGTACGCCACAACTTCTTCTCCTGCCTCATAGAAGATCCACGGCTTCACAACCGCTTTGTCTTCCGCGAGTTCATATGCAGCCTGCTGTTCCTGAATCTGTTTCAGTCTCCCATGAAAATACAAAACAGCTCCATGCATCAATGGTTTACGGATATCCTGCGCTTCCAGCATCTTTGTAACATACTCGTTATCGTAAACATAATTCAGCAAAAGTTCTTCCATGTTAAAGCGATATACCATATCTGTCAGTTCATGCTCATAGCCAAAGAAACGTGCCGCAATCTCACAGACCTGGATTCCCTCTCCTGCTTTCCAGAAAAACTGCATGGAAAGCGGACCTTCCTTCTGTCCGGTGTATGCAATATAGGACTGGAGCAAAGAAACCGCCGGTTCTTCCACCTTATCGATCAGGCAGCTCGGATACACATTTCGTGTGCTCTCCGGAAGCTCTCCCTCCGCAAACTGTGTTTTCTCTCTGTCTGCAATACTGATGACCTTCACTGCTCCATCAGAAACCCAGGTCATCATATTAAATTCAAATCCATCATTATATTCTTCAATCAGGATTTCATCCAGATCTGTAAACTCTGCGGTTTTACGAACACTCCCTGCAAGCTGCTCCTGATCTTTAATGATAAAAATTCCTCTTGAACCATATTTATCCAGCGGTTTACTGATCAATGGATATTTAAGCCCTGCTGTTATTCTGGCAAGTTTATATTCATTCTGTTCTGCTGTTGGTACTTTCACAAATCCAGGCGTCGGAAGCCCCAGCTTCGAAAGCAGTTCCCTGCAGGCTGATTTATCTCTGTACCAGCAAAGCTGTTCCGGTTTCAGATAACAGGGCAATCCTGCTTTCTCTGCAATTTTGACCATGCATTCCATGAGCAGATCCGAAAAAGAGGTTATGATTCCATCAACCTTTTCTTTCTGGCAAAGATCTGCCACTGCATCAATATCCGTAACAGGAATCACGTAAGATGCATCTGCATACTGTCTTGCCGGTCCATCCGGGTAGCCATCACAGACGATCGTATAATATCCCCGTTCTTTTGATTTTTTAACAAGCTGTACAAATTCGCCCAGTGTACCAAGTATCAGTAATCTGTGCTTCATTCTCCGGCTGCCTCCCATTCTTTGATCCGTTCTGCCATATATTGCATTTCTTCTTTTCCATAACGCTGGTCACATGGCAGAGGCAATACATCTGCTGCCCACTGATATTCCAGACTGTCCTCTGTACAATCTTCGAGAATATTTTTCCAGTAGGTCGGTACAAAAATCTTATGTTCTGCAAGCCAGCGTCTTAACTTAAGACCTTCTTTATGATAATACGGATAAACAAATGGCCCCTCCGGTGTCACCCGGGTAAAAATAAATTCTGACGGAAGTGCCTCGGAAAGTATACGATAATTTTCCTCTCTCTTACGTCTTCCCGTCTCATAATCGATTGCTCCCAGAAGATTCTCTGTCAGCCTGGACATACGTCGAATCTCCATGCCTTCATACCGAGCTGCATTCTGAAGCATCTCCTGATAGTAGACGCCTGCATTTTCTTCGTACCGCCCAAGGATATGTCCCATTCTTTTATTGGAATGATCCACTGGCTTATCCATCGGAAGCACTGCATCTGTGGAAAGATATGCTCCATCACTGACTCCCCAGAATTTTCTGCAGGAATACAGGGTATCCACACCTTTCAGCGGTTTCTGAAAGAAAGCATGCGTATGATCCACAATGATATTTCCAAAAATCTTCTGATATGCCAGGATCTTCTCATCTGTCAGTTGACCGTAATAATTGACCAGATACAGACATTCACTTTCTCCCAGTTTTTTCCGGGGAAGCAAAACATTTAACTCCGCATCTAACTGATAACGGCTGATCCGGACTCCATGTTGCTCGCAGGCTTCCGTTACCGACTCGCATAAGAATACCGGCAGATATATTTTTGTATAACCGCGGCCTTCCAGAAGCCACCGAAGTGCTGTTCTTCCCAGATTTACTTTATAAAGATTCGGATAATACTCTTTACCTCCAAAATCTTCCAGCTCAAAATAGCCTCCGATTTCTTTTTTCATCAGTCCGTGTCCTCCCGGCGCACAACATAATGTGGCATTTTCTTTGCTTCGTTCAGAATATTCATCAGATAGATTCCCATGATCCCAATCGACAAAAGAATCAGTCCAAAAAATGCCAGCATCACCATCATCAGGGATGTCCAGCCTTCAACCGATACACCAAACGCAAAGTAACGCACAAGAAAATACACTGCCATGACCATGCTCACCAGAAAACTGGCAATTCCGATATTTCTCACCATAAGAAGCGGAAATGCTGTATGTGCGGTGATATCATAGATCAGATCCTTCACAAGACGTTTGAAAGAATAGCCGCTCTTTCCATAAGCCCTTGCCGCATGCTGTACTGGTACGTTGATGATTCTGTTGGATGTCAGCACCAGAAGGTTTCCAATCTGAGGCAGGTATGTATTTGTCTTCACCATTGCATCTACAAGGAAGCGACGGATCAGACGGTAACTGGTAATCTGAAGATCCGGGTCTTTGCCGAGCATCTTAGAAGTTGCCCACACAGAAAATTTCGTTCCGAGTTTGCGGATAAATCCATGCTGTCTGCCTTCATAGCTCGCAATGATCGCATCAACATCATCACGCTCTCTCATAACATTTATCATCTTCGGAAGTTCTTCGGGCTGATGCTGCAGGTCATCATCCATGGTTACAACAAAATCACCTTTCACATGTGCAAATCCACACAGAAGTGCCGGATGCTGCCCAAAATTTCTTGCCATCTGTATGATGCGAACTCTATTGTCCTTTGCACGAAGTTCCTGCATAACTTCAAAGGAACGGTCTTTGGAACCGTCATCCACAAGAATCAGTTCAAACTCTTCTTTTATTACTTCCCGGAATACTTTTTCCAGGCGTGTATAAAGTTCCTGTAAGGTGTGTTCGGAATTGTATACAGGAACAACAACGGAATACAAACTCATAGGTTTCCCTTTCTTTCTAAATACGCAACAAATTTATGCATTCTTTTTTATCATATCATTTTCATAATCCATTGTAAACAATTAGTATATGGTGTAAAATTAATAAATATTGGTCAAAAAATAATATTGTGGAGGAATTATGAAAAATTTCAGAAACTATCTGCAGCTCCATCTGAATATTCTGCTGTTTTCTCTGACAAGTGTTTTTTCAAAACTTGCCTCGATCCAGTACAATAAAAACGGACTGCATGCCCCGCTTCTATATGTATTCCTGTTCCTGATGATCGCCAACTGCGGAATCTACGCGATCGCCTGGCAACAGGTCATCAAAAAATTCTCACTGTCCACCGCCTATGCCAACAAAAGTGTCTATCTTCTGTGGTCACAGATCTGGGCAGTCGCAATTTTTCATGAACAGCTTTCCGTACAGAACATCATCGGAATCCTGATCGTATTATTCGGAGTATGGACGGTGCAGAGATATGAATAGAACTTTTATCCTGATCATGCTGGGAGGAACTTTCTTTTCCGCAATCTCCCAGATTCTTCTGAAGCAAAGTGCAAATATAAAATATGACAATCCTTTAAGAGAATATCTCAACTGGCGTGTCATCCTCGCCTATGTGATGTTCTTCGGTATTCTTCTTCTGAACACCTGGTGTTATACCAAAGTAGACATGCGCTATGGGCCTGTGATCGATACTGCCGCTTATGTATTCGTATTATTGCTTTCTCGTTTCATCCTGAACGAAAAGATCACAAAGGGGAAACTGATCGGTAATCTGATCATCATTGCCGGCATCCTTGTATACACATTGTAAAAGCCAGACGCCATCAGTTATCCACAATCCAGGCAGAGTTTTTCACAAATAAAAGGAACAGACTGAAACGCTGCATCTGTATGATGTTGCATTTCAGCCTGTTCTTTTTTATTTGTTCAGATCATTTATTTCACTGACATTATTCTTCTTTTTCGCCCTCTGCTTCCGTTTGCTCTTCTGCAGGTGCCTCTTCTTCAGCAGTTTCCTCAACAGCTTCTGGTGCTTCTTTTGAATCTTCTGCCTGTGCTTCTTCTGCTACACCAGCTTCTTCGACATCCTCTGCTTCTTCAACAACCTCTGCAGTCTCTTCCACTGTTTCAGCTTCTGCCACAACTTCTTCTGCTGTTCCCTCGATCACATCATCTCCGGCATCTTCTTCCGGTTCAACAGTCGGGCATGCAGCGCCACACTGTGAACAGAACGCATCATCTTTTGCAAGCGGACTTCCGCAGGATGGACAAAAACGTTTATTTTTTACCTTCAGTTCAGATATATCTGTTTTATATTTCTCGATCTGTTCCATGCGCTGGTCAATCTGTTCGCAAAGTGCTTTCTGTGCACCATCTACCGGAATTTCCTTTTTATAACGTTTGTAAATGATTCTTCCGAGGTCGGCCATTGCTTTTTCTATCTGTCGTTCTTCACCGGAGATTTTGTTTTTAAGTCTCTGGGTCTCATAAACCTCCTCTGCACGTCCGCTCAGTTCCTTCGCAGTTTTTGTAAGTGTTTCTCCAAGACTTCCAAAAAAATCTTTTGCCATGATAAGTTACCTCTCTTTCTTTATAAAAAGCCATGTTATATATACTCTGTATTTAGTGATTTCCTTCCAGCAGCGGAACTTCCTGTCCTCTGAGAAGGATCTTCGGGCCACCATTGCCTTCTATATATTCTCTTGTGATCGTAACCTGACCGATATTATCATCTTTCGGAATCTCATACATAATATCCAGCATATATTCTTCCAGAATTGCCCGAAGAGCTCTGGCTCCTGTGTGTTTTTCCATTGCTTTGGCTGCAATGGCATGCAGTGCTCCCTCTTCAAATTCCAGTTTTACCTCATCCAGTGCCAGAAGCTTCTGATATTGTTTCAGGATCGCATTGCGTGGCTCGCTTAAGATCTGTACCATCATATCCTCTGTAAGGCCATTCATGGTAAATATGATCGGCAGACGTCCGATAAACTCCGGAATCATACCAAAACTTCGAAGATCTTCCACCGTCACCTTCTCCAGAATATGTGGATCGTCATCATACTTGTCTTTCAGATCTGCATAAAATCCAATAGACGCCTGCTTATTCAGACGTTCTTTAATGATATTTTCCAGATCCGGGAAAGCGCCTCCGCAGATAAACAGAATATTTCTTGTATTTACCGTTGTCAATGGAACCATTGCATTCTTGCTGTTGGCTCCGATCGGCACTTCCACATCTGCTCCTTCCAGAAGTTTCAGCATGCCCTGCTGTACAGCTTCTCCGCTGACATCTCGCTGATTGGTATTTTTCTTCTTTGCAATCTTGTCAATCTCATCAATAAAGATAATTCCATGCTCAGCCTTCTCCACATCATTATCAGCCGCTGCAAGCAATTTGGAAACAACACTTTCAATATCATCACCAATATACCCTGCTTCTGTAAGAGAAGTCGCATCGGCAATCGCCAGCGGAACATCAAGCAGTTTGGCCAGTGTTTTGACCAGATAGGTCTTTCCGCATCCGGTAGGTCCGATCATCAGCATATTGGATTTTTCAATTGCGATCTCATCCATGGTATCTGTTGCTACACGTTTATAATGGTTGTAAACGGCAACGGACATTACCTTCTTGGCATATTCCTGACCGATCACATATTCATCCAGGGTAGCCTTGATCTTATGCGGTGCCGGAATCTTCTTGAGATCCAGGACTGGTTCTTTCTTTTCTGCTTTTTTCTTTTTGGGTTTCTTCTGCTGTCCCATCTGATTCTGGAAACTGCTGAGATCGATCATGCTGACATTTGGCATATTGAGCAGATCACCATAATTAAAATTTCCTGTCTGCATCTGCTGATTCATACTGTCAAAGCTTCTCTGCATACAGTCCGGACATATATGTATATTATTAGGCAGATCAATCATCTTACCAACCTGACTCTCTGCCCGATGACAGAGCGTACAGTACTTCTCAGGTTCTTTCTTGTTTTCTTCCTGATCGTCGTCATCACTGACCTCTCCCTCTAAAATCTCATCCTCGTATTTATCTGCCATATATCTGTAAACTCCTTCTGCATAGTTATTATCTGTCTCATATAAAGAACGCACAGATCAAAAGTGCATTCTGCATCTTCGAATCTATGCGTTCATTATAACATAACCTGTAAAACTGTAAACTAAAGTTTTTATAAATTAATTTTTGCTTCCGAGCGTGACTGAAATTGTCTTCTGAACATACTCTCCGTTATCTGCTCTTGATACGATAACATCCACCGTCTCACCGGATGCATAATACGCAAGCTTACTCTCCAGATCATCTTTGCCGCTGACTGTCTGTCCATCAAAACTTACGATAATATCACCTTTCTGGATACCTGCTTTCCCTGCTGCGGAATTTTTCTCCACACGGATAACAAAAGCTCCCTCTGGCATATCATACATCTGTATTGCCTCTGTGGAAAGATCAGCCGTAACGACCCCAAGATAAGCTGCATTCTCTGATTCAACTTTATCTCTTGTCTGACGGTTCATCAGTTCCTCAAGAATCGGCTGTGCCTTGGATATTGGAATTGCATATCCCATTCCCTCTACCGCACTGTCCGCATACTTTGCAGAGTTGATGCCGATCACTTCTCCCTGCATATTCAGCAGTGCTCCACCACTGTTACCTGGATTGATCGCCGCATCTGTCTGAATCAGGCCTGAACTGGTACCATCATCTGTAGAAATGTTTCTGTTCAATGCACTGATCCATCCGGAGGTAACTGACTGTCCATATCCAAGTGCATTTCCAATTGCCACAACCTGCTCCCCCACCTGAAGGTCATCGGAATTACCAAGCTGCGCTATTTTGATCTGCGAGAGCGTGTCTTCCGGTATATCTGATTTCTGAACTGCAACCACAGCCAGATCATTTGCTTCATCCGTACCTTTTATCTTGGCACTGACTGCATCTTCCACATTGACATCTCCATCGCTGCCGGACATATCTACCGTTTCCTCTTCTGCATTGACTACATCATTTCCGACAAAGCATACACTGAGTGTTGTCGCACCGGATACCACATGATTATTTGTTGCGATCAGAAGTTCATCGTCATTTTCTCCGACAATGATTCCAGAACCACTTCCCTCACTGGAATATTGCTGTGTGCCATAACCAAATCCAAATGCCCGGAAATAATTTGGGATTTCCTGTACACTTACAGATGTAATTGCGACTACCGTTGGCGTTGCTGTATCTGCAACTTCTGCAACAGAACCCGTCTGTGACACAGCAGCTGCTGTTTCCGAAGCGGCAGTTTCACTTGAAGCATCTCCTTCACTTTCATTCGAATCGTTTCCATCTGCCGAAGAATCCGCTGCAAGCTGTGCTGTCTCTATCTGACTGTCCTTCCCGTCTGATCCCAGATATTTCTCGGACGCAAAATTCACTCCCTGAAATACAACACCTGCTACCAGCCCGAATACAACTGCCAGCGAAATCGTTTCTGCAAGTTTTTTTCCGCCACGTTTTCTGTTTTTTTTCTTTTTAGGTAATTCCCTCACTGTATCTGATCCTGTATTCTGATGCATACAATAATGTTCATATCTTGGCGGCACATTCTGTCGATTGTTTTCTGTATCATTCTGCGGAGCATTCAGATTCCATTTTTTTTCATCATCCATGCCTGTGCTCCTTTCTTTTTATCTTTTTTATCCTATGAAAACAGTGTAACAATCAATTGTGTTCAAAATGTGACAACTCCTTAAAAAAACCGTGTGCTTATAGCTGTTTCATTGACAGCCGTCTGTATTTTTACACCTTCCAGTATTCGCGGTTCATTGTACACCATAAAATCATTTTTCGAGGAAGTTTACGATAGTTTTTACCACTCAGATAGCCGGCATATTTGCAGCCCGACTGAAGCATCACTCCCGGAATCAGCCATATTTTTCTTTTTTGGATCAGGTAGTTTATTGTTTTCTTTACAAGTTTTATTCCTTCTCCCTCTGATGGCACTCCTGCAAAAATTTCCGGATGTTCTGCCTGCGATACACCCAGATCAAAATTTCTGTGGAACTGCTGCATGCAGGAGTAATTGTGAGAATGTATCACTTTTGCATCCGCTGCATAAGCGATTCCATATCCCATCTGGATCAGTTTTCCTGCATAGATCATATCTTCGTTAAAAATCGTCTTTCTGACAAAGCCTCCCAGTTCCTGATAAATTTCTTTTTTATATGCAGCACACACATTAGAGCAGAAAAAAGTTTTTATTCCATATAAGGAAAGATCTTTTTGGGTTCTTACATAAGATTTCTCCGGGTAGTTAAATGATCTCGTATAACGTTCTGCAAAACTGCACATTTCATTCGGCAGCTGTCTGGCATATGCTGCTGCGATCATTTTTTCCTTTTCCAGTGCCTTTACAAGATTTTCTATCAGATTCCTGTCCGCCGGAACAGCATCCTGTGTCATAAATACCATAATCTCTGCATCCGACAACTCTGCTGCCCATGCACGTGTTCCACCATGATCAAATTCAGATTTTTTCAAATGGTGTACTTCCAGAAGTGGATACTTCTGTTCTAATTCTTTATTCCAGTAATTTTCTTCTGTATTCATTGCAATAATACGATGGATCGCTGCTGTCTGCTCTGTAAGCCGTTCAAGCAGTACAGAAAATTCTTTTCCCGGATGATACACCGGAATGATCACATCTACTTTTATATTTTCCATGCTTTCTCCCTTTGCGTTATTCTTCGCTGCTGGTTTTTCGTATGAATGTATGGTAACAGAAGAAGGGAATTTCTTCAACGAGAAATTCCCTTCTTTTATCATAGTTATTTATGCTGCGCTTGGATCAGCCGCTGCAGCTGCTTCTGACGCAGCTCCGCCATCATCGCCGCTTCCTTCATCAACGTAACCGCCAGATCCGTCATCACCACCACTGGTATCTCCGCCTGTGATATCTCCGCCTGTGGTATCTCCGCCTGTGGTATCTCCACCAGATCCGTCATCGCCGCCGGAATAATCGCCTCCGTTATCAGGTTCTACATAACCAGAATCACCACCGCTGGAGCTTCCGCCACTGTTATCAGAATCATCGTTATCATAATCCGTATTTCCACCGCCGGAGCTTCCGCCACTATTGTCAGAGTTATCATAACTGCCGTCACTGCCACCAGTGCTTCCACTGTCATCGGAGTCATAATTGCCGCTTGTATCCGACCATCCGCTTCCGTTATTCTCGAAAATGACTGTGTCATTTGCAGTATTCTCTTCTACTGTAGCCTGTTTGTCATCCAGACTGCTCTCACCGCCAACGATCTCAAGGATCTTTTCACTGTTTGCAAGTACAGTTGCAGACGGTGTATATGCCTCATCTCCGTAAAGGAATTTATGCAGTTCGATAACATTGCTTTCCAGTGTCGTCGGTACAATAATGCTTCCCTTAACATTGGAGAATTTGAAAGAGGACGGGAATCCTGTCGTATCGTCCACACTGTAACCGATCAGAGTAGGCAGAAGCTGCAGGATTTCGTCTTTTGTCATAGAAGTTGTAACCATCGGGAATACATCGTCCATGATCTTGAAGATCTTGCCAAGACCGGCAGATTTTGCCTTGCTGACGATCATCTGGATCACACGTCTCTGTCTCTCTGTACGTCCCATATCGAGACTTGCTGTATAACGGATACGACAGTAAGAAGTTGCCTGTACACCATTCAGATGATAATGGTACTGAACAGCCTCGATATCATCCGGTCTGTCCGGAAGTTCGATCGGTGTATAATCCTTACCTGTTTCTTCGGATGTCTCTACACAGTAGTTATTCATATGAACAATCTCGGCATAAGACATGTCCATATCCAGTCCGCCAAGGTCATCGATGATCGTTGTCAGCGCATTGAAGTTTACGGTTGCATATTCGCTGATGTTCAGGTCGAGGTTTGTATTCAGCATTGTGATTGCCTGTTCGGCTTCACCATAAGCATACGCTGCGTTCGCCTTGGAATAAGTATCGTTACCAAGATTGAGAAGGGTATCTCGATATACAGAAACCAGCTTCACATCTTTTGTGTCATTATTTACGCTTGCAATAATAATTGTATCACTGTTCTCACCGCCGAGTGCAGTATTTTTATCACGGTGGTCAATACCAAACAGAGCATATGTTGTATAACCTGTCAGAGTTGATTCCTGTGAATCAATAGAATCCTGTACTTCCTGGTTTACTTTGATCTTACTGTCATCCAGAACCGGCTGATTGATCTTGTCCAGTTTTGAATTCAGCTGTCCATATACATACAGACCGCCGATAAACAGCAGAAGAACAATAATTTCAACAGCAAATAGTATCTTTTTTGTTTTTGACTTAGGTCTTGCCATCTTCTCTCCCCTTATCTTTAATATGCATTTTTATTAATGAACCCTTTGAAAATCGTCAGGAACAATATCTTTATATCAAATCCGATCGACCAGTTCTCTATATAGTAGAGATCACAGTCAATACGTTTACGAATAGAGGTATCTCCCCGGTAACCATTTACCTGTGCCCAGCCGGTAAGTCCCGGACGCACCTGATGTTTCACCATATATCTTGGAATTTCTTCACGGAATTTCTCAACAAAAAACGGTCTCTCCGGTCTCGGCCCCACCAGACTCATATCACCCTTCAGAATATTAAACAGCTGAGGCAGTTCATCAATGCTGGTCCTTCTCATAAATTTACCGATTCCGGTTACCCTCGGATCATTCTTAACTGTCCAGGCCTTCTTTTCTTCGGCCTCCGGCTGAATTTCCATAGAACGGAATTTGTACATCCAGAAAGTCTTATTATGAAGTCCGACACGCTCCTGTCGGTATATAAGTGGTCCCGGTGATGTCAATTTGATGAGTATACACACCAGCAGCATGACTGGTGAAGAAACAATGATCGCCATGATCGACCCAACGATATCCATCAATCGCTTGACCATTGCATTAAATGTATTACTCAATGGAACATAACGGATGTTGATCACCGGAAGTCCCAGTATATCCTCCGTATATGGTTTCGTAGGAATGATTTTATTATAATCCGGTATAAATTTGGTATGAACACCGGATTTTTCACACATTCCGACAATTTCCTCCAGTCGGTAATATTCACTCAGTCCCAGTGTGATCGCAATCTCATCCAGCCTGTTTGCAGGAAGTATCACAGAAAGATTTGCAATCCGTCCGATAACCTTGATTCCATTATAAACAGTTCCTGCCGGAACATTATCATCAAGGATTCCTCTGACAACATAACCCCACTGTGGATTCTGCTGAATTCTGTCAATATATTCTTCCGCTGCCCGGCTGTAACCTACCAGTATCATCTGCTTCTGATTCAGTCCGCGCTTTCTCATTTTTCTCAGCATGGAGAAAATAAAGAGCCTTACTCCCCATTCTGCAAAGATGTTGATCACACAGAAAATGTAAACCGTCAATCGGGAGAAATCAGGCTCTCCCATCATATACAGACTGAATACGATCAGCAGAAGTCCGAGTACATTTGCCTTGATGATATTTGCCAGAACCAGTCTGCGCCCCTGCATATGCAAAGGCTCATATAAAGTAAATGCCTGATACAGAAGCAGATATCCCGGTATGATAAATATCAATGCAAACATGTACTCTTCAAACGCAAGTGCCCGGACTGCTGAATATGCAAACGGACCGATAAAACGGATCATCCAGGCAAGTACATAGGTCACAGCAATGACAATGGCATCAATTAACATCTGGAGACGACTGAAATTCTTCTGATTGTCCTGAATCAATCTCTGCCACCTCTATCCATTTCATTGTGTTTTAAGCATCTCTGTCCGTACATTCTGAATCCATATGTCTGGACAGACACGTTTATATTATAATAGTTGTCCTTCAAAATCAATAAAATCTTGACTTTTATTATATTAAATTTCCATAAACCGCTGTAAAAATGACTTTATGCCCGAAGTCTGCGGAACATATTTTCCCACAGTTCAAGCTGTATCTTACAGTAATTTGGAAGATGTCTGACTGAAAACGGAACTTTCCTGTGATTCATGCTGATAGAAAATCCGTTTTTGATACCGGCCAGGTATTCTTTTCCCATTCCTTTTACTGCAAAGAACAGAAACTTGATCAGAAAACCAGCTACCAGAAATGGCAGATTCAGGATGATCTGAAGGAGTGGCATATTTTTATAGATCAGATAAATATTATTTCTGGAAGAATATCTGGTCTTGAAATGATTATATCTGGATCCACTCGTACCACTTCCCACATGGTATACGACTGCATCCGGTGCATACCAGTTTTCATATCCATAAATTCTGGCACGGTATCCGATATCCGTATCCTCCAGATATGCGAAATGCTCCTCATCAAAATATCCGATCTTTTCCATGATCTTTTTACGATAAATAGCTGCACCTCCGCAGGCTGAAAAGATTTTTTCTTCTTTCTGATACAGATCAATATCTTTTCCTTTTCCACGCGCAAAAGACCAGCCCAGCGCACAGTAATAATTTCCCGCATCATCCAGCTTATCTCTGTCATGATACTGTACCATTCGTGCTGCACATGAGAAAGCGTTTTTATGTCTTCTTATCGCCAGCAGCATCTGCTCTACAAAATCTTCCTTTACTTCCGTATCGTTATTCAGAAGCAGTACATATGGTGCTTTTGCTGCCTTTATTCCCTCATTGACAGCCCGGCAGAATCCAAAGTTATCCGGCAGCTCAATAATATGCACCCATGGATAATTTGCACTTACAAACGAACAGCTTCCGTCTGCAGATCCGTTATCCACTAGGATCACTTCAAAATTTTTCAGTGTCTGTCCTTCCAGACTTCCCAAAGCGCTGTCCAGAAATGCGATTCCATTAAAATTCGGTATGATCACCGATACTTCCATATTATCTCCTATCTGTTTTCTTTCTCTTTTAATTCCATTCCTTTCAACGGGCGAAGAGAATAATTCCATTTTGAAAGAGAAAGGTTCTTATTATAGTACGGATCTCCTTTTTTCAGAATATCGATCCAGTGACACCGGATATACTCGATTTCCTCCTGAAAACGCCGTACCTTCTCCTGGCTGTCTTCTGCACCTCGTGTTTTTGATTCCATATGGTACAGCTGTACATATGGATCATAAACGATCAGTCTGCCAGTCTCTCTGACCTTCAGACAAAGATCCACATCATTGAATGCAACGGACAGTTCCTCGGTAAATCCACCAACTTCCTCAAAAGCTGCTTTTTTCATCATCATGCATGCTGCAGTCACTGCACTCATGTCCTGAAGGATTGAGGCCTTATGCAGATAGCCGGTACGATTTGCCGGCATATTCACGAACATATGTCCGGCAATTCCGCCAATTCCGATCACACAGCCTGCATGTTGGATCGTATCATCCGGATAAAGCAGCTTTACACCTACTGCTCCGACCTCCCTGCGCTGACACATACCAAGCATTTCTGTCAGCCAGCCTTCTGTAATAATGGTCACATCATTATTCAGGAACAGAAGATACTCCCCATTTGCATGCCGTACTCCATAATTGTTGATCGCAGAATAATTAAATTCTCTTTCCCAGCGAATGACTCGAATCTTCGGGTCTTTCTTCAGTTCTTCGTAATATGCAAAAATCTCCTCAGAAGTACTGTTATTCTCTACAATGATAATCTCATAATTCTGATATTTTGTTTTTTCTTTTATGGATGCAATACACGCATGAAGTGCTTCTTTCTCATCTTTGTTTGGAATGATGATCGAAACAAGCGGTTCTCCATGGACTGGATACTGTACCCGGAAAAATCCGAGATCCGGTGTATGTGTTACTGTTCCCTCTGTACCGGTGCGTTTCAGATGTGCTTCAATCGCATGCCTGCCTGCTTCAAATGCATACATCTTGCTTGCAGGATTATCTGCAGTAGATGCTTTATGCGTCCGCCAGTGATAAAGGATTTCCGGAACATGTCCGATCTTGCCGGCCTCCTCTACACAGCGAAAGATAAAATCATGATCCTGCGCACCATCAAATTCCTGCCTGAATCCGCCAGCTTTACGTATAACAGACTGTCTGACAACAAAAAAATGACAGATATAGTTATTGGAACGCAGAAGATCCAGATTAAAATCCGGCTTCAGGTGCGGCTGAAAATGCTCGCTCAGATCTGTAGTCACCTTATCTTCATCTGTATAAACAGCGTCCAGTTCCGGATCTTTTTCCAGAGCAAGAGCGATCTCATAAAGTGCATTTGGTGCAAGCAGATCATCATGATCCAGTATTCCGGCAAACTCACCTTCCGTCATTGCAAGTGCTGCATTTGTGTTTCCTGCAATTCCAAGATTCTCTTTTAATTCCTGTACACGTATGCGGCTGTCCCTCTGTGTATACTCAGCAAGTACCTGTTTCATCTGTTCATCATCCGGGCTGCCGTTTGCAATACACAGCTCCCAGTTGCTGTAAGTCTGTGCCAGAAGTGAATCGATCATCTGACGCAGGAATGTTTCCGGTGTCCGGTATGCCGGAACCGCCACACTGATCAGTGGAGTACTTGAAAATCTGTGATGACGCTGTTTCTCAAGCTCTGCTTCATCCGGTATATAAGCCTCATACCAGGGGCCATATGGTACTTCTTCCGGTTCAAAACGTTCATGAAGGCGTATCCAGAATTCTTTCGGTCCGTAATGCTTAAAATAACGCAGCCCTTTTTTGATCGTATAAGGGTTTAATTTTTTCAGCATTCTTCCCCATTCGATATGCCCTGCCACATCTTTATTTTTACTCATATTATATTGATACCCTCAGGTTATTTTTCTTTGTTTTTATATATAATCGGATATCATTTTATCATCCTGCCCCTGTTTTTGCAAGGGCGTATGTCATTCTGCTTGAATTAAGCGCTAAAATGGGATATGATAGATTCTATCGAAACTTTAAGATAAGAAATATAATGGGAGTACAGATTTATGAAATCAAAAAGATTATATAGTGGTCTGATGGCTCTTGGGCTTGCATGTACACTGATATTCCAGACACCTGTCCTGGCAGCCGAAGAGGCGGCTGAAACACAGACCTCTTCCATTTCGACCAACAGCATCTCCGGCTGGCCACAGGGTCCGGATATCACATCCACAGCTGCAGTGATCATGGAAGACAGTACACAGACTACCGTTTATGCCAAAAACATGGACCAGGTTCTTTACCCAGGTGCTACCGTAAAAGTTATGACCACGCTTCTGGCTCTGGAAAATGCACAGCTGAGCGATCAGATTACTATGACTGCGACCGGTGTTTCCGGCGTCACAGACGGCGGTGCAAGTATTTCCGCTCAGCTGGATGAAATCTTTACTGTAGAACAATGTCTGTATGCGATCATGCTTGCATCTGCCAATGATGTTGCTCTTCAGATTGCAGAACAGATCGGGGGTTCCGTTGACGGATTTGTTCAGATGATGAACAACCGTGCTGCCGAACTTGGATGTACCAATACCGTATTCACTAATCCTACTGGACTTCCTGACGAAAATCAGCATACAACCGCTCATGATATGGCATTGATCACAAAAGCGGCTATCGACAACGAGTCTTTTCGAACCATTGCAGAAACCACTTCCTATACGATTCCGGCCACCAATGTATCTGGCGGTGAACGTGTACTGACCAACAACTTCTCTATGCTGAACAATACAAATGCTTCTTATTATCAGTATTGTCTCGGTGGACGTGAGGGATACACAGAAGCTTCCGGAAGTACTTTGGTCTGCGGAGCAGAAAAAAACGGAGTTTCTCTGATCGCCGTTGTTCTCCAGGGTGCATCCGGTACAACTGCTGCCGAAGCAGTCAGTCTTCTCAACTATGGATTTGACAACTTCCAGCTCCTTTCTCTTGGAGATAATGATTTTGATATGGCATCCGGTGGAAACGTATTTGTACCAAACGGTACTACTGCTGATGCACTTACAACACAGGATGGCGAAGTTCAGGATGGACAGTACAACCGTCAGTTTCTCTTTAATGGAACTCCGGTCGGCACTGCGGTTATGTCTGTAACTTCACCGGAAGAAGATACTGCTGTTATTGAAGCCAGCACACAGAATCTGACAAATGCCCAGAATTATACAGCCAGTCATACTTCTGTTCCATACTTTGTGATCGGCGGTATCGGACTTCTTCTGCTTCTCCTGATCCTTTTCCGCATCGTGAAGGTTGCGAAATCCTGATTTCTGTCAAACTTGTGAACACGCAAGAACCGGCCACTGTCTTTTCAGACAGCAGCCGGTTCTTTTTATCTCTTATTCTCTGCTTCCCAATTATTTTACTGAATTTCTTTCAGATAACGGCCAAGTGCATCTTTCCAGTCTGGCAGTCTTGTAAAACCATGTTCTTCTAGTTTCTTCTTTTCAAGACGGCTGTTTGTCGGACGTTTTGCCTTTGCCGGATATTCTGCCGAACTTACCGGAAGTACTTTTACATCCATACCGGCCTGACGGAAAATTTCTTTTGCAAAATCGCACCAGGAAATGTATCCGCCTTCGTTTGTTGCATGATATTTACCATATTCTTCTTTTTCGAGCATATCCACCAGAAGTCTTGCAAGATCATAAGTATACGTAGGTGTTCCGATCTGGTCATCGACAACTGTCAGAGTATCATGCGTCTTACCAAGATTCAGCATAGTTTTGATAAAGTTCTTGCCATTAAGTCCAAATACCCATGCAATACGTACAATATAATATTTTGGAGCATATTTTTCTACAGCAACTTCTCCATCGTATTTTGCCTGGCCATAAACATTCAATGGTTTTACAACCGGGTCATCCGGCTCCCACGGACGTGTTCCCTGTCCGTCAAATACGTAATCTGTACTGATATACACCATTGGAATATCAAGTTTTCCACACATTCTGGCAATATTTTCCGTACCTTCTGCATTAACTTTGTGGCAGACTTCCTGGTTATCCTCAGCTGCATCTACTGCTGTCCATGCAGCACAGTGAACAACTTTGTCCGGATGTACTTCTCCGATCACACGCTCAACAGCAGCTCTGTCTGTGATATCCATTTCATCCACATCCACTCCAACGCCTTCATAACCTCTTTTGGCCAGCTCATTCATAACATCATAACCCAGCTGTCCTTTTACACCTGTTACTAATACTTTCATGCAAAATCCTCCTATATCCGTTTCAGTGAAAAATCCTGGCTCTTTAATGTCAGATTCGGGTTGTAATATGGGTCCCCGTCACGCATGATATCCGGCCAGCGTCTTTCAAAAATCTGAATTTCTTTATTAAATCGTGCTACTTTTTCCGGTGTATCCTCCAATCCTCTGGATTTGGATTCATAATGATACAGTTCTGCGTATGGATTATATACGATCAGATAACCGGCTTCCCGCAGTTTCATACAGAAATCAATGTCATTAAATGCAACCGCAAGCTCTTCTGTAAGCCCTCCGACTTTGTCAAAAGCTTCTCGCTTCACCATCATACATGCAGCAGTAACTGCACTGTAATCCTGTGCGCAGATGATTCTGTGGCAGTAGCCTGTCGTTCCTCTCGGCTGCAGAACAAAACAATGCCCTGCAATTCCGCCGAAACCAATGACTACACCTGCGTGCTGAATCGTATCGTCCTCATAATACATTCTGGCACCGACAGCTCCAACATCACTGCGCATACAGTAACCAAGCAGTTCTTCCAGACAGTCCTCATTAATGATCTCCGTATCGTTATTCAACAAAAGGAGATATTCTCCTTTTGCAAAAGCAGCTCCATAATTATTGATTGCAGAATAATTGAACTCCTTATCCCAGTAAACCACATGGGCTTTTGGATTCTCAGCTTCCAGCTTTTTATAATACTGGAAAGTTGCATCCTCCGTACTGTTATTTTCAACAATGATATATTCATAGTTTTTGTAAGTAGATTTCTGATCAATGGAATCCATACACCGTTTCAGATCATCAATATGATCTTTATTCGGAATAATGATGGAAATCAGTGGATCATGGTCTCTGTGAAATCTTGTCCTGTAAAGTCCCAGAAACTCTCCCTGATATACTTCTGCGTCGATACCCGTTCTTCTGTAGTGCTCTTCAATCGCACGCTTCCCGGATTCAAATGCATAAGTTTTGCTCTCCGGATTTTCCGCGGTGGATTCCTCATGACATCTCCAGTGATACAGTATCTTCGGTACATGACAGATCTCTTCCGGTCTGACAGCCTCTATACAGCGGAAAATAAAGTCATAATCCTGCGCTCCATCAAATTCCTTACGGAGAGTTCCAACCTGTTCAATAACTTTTCTGTCAACAACAAATAAGTGGCAGATGTAATTTACTGTACACAGAAGATCCGGATTATAGTCTGGTTTGAAATGTGGCTGGAAGAATTTATGTCCATCCATCGACATCTTATCCTCATCAGAATAAAGGACCTTCACATCTTTGTTTTTATTCAGTGCCTTCACACATTCAAACAGCGCATTTGGTGTCAGTTCATCATCATGATCTGCAAACGCAATATAATCACCCGTTGCAATCTCAATCGCAGCATTTGTATTTTCAGAAATCTGCAGTGATTCCTCATGAGACACTACTTTAATCCGCTCATCCGATGCTGCAAGTGATTCAAGCAAACCGGCGATTGGTGAATTTGCTCCACTTCCATCTGACAGACAAAGCTCCCAGTTCGGATATGTCTGCTCTTTGATCGTCTCAACCAGCTGTCGAAGATATTTTTCCTGTGTTTTATACAGCGGGATCACAATGGAAATCTTTGGCTGAAAATCAAATTTTTCTCTTCTCTGACGTTCCAGTTCCTTCGGTCCCGGAAGATGTCTGACAATCCACTTCTGATATGGAATTTCCCTGGTAGATGCCGTTCTGACCTTGGCTGCAACTTTTCCAACAAGAGCGGCACTTCCCTGTGTTTTCCAGTAACGGATTCCTTTTTTTGCATATTTTTCGATTTTTTTCCGGATCACCACAGCCTGCTGCAATGGAACCACATGCACTGATTTTGTATTTCCGGCATAGAAAACAATGTAAACGACTTTGCCTTTTAGATTTGTCAGTTCCACAAAGAATCCTGATTTGTCTTTGTTTTCCATCTGTTCCATCTCTTCATAAAGCTGTTCTACATCCACACGCTCCGTCCGAAGTACTTCCGCCTGGATTTTTTCTTTATTTTCATCAAAGATCTGGATACGTACTGGTTCTGCTGCTACTGCCCAGCCTCGGACACGCAGAAATCCCTGCTGCACTTTTTCCTCTTCAATGTAAAACTGTGGTTTTCCCCTTCTCTTTTCAAGATTCTTTACCGAAATCGAAAACCAGCAAAATGTTTTTTCCGGCATCTCCGCATAAATACTAAGTTTCTGGTATCCCTCCAGAGATTCCGGAAGCTGTACAGCCGCTGTGATCCGCTCACCTCGCATCAGATCAGGATCTTTAAATCGTTCCAGTGCACTGACGACTTCCAGTCGCTGAATTTCTGCCTTTACCTCAGACCCGTCCAGTTTCGCACGCATTTTGGCTTCTTTGGGCCATGTGCCCTGCAAAATATAACAACATGGATCCTGCAGATGGAATCGGTCCTTTGTTACCTCAAAAATTTCTCTTGCCATATAGAATTATCCTACCTCATTTCTCAGTCTTCTCTCAGGGAACAGTCCGCTTCTTTCAGTGACAGATTCGGATTATAATACGGATCTCCCATGGCCATCTGTTCGCCCCATTTCTCTTCGAAATGTTTTGTTTCCTTTTCGAAACGGAACTGTTTTTCCGGTGTGTCTTCCATTCCCCTTGACTTGGATTCATAGTGATAAAGTTCCGCATATGGTGTAAATACAACTTTCTTTCCAGCTGCCCGCACTTTCATGCACAGATCAATATCATTAAATGCAACCACAAACTCTTCGTCAAAGCCACCCACAGTTTCAAAATCTTCGGCTTTCATAAGCATGCATGCCGCCGTTACTGCACTGATTTCCTGAACATTCACGGCTCTTCCGAAATATCCTTTGTCTTCGCATGATGCCTGGCACATGATGTGTCCTGCAATTCCGCCCATCCCCAGAACAACGCCTGCATGCTGGATCAGATTATCCGGATAATAAAGTTTTGCACCAACGATCGCAACATCCGGCTGCTGGCAGATCATCAACATCTCTTCGATCCATCCCGGAATAATGACTTCTACATCATTATTCAGGAACAGCAGATAACTGCCCTTTGCATCCTTTGCTGCAAAATTATTGATTGCGGCATAATTAAATCCCTCTTTCCATGTGAGTACCCTTGCTTTTGGATAACGCCAGGAAAGATTTTTATAATACTCAAATGTTTCTGGCTTTTCGCTGTTATTTTCAACTACCAGTATCTCGTAATTTTTCCATGTTGATTTCTCGTAAATGGAAGAAAGACATTTTTCAAGATCATCAATGTGGTCTTTATTTGGAATAAGGATGGACACAAGCGGCTCACCCTGAATCTTCACATGACTGCGATACCAGCCCGGATGCTTCGTCATCTCCACTTCAGCCTCAATACCAACTCTTCTGTAATGTTCCTGAATTGCACGGCATCCTGCTTCATACGCATACGTCTTACTCTCTGGATTTGCCGCAACGGAATTCATATGACATCTCCAGTGATACAGTACTCTCGGAATATGGATTACCTGTTTTGCCTGTTCGCAGCAACGCAGGATAAAATCATAATCCTGAGAACCGTCATACTCCGGTCTCAGACCGCCTACCTGATCTACCAGTGCTTTTTTGACTGCAAAAATGTGACAGATATAATTATTATCTCTTAAACGAAACAGGTTATAATCTGATTTGAAATGGGGTTCAAAATAAAATTCCCCATCCATACTCAGCTTATCCTCATCTGTATAAACAATCTCCGGTCCCTGATGGTCATTGATGGCTTTGACGATTTCATATAACGCATCCGGTTCCAGTGTATCGTCGTGATCGCTGAGCATCAGATATTCCCCGGTCGCCATCTCGATCGCTTTATTTGTATTAATGGAAATACCGCCATTTTCCTCCAGATGTTTGTACAGGATACGGCTGTCTTTTCCATAACGCTTCTGAATATATTCTTCTACTTTCTGATCCGGACTTCCGTCTGCCAGACAAAGCTGCCAGTTTGTGTAACTCTGTGCCCGAACAGAATCGATCAGTTCCTTTAGATATGGGGTTGGTGTACAGTACAGCGGAATCACAATACTGATCAGCGGATTCTGCTCAAAATGTGTATGTCTCTGTTTTCTGAGTGTACGCCGGTCAGCTTTATGGCGTTTGAACCACTCTTCATAGTCTTCCTTATGTTCTCCATCTTTGTCTTTATGAAAAAGGCGTCCCCAGAATCCTTTGGATTTCTGCTCTTTGCGGAGTGCTTTAATATCAATCTCATAAGTCTTTGTTGTGGAGTCTCCACAAAAATGAAGTACGATACGATTTCCCGGAATTTCCAGAAAAGCTACTGAAATACTGAATCCGATCTCCTGATTTTTGTAATCATCATCGAGATGACGACGTTCCACAACATCCGGTCTGCGTCCTCTTGTGATCTTGCAGTCCAGAAGCTCCGTGTTTTCTTTGTGAACCGTCACTTCCACATTTCCTCTCTGATCCGTTGTCCATCCCTGGATTTCCAGCATCAGTCCATAAAGTACCTCTACACGGTCAATATGAAATTCTACCAGTTTATCCTTGACCAGTTCATCCAAGTCATCACCCGTACACTCCCAAAGCAGGGTTTTTTCTTCTCCGTCCAGCAAAAGAAGTTCTAATAGATCATATTTCCTGCGAAGTTCCAGTACCTCCGGAATCGTCACAGTAAAACCCGGAAGAAATCCTTCTGTCACCACATCCAGAGACTGTGCCACATCCGGACGTTCATATCTCTCGATTTCCGGTATATCGATTACTTCGTAACCATCCCCAAGCAGCTGAAAGGTGCATTCTTTTTTTTCAGGATGCATACACCAACCTACAAGGCTCAGCACATGTCCATGTCTGTCATCGTATCTCTCTTCATCAATGCTGAAACAAAGTTTGTCCATAAATATTCCCCTATTTCTTTTTAATACTCCGGTACAGCTTCCATGCCTTTGTATTTTCCATTTCAGAAATCTGATGTTTCAGTTTCTGAATCTCTTTGTCTTTTTCTGCAGAGATCCGTGAAAAACTCGTCCAGAATGCCTCCTGTGCTTTGGATTCCTTCATCACTTCAATCTCTATATAAAGTTTGCCTGCAGCCTTTGGCAGACTCTCTATTACAAACTGCGGGTCTCCTCCTCCAAAATAGTATCCTCCGTTTCCTATCGGAAAACCATTGGAAGAAAAATCCGCCTCTTTTCCGTTTTCAAATACAAGTTTTTTAAGTACCAGTCCCCCGGCAGCTTCCCCCGGATCCAGACGCAGCCGGCGCACATTCTGCGGAACAGTGATTCCGAAATCAATTCCATGTTTTGTCATTGGATAAATATCTGAATCTGCTTCCGAGAAGTCATTTCCTCTGTCATAAAATACCTGCAGTCTTCTCGTTGCACACGCGGCACGGATCCGGTCATAATATGCCATGACATCAACCTTGCCAGGTGAAACCTCATCATACATTTCCCGAAGAGGCACATGACTGCCTTCCATATATTTCTGGAAATTACGCTCCATCTCTGCATAAATTTCCAGTTCTTTCTCACTGATCCCTGCCTTTTTATAAAAATCAAGATCACGCAGTACAGCACGCTTGCCATCACTTTCCAGATAGTAATGGATCATTCTGTAAAGGATGAAATTGCACGGAATCGGGAAGCGGAAGGTCCATTCATAATCGATTACGGACACTCCGGAATCCTGAATCAGAATATTAGCCGGCACAAGATCAATATTGGACATACCGCTGCAACGACAGTTTTCACTGATTTCTGCATCACCAAAGACCTGCACGAATTCCGGTGTTTTAAAGAACATCTCACCTTCATGGATACGACGGATCTTTTTGATATAGCTGAAAAACAGCTTCTCAAGCTCTTCTGTCTTTCCTGCCTCCAGAAGTTCGTCCAATCTTCCTTCCAGTGTCTCTCCCTGCAGGTATTCCAGACGAACTCCATCATTCTCAACTGTACAGGTATTCAGTTCCAGTCCTTCTCTTCCGTAAAAAGTTCCCAGTTCCCTGGATATTTTTTCCAGATTCTTCACATGTTCTACAGAAGTTTTTTCTGTCGGTAACTTACGGACATATCTTCTCCCTGAAAAGTTTTCGCAGATTTCCGTACGTACAGAAAATGCCGGATCTCTTTCGTTGGAAAACTTTACATAAATGGTTTCTGCTTCTTTCTTTTCTTTTCCGATCAGAAGAAGAAAAGAATTGGCAAAATCCGGATACATATCATTCGCGAGGAGTGAATCATATACCGCAGATTCCTGAAAAAGCTGCAGACGCAGTCTGTCATAATTTGTTTCCAGACGATTCAGTTCTCCCTTCAAAGGAAGACGACGGTCTGAATAGATCGTCATTGGTAATTTGTAATCCGGAAATGGATAATACCAGGATGCTTTAAGATCTCCTGCTTCTTTCAGGATTGCTGACATTTCTTTTCTGGAAAATGTCTTAACGCCACTCGTTGTCGGATAACCTTCCAGACCTTCAAAAAGAGTTCCAAAATGATCTTCCGTACATCCTGACCAGTACTTCAGTCCCAGACGATTTTCGATTGCAAGAACGATCTTACCATCCGGTTTCAGATGTCTGGATATGATCTTAAGGAAATCCACATAAGGAGTCTCACTCTGTATATAGGCTTCTCCATATTCAAACACACCGATCAATGTAATATAATCATATTTTTCGGTAAGCGTCTTCTCGACTTCCTGAAAATTCCCCATAAGGATCTTCAGATTGTCACAGTCTCTGTGTCTCCATGCATTGATCTGGCTTCGCTTTCTTGAAAGTTCAATACAGGTAACCTTTTTGGCTTTTTTGCAGAGAGCGCCGGTCACAGCACCACATCCGGAACCGATTTCAAGAACATTCTCTTCACCTGTAAACGGAATCCAGCTCAGTATATTTTCCCTGATATGAGAGAAATGATAGAGAATCGGCCAGCTCGCCCTCTCTGCAATAACTCCGTTCCATTGTTCTTCCCGGTAATTGCGTGCTATCTCCAGCATCTCATCCTCAATTGCACCATCTGTATATAAATCTTTGCCCGGATATAGTGTATCATCCAGAATTACCTGTCCGATTTTTTCCATTATTCCTCTCCGTACTGAATTTCTACTTTTGAATTCATATCATAAAATCCTACGGTATTCTGCGTTGAGATCACCGTAATATTACATGCATCATATAATCTGTGGAATACCGTAAAGTCTCCATCCTTATAGCCGGTACATCCAAAGGAAAGCAGATACTCCCCGCCCTGCAGGAACATATCCTGTGTAAAGGTTACGGTACATACATCTCCGGCTTCAGAATGCTCAATATGCATTTTTTCAAACATCGTGTTGGTTCCTGTAATTTCTGTTCCACGAATATCCTTAAATGTATATGCCATGATCGGTTCCTGAATATTCTCATGAAATGCAACCCTCATCTTGATCGTAAAGGTTGTTCCCTTGTCGATGGTATTGGTATAACGGCCCTTTTCATCCATCACAACAAAATCTGTGATCTCCGCAAGTTTGCTTCCATATTCCAGCATATTCGGATTTACCTGGAATTTTTCACTCCAGTTTTCCTTTTTCTTTACTTCTTTTTCCACTTTCCTGGTCGGATCCTGGCCTACCAGAAGCTGCTTGTACATATCTACCATCTGCTTTGGTGAACCTTCTTCAAGCTTCACACCCTTATTCAGAAGGATAACTCTGTCACAGTATCTGGAAATACTGCTCAGATCATGGCTTACAAAAAGGATCGTCCGGCCCATTTTCTTAAATTCTTCGAATTTACGATAACATTTTGCCTGAAAGAATACATCCCCTACAGAAAGTGCCTCATCAACGATCAGAATTTCAGGATCGATATTGATTGCAACGGCAAAAGCCAGACGAACGAACATACCACTGGAATATGCTTTGACCGGCTGATGTACAAAATCGCCGATGTCTGCAAAATCCAGAATATCCTGCAGTCTGGCATCAATCTCCTCTTTGGAAAAACCCATCATAGTTCCATTGAGATATACGTTCTCAATCCCGGTATACTCCATATTAAACCCGGCTCCCAGTTCCAGCAGAGCGGAAATTCTCCCATCTACTGTGACTTCTCCACCGGTAGGATTCAATACACCGGTAATGATCTTGAGGATCGTGGATTTACCGGAACCATTTGTCCCGATAATTCCCACTGTTTCTCCTCTTTTTACATCAAAGCTGACATCCCGTAGTGCATAATGCTCTCTTACAGGAACTTTCATTCCCAGAGCCTCTTTCAACCGGTCAGACGGCTTATTATATAATTTATACATCTTATCCAGATGTTTTACCTGAATTGCAAATTCACTCATTCTACTCTCCGCTTACAGTACATCTGCAAAATGTACCTGAAGTTTTTTAAACAGTCTGGTTCCAAGCACAAATACGATTAGGGTAAATCCCCAGAAGTAAAGTGTCAGCACCGGATGCTCCCAGATTGCTACTTTGTTGATCAGAGAATCCCTGTATCCCTGCACAATATAGAATACCGGATTCAGTTTCAGTATATTTGCCAGAAGTCCTCCAAGACCAAGATCATTAAAATCCCACATGATCGGGGTAACCCATACACCAACCTGGAGCATAATGTTGATGATCTGACTCAGATCTCTGAAGAATACAACCGCCGCACTTGTCATATATGTGACTGCCAGAATCAGCATAAAAATGCAGAAGCTGTAGTATACCAGCTGCAGTGCATACAGACTCGGCGGATAGCCCATGCAGGTATAGATCACCAGTACGATCACAACAAAAAAACAATGTACAAATACCGCTGAAAATACTTTCACTACCGGAAGGATCCGAATGTTAAATACTACTTTTTTTACCAGATAATTATATTCCAGAAGTGCATTCGTTCCGCCGGTCAGGCCTTCCTGAATAAAGAACCAGGGGACAAGACCTGCGATCAGCCAAAGTACAAATGGAACACCTTTATCCGAACCATTGCGAAGCGCCAGTCCGAATACAAACCAGTAAACACAGATCGTTACGATCGGCTGAATAAATGCCCAGACTGTTCCAAAATAGGAACCCGCATATTTCGTTTTGAAATCATTTTTTGCCAGAGAAAACACTAATTTGCGGTTTTTGTAGATTTCCCCAGGCAGCCATGTTTCTTTTTTCAATCCTTTTTACTCCTGTTGGCAGTATATTCCTTAAAACTTCCCCATTTCTGGTCTTTGTCAGAGAGGATCAGTTCCATACCTTCCGGAATCGGCCATTCTACTCCGATATCCGGGTCATTGTATGCAAGACCACCCTCATCATTCGGATGATAAAAATCGGTACATTTATAAGCAAATTCTGCAGAATCAGAAAGAACAACAAATCCGTGAGCAAAATTCTTCGGAATGAAGAACTGTTTCTTATTCTCTGCAGAAAGAAGGACTCCATACCACTGTCCATATGTCGGGGAACCTTCTCGCAGATCGACCGCAACATCAAAAACTTCTCCGCTCACTACACGAACAAGTTTATCCTGTGGATAGTTGATCTGGAAATGCAGTCCACGAAGTACGCCTTTACGGGAACTGGACTGGTTATCCTGTACGAATTCCATATCGATTCCGGCTGCTTTGTAATCGTTGTAGTTGTATGTTTCCATAAAATATCCGCGTTCATCACCGAATACTGCCGGTGTGATCACTTTCAGGCCTTCAATATGACATGTCTCTACTGTAATTTTTCCCATTTTATAATCCCTCCGCAATTTCAATCAGATATTTTCCATAAGCAGTCTTAAGAAGAGGCTGTGCCAATTCAACAAGCTGCTCCTTTGTAATAAATCCACGTTTGTATGCAATCTCTTCGATGCAGGAAATGTACAGTCCCTGACGTTTCTGGAATGCTGCAACAAAATCTGCTGCATCAAGCAGAGAATCATGATTTCCTGTATCCAGCCATGCAAATCCACGTCCCAGAGTCTCTACCTTCAGAGTTCCTCTTCTCAGATATTCGTTGTTGATGCTGGTGATCTCAATCTCACCACGGGCAGACGGTTTTACATTTTTGGCGATTTCTACAACATCATTATCATAGAAATACAGGCCCGGTACTGCATAGTTTGACTTCGGATGTTCCGGTTTTTCTTCAATAGAAAGAGCTTTGCCGTTCTCATCAAATTCTACAACACCATATTCTCTAGGATCTCTTACATAGTAACCGAAAATAGTCGCACCTTTTTCTTCCTCTGTACGTCTGTAAGCATTCTGAAGGACTCTGGAAAAGCTCTGTCCGTAGAAAATATTATCTCCAAGTACCAGGGCAACTGCATCATTGCCAATGAAATCTGCACCGATGATAAATGCATCTGCCAGTCCTCTCGGCTGTTCCTGTACTGCATATTCAAATCTCATTCCAAGCTGGCTTCCATCTCCCAGAAGATCACGGAAAACCGGAAGATCTCTTGGTGTAGAAATGATCAGAACCTCACGGATTCCGGCAAGCATCAGTGTAGATAATGGATAATAGATCATCGGTTTGTCATAAACCGGCATGATCTGTTTGGAAATTGCCTTTGTTAATGGATATAATCTGGTTCCTGAACCACCTGCTAAAATAATACCTTTCATTATGTTTCCTCCTTTATTTCGAGTTCTTTATTTATTTTCATCCATTCTTTATATGAAGTGCGATCAATAATGCGACCAGGATCACTGCCATGACTCCCATTGCGATCAGAAGGACTTTCATCGTACCAGATAATCCGTCGGTACGGATCTCCTGAATCTGCTCGGACATGGATTTCTGTTCGGTCTTAACCTCTGCCTGAGAATCATTTTCCGTTGTCTCCACCGAATCTGTTACACTTTCAGCCGCCTCTGTTTCTGAAGATTCTGCTGCCGTTTCAGCTGTCTCTTCCACAGCCGGAGTTTCTGTCGGCTGCGCTTCAGCCACATAGCCTACAAACTGTCCGCTATAGTAATATCTGGTCAGCATCTTTCCATTTCGTTCTGCTGTATCGGTTGTCAGATCATTGACTGTAACGCCTTTTGGCACTGTCATTGCTGTTCCGTCCACATCAATCGTATCAAAATTATCAAATGCATAATTAAATAATGATGTACTGTCGGTACAGTTGATTCCAAGATCCGCCGCACGCATGGTAACCGCTATATACGTACGTCCGTTTCGTTCAGCAGCTGTCACAAGTGTATGCTGTGCATCCGTTGAAAATCCGGTCTTACCGCCTATGCAGTCTGCATAATAAAGATTGGACTCTTTTGCCATGAGCGGCATATGCGTATGCATAACCCTTGCTTCGCTTAAATTCGTTGCCGGGATCTTGTAATTCGAACATTTCATCACCTGACGGAAACGTTTATTTCGAAGGCATGCACGCATGATCTTTGCCAGGTCATGAGCACTGGAATAATGATTTTCGTCCGGAAGCCCACTGGCATTGGCAAAATGTGTATGTGTGCATCCAAGTTCTTTTGCCTTCTGGTTCATCATTTCAACAAAGTTCGCCTCTGTCCCACCTACCGTCTCAGCAATCTGTGCACAGACTTCATTGGCTGATTTAATATATGCAGCCATCCAGCAGTCCTTCATCGTCATCGTTTCACCAAGCTGTGCGTTGATGTTACTGCTGTCCCAGGTGACATCCCTGATTCCTGTTTCTGTAAAAGTAACAATATCCTTTGGGGAACTGTTCTCGATCGCGACCAACAGTGTCATGATCTTTGTCGTGCTGGCAGGATAACGATATTCGTCCATTCCTTTGTCATACAAAACCGCTCCCGTATCTGCATCGATCAGAACTGCGGTTTCTGACGTGACAGCGGGAGCTGCCGGCCAGCCTGCAATGCTGTCACTCGCTACCGGTGCAGGAGTTCCATTGGCAGTTACGGTTGCTGCCTGTGCTGTCGCAGAAGACACCAGGATCACTGCCGCACCAACACCAGCCGCAATCCGGTATATTCCTTTGTTCATCTATTTACCTCCATTGTCATAAGCTGCTATCTTATGCAGCCTGTCAGATTCTGCTTTTTAAAGCTAGACATATCTCATATTATTTTCTCACAATCGCTCTGTAAATTCAATGCCTATTTTCGCTAAAATCTTTTTCCATATCTCTGTGCATAAAAAACGCTGTACAGATCAGGAGAATTCCTGAAATATACAGCGTTTCTGATCTCATCTTTTATGAGATATTATTTTGTTTTATACATTGCTTCGTAATATTTCTGATAATCACCACTGGTAACATTTTTCATCCAGTCTTCATGTTCGAAGAACCACTGAATTGTCAGACGGATACCATCTTCGAAACAGGTTTCCGGATACCAGCCAACTTCCTCTTTGATCTTGTCCGGTGCGATCGCATAACGACGGTCATGTCCCTTACGATCTTCTACATATGTGATCAGGTTCTCGCTGACAAGTTCTTTACGAGGATCCCCTTCCGGGAGCATCTCCTGCAGAGTATCCAGAATGATATGAATGATCTGAATGTTCTGTTTTTCGTTGTGGCCACCGATATTGTATGTCTCGAAAAGTCTTCCCTTTTCCTGTACCATATCGATTCCTTTTGCATGATCCATTACATAAAGCCAGTCACGAACATTTTTTCCATCTCCGTATACCGGAAGTTTCTTTCCCTGAAGTGCATTGTTGATGATCAGTGGAATCAGTTTTTCCGGGAACTGGTATGGACCATAGTTATTACTGCAGTTTGTGATATTTGCCGGGAATTTGTAAGTATCCATGTAGGATTTTACCAGCATATCAGAGGATGCTTTACTTGCAGAATACGGACTGTGCGGATCATATGGAGTTGTCTCATAGAAAAATCCGCCGTCCTCTTCCAGAGAACCATATACCTCATCCGTTGATACATGCAGGAATTTTTTGTCCGGTTTGAATGTTCCGTCCGGAAGTTCCCACGCAGATTTTGCCGCATTCAGCATAACCAGAGTTCCAAGTACGTTTGTCTTAACAAAGACTTCCGGATTACGGATACTTCTGTCTACATGACTTTCTGCTGCAAAATGAACGACTCTGTCAATGTCGTTTTCCTCAAAGATCTTCATGATTGCTTCGCTGTCACAAATATCAGCTTTCACAAATGTGTAGTTTTCACGATCTTCAATGTCTTTCAGATTTTCAAGATTTCCTGCATAAGTCAGTTTATCTACATTGATAATGCGGATCTCGTTGTCATATTTCTTAAACATATAATGAATATAGTTGGATCCGATAAATCCTGCGCCACCAGTTACAAGGTATGTTCTCATATTTTACTTTTCCTCCTGAAAAGCGCCCTCCATTTGGGAGAGCGCTGTATTTTATTATTTACTTACAAGCCGGGTCCGTCGGGTCAAAGTTCTTGCTGCCTCTTAAAGGTGTGAGTGCTTTTCTGCCCAGAGGTCCTTTGAGTGCTTCATTGGATGTATATGTGCCATCAAAGATATGGATCTTGGAACCATTGCAGTTGTCCCAAACCCATTTTGCATCAGCTACACAGGCACGGATACATCCGTGAGATGCCGGATTTCCAAGTCTCAGGTACTCTCCAACCGGAAGATTATAACTGTTTGCCTGACCACATGCTACGGAATGAACAAAAATACCATTCACAACATGTGTTCCATACTGTCCCCATGATGGTCCCATCAGTTCCTGCCAGCGTCCTGCTCTGTGCATTGTCCATGTTCCGGTAGGTGTCTCTGTACCGGCTTTACCAACAGAAACACGGATTGTCTTGATCGGGATTCTCATGGTGCTGTCTGTGTAAACAGTCAGCACTCCGTTCACACGGTCACAGGTCAGATAATAGCTGCTGCGTTTGAACTCATTTGTTCTGTCGTTGACTCTGTATCCTCTGCTGTCAAATCTGTACTGCATACCATTGATCCATCTGGTTGTATTCTTGACATATTTGCCAGTCTTCGGATCGATATAACGTACATAGTTTCTGTTGTTATTTACAATAACCCAGCCAGCCTCAATGAAACGGCCTCTGCTATCCAGGCTTCCATAAGTTCCATTGTGTTCTACACCGGTTTTATTTGTTACAGCTGTCAGATTCTGGAAATAGAAGTAATAGAATCTTCCGTCTGTCTTAATACGTTTCCAGCCATTTTCTGCAAGTACACCGCTTTTGGAAGCATAATAGTATCTGCCATTATACTTAACCCATTTGCTTTTGTATACTTTACCTTTATATGATTTGGAACTGGATCTCTGGAAGAAGTAATATTTACCATTAATTTTGGTAACACCACTTGCCATACGTCCGTCTGCAAGATAATATCTTCCGCTCTTCCAGCAGTTTATAAAAGAGTTACCTTTGGAAGAGAAATAGAACCATCCGACAAATTTACCATTGACAGTAACTTTCTTGATTCCCTTCTGTTCCTGAACACGTCCTGCTACTTTTCCGAAATAATAATAGCGGTTTCCTGCTCCGGAAAGTTTCACCCAACGTTTTTTCCAAGTAGCGCGACGTCCGTTGCTGGTGAAATAGTATCTGTATTTACCGTATTTGACCAGTTTGTTTCTGTATGCAACACCATTACCGTCAGCCATATAATAATATCTGTCAGCGCCCTTGACTGGTTTTCTGTTTCTGATCAGATAACCATTTGCATCCAGCAGATAAAGATTGTCGCTGTTACTCAGAAGCTTGTATGCTCCGATTCCTTTTTTCTGGTAATCTCCGTTTGCATTAAAATAACGCCACTGTGTACCTTTATTGGTACTCTTTCCAAACCATCCGTTAACTGCCATCTTACCAGGAATATCTCCTGCTGATGCTGCCGGCTGGAAATAGCAGATGCCTCCGCTGATCTTCTGGTCTCCTACGTATGGCTTACCACCATTCAGAAGATAGTAAGAAGCTCCATTGATACTGTAGATCTTGTTTGCTTCAAGATTTACCTGTTTACCATTATCATGACCATAATAGTTAAATACTCCCTGACCTGCATCCCAGATCCATGTATCGGAAATTGCCTGACCGAGCTGAGAATTATAAGGCGTCTTCTTATCTGCAGAAAGCGCATTCACAATCTGAACATCGCCTTCTGTACGGAAATAATAGAAATCATTTCCAACAGCATTTCTTCCTGTCAGAAGATATCCATCTTTATCAAATGCATAATATCCTGAAGCCAGAACACTGTTATTAACATTCAATGTCGTAATCTTAACCAGACCATCTGCAGATGTATAATAAGCACTTGCACCTGCTTCCTCTGCCTGCTGTTCATCTGCAGCCGGCTGTGTCTCATCTGCTGTCTCAACAGCTGCCTGTGATTCATCTGCTACAGCTTCTGTAGTTTCTGCAGTTGTATCAACAGCCGCCTGTGATTCATCTGCTACAGCTTCTGTAGTTTCTGCTGCTGTATCAACAGCTGCATTCTCATCAGTTCCTGCTGCTTCTGCAGTTCCTGCTGCTTCTGCAGTTCCTGCTGCTTCTGCAGTTCCTGCTGCTTCTGCAGTTCCTTCTGTTCCGACAGCTGCTGCAGTTTCCTGTATTCTGGAAGGTGAGTACTTTTCCAGTTTCCATTTGCCATTTACAAATTTCCATCTTGTATACTCAAGGGAAGCTACTTTACCATTAGCATCAGATGATTCATTTGCTTTACCAGCTTCTTCTGCAGTTTCTTCTGTCACTGCCGGAGCCTCATCCTCTGCCTCTTCAGTCACAACCTCTTCCTCACCGGAACTGAAATCAACATCTGCCTGATTGTCCGGATCTGCCAGAACGCTATCTTCTGCCGGATCTGCATCATCTGCTGCCGCATCTGAATCGATATCGACTGCAGAATCATCTACTACTGCGGAATCATCTACTACTGCAGAACCATCGTTCTCATCCGCAACGGACGCTTCATCAGATTCCGTTTCCTCTGCCGCTGACACCTCAGAAGAAAATTCGGCTGCACTGACAATACTTGCTTCTGCACCGGTAGATGCGCACATTGCAAGGCTCAACATTACTGCCACAACTTGTTTTTTCACAACTACTCCTCCTTAAACTTCTTTACATATGTTTCTATTCACCAAGACCACTGCTGATCGCATCGGTCAAAGCTTTCAATGCTTCCTGTTCGTCTGCCCCTTCGCAGACCAGTTCAATTTCATCTCCGCATTTTACACATGCTCCCAGTACACTCAATACACTCTTCGCGTTTGCTGTACCGCCTTCAAAAGTGAATGTGATCGCGGAACTGTATTTTATAGCTTCATTACATAACATACCAGCCGGGCGCAAATGAAGCCCCGATGGATTATTGACTGTTATCTTCTGACTTACCATTCTGAAATCTCCTGTTAATTGCTTTCATCTGCTGTAGAAATTTTGGAAATCTCCACCCCTGTTGTCACTTCGTCTACCAGCTCATATCCCTTCGGGATTTCTATGCTGACAGGCACCTCATAACTTCCTTCACTCATTCCCTTAAGATCTATTGACGCTTTAATATCGCCTTCTGTGAGATCTGCAAGATCATCGGAAGTTTTCTTAACACGAATTTCTATCTTTGCAGTATCAAATGAAACCTGCATTCCCTCAGGTGAATCATTCACAATTATATTCTTTGTCGGGACCTCGCATACATTGCTTCCCTCCGGAAGAATATTTACTCTGACAAATACATCTTCGCTGGAATCGCTGGTAAGCTTCAGGCCATCCGGCAGGTAATCTGAAATATTGATTTTCTCTTCAAAATCACTGTTTCGATCCGAAATATCTGCCACAGAACCCGGCAGCCAGATCGTATTATTCTGCTCTTTCAGTGCTGCCAGCGCGTCTTCGCTTCCGGCAATACTGATCACATTCGGTGTTGTCGTAACACTCTCCACCTGATATCCTGCTGCCGGAGTACCGGAATACTCTACACTGATTTTGACATTTGACTGAACTTTCCATAATTTTGCAGTTACATATACTTTCGAAACATTCAGATAGCCCATATCTGTATCGGTAAATTCCTCACCGTTCTTATCAATGATCTTGACATCGGTCTCCTGGGTCACATCTTCCGTTGCTCCATCTACATCGATGGAAGCATTTACCTTATCTATTTTATTGATCAGAGACACCGGACCTGTAATTTTGATTTTCTCCGGATTAGAGGTCAGCGCTCCAATTTCATAGCCCCTGTCAGGTTTTGTGTTGTTTGTATTCACATTTACTACAAACTCCTGTGTATCTTTATCCTCCAGATGAAGGCTCAGATTCTGCGGGCTCACTTCAATATTGTCTGCTGAAATCCGCCCACAGGATACAGTGATCGGAACCATGACCGGATCTGTATTCAGGCTCACCGCCTGCTGAAGATCCGCAACCGCACGAATATCATTGAGTGAGATCCTGTCCAGAATCTTTCTCTGAGCTTTGATCGTCACACGGATGGGAACCTGTTCTTCATCCTGCATACACATTTTTCCGTCTGCATCGATATATGCCTCATTCAGCAATTCCACATCTGACACAATGAATGACTTTGTACTGATCGGATTGTTTATATTAACAACCAGAAGCCATACCAGAATAGCAATTGCAAGAGACAGAATTTTCAAAGAAAGATTATTTCCTATTTTTTTCTTCATGTTTCACTCTTCCCTTCAACAACTGTCTCAGTTTGCTGTTATCCACAATTTTCTTATTCTGTGCTTTCTCCAGTACTTCACGAAGCTGACTGCTGCTGATATTTCGCAACAACTGACCATTCTGTGCCACTGAAACCTGTCCTGTTTCCTCTGAAACAATAATCGTAACAGAATCTGTCACTTCACTGATTCCAACACCTGCACGATGTCTGGTTCCAAGCTGTTTACTCAGTTCCATATTGTCAGACAATGGAAGATAACAGGTTGCAGCAATGATACGATTTTCTCTTACGATCACTGCACCGTCATGGAGTGGTGTATTGTGTTCAAAAATATTGATCATCAGCTGACTGGTCAGAAGAGCATCCACATTGATTCCCGTTCTGACATATTCATCAAGTCTGATCTCCTGTTCGATCACGATCAGTGCGCCAGTCTTAACCTCAGCCATATCAAAACATGCTTTGATCAGTTCATTGACCGTCTTATCTGTAAATCTTTCTTTTACTTCTTTGCCGGAATCAAAAGGAAAAATGGATGCCATAATTTTTTTCTGTCCCAGCTGTTCCACAACCTTTCGCAATTCAGGTTGAAATATTACAACGATTGCCGTGATCAGTGCACTTGCCAGCTTTGATACGATCCACAGGATCGTATTCATCTTAAATATATAAGCAATAATAAGAAATGCGCCAATGACCAGAAGTCCCTTAAGCAGAGTATATGCACGTGTAAATTTGATCCACACCATGAACTGATATACGAAAAATGTAATCAGGATTATTTCAATGATATCGATAATGCTGACAGACGGCAGATTGATATCTGATAAATATCTTGCCAGTATGTCTGTAATATTCCGCATAAACTCTCCTCTCCTTCTGTTGCTGTTGTCAGGTTACTTTTGCCGGATTACAGATCCTTCAGGGATTCCTCCAGTTTTTTCTCAAAATCAATATCATCTATATCAGCCTTCTGTACTACAGACGCCTCTTCTGTTTCCTGAACTCTTTTTTTCTTTTTCGGTGGCTCTTCGCCCTGAAAAAGCGGGGTGGAATAATTTACCACGCGCTCTGCTGATTTTCGTTCTTCTCTTGCAGATTCTCCGTTGATCTTTTTGATACTTCTCTCAGAAGTAGCAACCAGCGCCTTCGGAACAGCTTTCACATAATAATAGTAATCGTCATCTTCATATTCCAGACGTTCAGTTCTTGTATAGTCTCCGCCAAACACAAAAAACTCCAGTATGATTCCAACCAGTACCGCAACCACAGTATAAATGATCAGTGAAAATACGGAAATTGAAATTCCAAGACTCATACTTCCTGCCAGCATGATCACAATATAGATCACTCCACCGGCAACAATTGCAATTCTCCATGCATAATCAAACATGCGGGTACGAATCAGATTCACAGCAAGAACCACTACAATAAAAGCGATCAGTGTAAGCCACATTTCACCATTCTTCATAAGGCTGTCTGACAGAAGTGTCAGCTTACCGACAATGTCTGAGTCCATGCCGAGAAGAGCCTGCGACTGTATACGTACTGTACGGACAAAATAATAGATGATCACGCCGCCAGCAGCCGGAAGTGCTGATACCGCACTGCTGAGAAGTCCGCATCCAATCGGAAGCAGCACCGGAATATCAAATGCAAATGCGAGTGGTGTAAACACAAGCACAATGTTTTTGCCGCTGCTGAAACGCAGGAAAAGTATCATCATGAACAGAACCAGCACCAGAAGAAAAGCTGCAACTTCGATTCCAAGTGCATAACAATGACCCACCATCAGTGCAAATCCTGCGAAGATCATCATTCCGGATGGAAGAATACAGCAGATCAGCGATAAGATCAGTACAACAAAAATATTATCCAGTGCAGTCATATATCCCATGTTGCTATTGATCCAGATGAAATAAACCAGTGCAAGGACAAATTTCAGTAAAGGAAGCAGGTACATTTCGTACTGTGCATAAATTCCTTTTATTTTCTGTTTAAATTCCAGTAATGCTGTCATTTACGATACCCTCCTGCGTTTCCTCTGCCAGAAGATTTTTTTTCTTCTCTGGCATAAATCTTATTCAGTTCAGTAAGCTGACTGTAGTATTCTCTGACACTCTTTTTCGCCCGATAATACTGAACCGAGTACTGTATATACGTCAGGACTGAATATGCCACAAGTACGATCAGATAGCCGATCACAATGTATACACCGAGCATTATCAGATTCATTTTGTGTATATTCTCCAGGAGATACTCTCCAAAATAAACCGCTACAGCTGCAACGATCAGACAATATCCAATTGTAACCAGAAAAAAATTCTTGATCAGTGCCAGCCCTATATAATCGCTTCGGTAATATTTGCTGACCGGCAGATATTTTCTGCCCTTGCCCTGCTCATACATGGCAAGTTTTGTCATAATCTTAACCTTCTCTTCGTTGATCATATCCTGCTCCTCACAATCATTGTTACTGTAAGCAGTAACTTGTTTAAACCATATTTCCTGAAAACATCAGAAATAATCATACATAGATTGATTGTATCATATATCCCGAATCATGAAAAGTATTTTTTCCACTTCCGTCCAACCTTCGTTCAAAGATGTACCTGTTCAGATGTTTCCCGTACACAAAGTTACAAAAAATACAGCTTTCGCTCCATTTTCCAGCAGACATTCTGCCATGGCTTCCACTGTACTCCCTGTCGTGTACACATCATCGACCACAAGAATTCTCAGGCCTGTTACCGGCACTGCTGCCCGAAACGCATTTTTGAGATTTTTCTTTCGCTCTTTAGCGTCCAGTTTTTTCTGTGAACGTGTTTCCCTGGACTTGTAAATAACATCTTCCGCAACCGGAATTCCAAGGATTTTCCCAATGCGTTCTGCCAGATCGGCAGCCTGGTTAAACCCTCTCATTCTCTTTTTGCGCCTGTGAAGCGGCACCGGAATGATTACGTCCGGCCTCCAGCTTCGTATATCTCTTCCAACATATCTGCATATCGCTTCTGCATAATATTTCCCATATTCACGGCTCCCGTAATATTTATAGCGAAGAAGCGAATTCTTCATCTGCCCATTATACAGAAACACACTTCTTCCGCGAATAAATTTCCGTTCTCTGTGCCGGCATTCACTGCAGTATTCTTCCGTCTCATTTACTGGTTTTCCACATTTCATACAATAATATTCTGAAACAGGATGAAAAATCGATTCGCACTGCGGACAGATGCTTCTTTGTTTATCCTCCAGAATCCCGCCGCACGCAGGACATCTGGGAGGGTACAGTACATCCAGACATTTTTCTTTTATTTTTTTCAAAGAAAGCCTTTCTCCCCGATGATATGCTCTCTTTTCCTGTTATCGAGTTCTTTTGCAGAGATTTATTCGGTTTCCTGAATGCGCCGATCCAGTGAGCTGTATCTTCTCTGCTGCTTCTCATTTCGGATCATCTCACGGAAAGTCTCCTCACTTCCTACAACAGTAACGCATTTTCTCGCACGTGTTACTGCTGTATAAAGAAGATTCCTGTTCATCAGCATTCTCGGACCAGAAAGCAGTGGAATGATCACTGCCGGATATTCTGAACCCTGTGATTTATGTATGGTTACTGCATAAGCAAGTTCCAGTTCATCCAGCTGTTTGAATGAATATTCCGCCCATCGGCCATCTTCAAACTCAACCTCTGCTGTTTCTGCAAATTCATTGATTGTTTTGATGATGCCGGTGTCCCCATTAAAAACTCCAACACCTTTTTCGATCGGTATTCCATATCTTCCGCGGATTTCCCATTCCAGCTGATAATTATTGCGAACCTGCATGACCTTATCACCCTCACGGAAAAGTCCCTGTCCTATTTCTTTCTCTTTCTTGGAAGCGTCCGGCGGATTCAGGTATCTCTGCAGGATCTGATTCAGACGTTCCACACCGAGAAGTCCTTTTCGCATTGGTGTCAGAACCTGGATTTCAAACGGTTTTGCTTCCACATATTTGGGAAGTTTTTCCTGAATCAGTGCAATCACCACACGAATGATGATATCCGCATCGTATCTTTTGAGAAAAAAGAAATCCCGGCTCTTGTTATTGATTTCCACCTGCTCACCTTTATTGATCTTATGTGCATTCACAACAATGTCACTCTCTGATGCCTGTCGGAAGATTTTCTTCAGTTCAACTACCGGAAACTGTCCACTTCGGATAATATCACGAAGTACATTTCCCGGTCCCACACTTGGAAGCTGATTTTCATCTCCTACCAGGATCAGTCTCGTTCCTGCCGTAACTGCCATAAGAAGCGAATGGATGAGATGTATATCCACCATCGACATCTCATCAATGATAATGACATCCGTCTCCAGAGGATTTTCTGCATTTCGCTCAAAATGAATGGGCTGGCCTTCTCTGTCATCTTCCGGCATTCCCGAAAGTTCGAGAAGACGATGGATCGTCTGTGCCTCATAGCCGGTAGCCTCTGTCATACGCTTCGCTGCCCTTCCGGTTGGAGCCGCCAGCCTGATCTCTGCACCTTCGCCCTCAAAATATCGGATGATCGCATTGATTGTCGTTGTTTTTCCGGTACCGGGACCGCCGGTGAGAATAAGCAGACCATGCCCGGCAGCTTCCTGCACTGCTTTTTTCTGCATTTCATCCAAAACCGTTCCCGTTTCTTTCTCTATCTGGACAATTCTTCGTTCCACTATTTTCTCATCTTCCGGGCAGAAAATATCAAGTTCCCGAAGCATTCTTGCCGTATTTAACTCCAGATAATAATATTGAGCCGGATAGATCAGTATCTGATCTCCTTGTTCCTTCTGAACGATCTTACGGTCCATCGCCAGATCGACCAGATGCTTCTCCATATAAGAAGAATCTACACCGAGCAGTTCTGCTGCACGCTGAAAGAGCTCGTCTTTCGGAAGATATACATGTCCCTCCCCGGTTGCCTGCAGAAGAGTATATACCATTCCACTTTTTATTCTGTAATCTGAATCTGTATGAATTCCAATGCGATAGGCGATCTCATCTGCAATTTTGAATCCCACACCACTGATATCATCTGCAAGTCTATACGGATTTTCCTGCAAAACACTGTAAACAGAGTCTCCATACTTCTGGTAGATTTTGGCACCAAGGTTCAGTGAAATCCCATATTTCTGCAAAAACATCATTGCCTTCCGCATATCGGACTTTTCCGCGATTTGCATGGCAATCTCTCTTGCCTTTTTTTCACTGATTCCCTTAACTTCAGACAGTCTTTCAGGCTCATTTTCTACTATCTGAAACGTATCATCTCCAAAATGACGTACGATCCTTCCCGCCAGCGCCGCGCCAATTCCTTTAATCGCACCCGAACCGAGGTATCTTTCCATAGCCAGTGCATCTTCCGGCATTTTTTCAGTCAGCCGCACTGCCTGAAACTGCTTTCCATAAACCGGATGCTGTGTAAAATTCCCCTCCAGTTCTACAGATGCTCCCTGTGTGACCACCGGAAAACTTCCAACGCAGGTCAGCTCGTCTTCCTCGCTGACCCCTTTTAATACCATAACCGTATATCCATTATCTTCATTTCGAAAAATAATATGATCAATATATCCTGTAATGCTCTCGCTCATTTCTTCCTCTTTCTTCCGGTCCCAAAATTGCTACTGTTTTTCAGCCTTATAACAGCAAAACCAGGATATCTATGATCTATCATAAATATTCCTGGCTCCTGTCTGCAGTTATTAAGATTCCATACGGTTCATTATCTCTGCATATTTGCCGGTTCCAACAGCTACCACATGCATCGCATTCTGAACAGTCAGAGTATTTACCCCTGTCCTCTGCTCGATCAGTGCATCCATTCCCCGAAGCAGTGCTCCTCCGCCCGCCAGGACAATTCCTCTGTCCACAATATCAGCGGCCAGTTCCGGCGGTGTCTTTTCCAGCACTCCATGGACTGCTTCTACGATCTGTCCTGTCGCATCTTTCAGTGCCACACGGATTTCTTCGGAAGTCAGTTTTACTTTTTTCGGAAGTCCTGTAAGTACATTTCGTCCTTTTACTTCCATCACCTGTGGATTCGCCTCTTCGATAGCTGTGCCGATTTTTATTTTGATTGCTTCTGCAGTATCCGATCCGATAAACAAACTGTGCGTCTTTCGTATATAACTCATGATTGCCTGGTCAAACGCATCTCCCGCAACCTTGATCGTTGATGACACAACAACACCGCCAATCGAAATAACAGCAATATCCGTTGTGCCGCCACCAATATCCACGATCAGATTGCCAAAAGGCTTCGTAATATCCACACCGGCACCGATTGCAGCAGCGATTGGTTCTTCAACCAGAAACACTTCTCTCGCTCCTGCCTGATAAGTTGCTTCTTCCACTGCCTTACGTTCGATCTCCGTGATACCACTCGGCACACACACGCTGATCCGTGGTTTGCGGAACGCCCGCCGCCCCATCGCCTTGGCGATAAAATATTTCAACATTTTTTCCATAACGACAAAATCTATGATCATTCCCTGACGAATCGGACAGATTACTTCCATATTGGAAGTAACATGCCCAGCCATCTGCCGGGCTTCTTCACCAATTGCTTTGATCTTCTCTGTATCTTTATCATATACTACTACAGATGGTTCGCTCAAAACAAGGCCTCTGCCCGTAGAATATACCAGACTGTTTGTCGTTCCCAGATCTATTCCTATATCATTTGCAGGCATAAGATCTCCCTTCCATATGCTTCCTGTAAAAATCTGATATTCTTTCGTTATACATATAATCACGCTTATTATAAACAACTTTTCAGCAATTGAAAAGTCCCTTATTCATAACAAAATACCTGCGGATATTAACACGCACAATAACCGGCCGTTTACTTTAAATATTTTGCCACATACTGGCCTGTATAGGAATCCGGGCAGACAGCAATTTCTTCCGGTGTACCTGTTGCAATAACAGTACCTCCACGTTCACCGCCTTCCGGTCCCATATCTATGATATAATCTGCAGTTTTGATCACGTCCAGATTATGCTCGATGACTACAACTGTATTGCCGCCCTCTGTCAGGCGCTGCAGGATCTCAACAAGCTTATGAACATCCGCAAAGTGAAGTCCTGTCGTCGGCTCATCCAGAATATAAATGGTACGACCGGTACTGCGTTTGCTGAGTTCAGTCGCAAGCTTGATTCTCTGCGCTTCTCCACCCGAAAGCTCGGTAGATGGCTGTCCAAGACGGATATAAGAAAGTCCTACATCATAGAGTGTCTGAATCTTTCTCTTAATGGAAGGAATGTTCTCGAAGAAAGCAAGAGCCTCTTCCACCGTCATATTCAAAACATCGTAAATACTCTTGTCTTTGTATTTTACTTCCAGAGTCTCACGATTATACCGTTTACCCTTGCAGACTTCACATGGTACATAAACATCTGCAAGGAAATGCATCTCAATCTTGATGATACCATCACCACTGCAGGCTTCGCAGCGTCCGCCTTTGACATTAAAACTGAAACGTCCTTTCTTATAGCCACGTGCTTTGGCATCAGCTGTAGATGCAAACAGATCACGGATCTGATCAAACACACCTGTATAGGTTGCAGGATTGGAACGCGGTGTACGTCCAATCGGTGACTGATCGATACTGATTACCTTATCCAGCTGATCCAGTCCCTGAATTTCTTTATGTTTCCCCGGAATCACTCTAGCTCTGTTGAGGTCTCGCGCAAGCGTCTTATACAGAACTTCATTGATCAGGGAACTTTTGCCAGAACCGCTGACTCCCGTCACCGCAGTCATAATGCCAAGCGGCACATCTACATTTACCTGTTTCAGATTGTTTTCTGCTGCTCCACGGATTTTCAGCCAGCCGGTCGGTTGTTTACGTTCTGTCGGTACCGGAATTTTGCAACGTCCGCTCAGGTAAGCACCTGTAATTGAACGTTCATTCTTCATCAGCGTCTCTGCCGTACCAATTTCCACCAGTTCTCCACCATGTTCTCCGGCTCCCGGACCGATATCCACAACACAGTCCGCTGCGCGCATGGTATCTTCATCATGTTCAACCACGATCAGACTGTTACCCAGATCACGAAGACGCATCAGTGCACGAAGAAGCTTATCATTATCTCTCTGATGAAGTCCGATACTCGGTTCATCCAGAATATAAGCGACTCCCACCAGTCCGGAACCAATCTGTGTTGCAAGACGGATTCTCTGTGCTTCTCCGCCGGAAAGCGTTGCTGTCGCACGGCTTAATGACAGATAATCCAGTCCAACTTCTGACAGGAACCCGACTCTCGCACGAATTTCCTTCAAGATTTGTTTACCGATCAGTTCCTGCTGTTCGGTGAGTTTCAGTTCTCCCATAAACTTCTTCAGATTCTCAATAGAAAGAGAAGTCAGCTCATAAATATTGCGATCTCCTACCGTCACCGCCAGAGATTCTTTTTTTAATCGCTGGCCTTTGCAGGTCTTACACGGTGTGATCCGCATAAACGACTCATACTCCTGTTTCATCGCATCGGATCCTGTTTCGCGGTATCGCTGTTCCACATTTTTGATCAGCCCCGGGAAAGCAACGTCATAAACGCCTTCTCCACGCTGACCTTTATAATATACTTTGACAGCATGTCCATTTGTACCATGGATCAGAACATTCTTAACATCATCCGGATAATCCTGGAACGGAGTATCCAGGCTGAAATGGTATTCTTTCGCCAGTGCATCAAGGATTGCTCTTGTAAAACTGCCCTTATCTGTGCAGGACTGCCAGCCCATGACCACAATAGCTCCCTGGGAAATACTCAGAGATTTATCCGGAATCATCAGATCAATATCAAATTCCATCTTATATCCCAGACCAAAACAATCCGGGCAGGCTCCAAACGGATTATTAAACGAAAAGCTTCTCGGCTCGATCTCATCAATACTGATCTGACAATCCGGGCAGGCAAAGCTCTGACTGAATGTCTTCACAGTACCATCCATCGTATCTACCATAAGCAACCCATCCGAAAGATTCAGAACTGTCTCAATGGAATCAGACAATCGTTTCTCGATTCCCGGTTTTACTACCAGACGGTCTACGATAATTTCTATATTATGTTTAATATTTTTGTCCAGTTTAATTTCTTCAGACAGCTCATACAGATTTCCATCAATCTGTACACGTACATAACCGCTGCGTTTCGCCTGATCCAGAAGCTTTGCATGTGTTCCCTTTCGACCACGGACTACCGGTGCCAGAAGCTGCAGCTTTGTTCTTTCAGGAAGTGCCATAATATGATCAACCATCTGATCGACTGTCTGCTTTTTGATTTCCTTTCCGCACTTCGGACAATGCGGAATACCAATACGTGCATAAAGAAGTCGGAAATAGTCATAAATTTCTGTAACTGTTCCAACCGTTGAACGCGGATTGCGGTTGGTAGATTTCTGATCGATGGAAATTGCCGGTGGCAGTCCTTCGATCGACTCTACATCCGGTTTCTCCATCTGACCCAGAAACTGCCTTGCATAAGATGACAGAGATTCCATATAACGTCTCTGCCCCTCTGCATAGATCGTATCAAATGCCAGAGAAGACTTTCCTGATCCGCTGACACCCGTCAGAACCACAAATTCATCTCTCGGAATATCCACACTCAGATTCTTGAGATTGTTGACATTTGCTCCTCGAATCTTAATAAACTTTTTTCCAGTTGTTCGTTCAGACATCTTTTCTCCTCTTATCCGCTGCATGTTCGCACTTATTCTTCATCCAACAGAAGATCTGCCAGGATATGATTGCTCACATGAATTCCTTTTCTTGTAAATCTCCAGTTCGTACCAGTCTTCTCCAGGAATCCGGTCTCTTTATATTTTTGCAGGACAGAACCATAAATATTCTCAAGCTTCTGTCCGAAATTCTGTTCAAAATCGATCTCTGAAATCCCTTCCGTCATACGAAGCCCCAGATACATAAATTCTTCTATCTGGTCTTTAAGTGAAAGTTTCAGAACATCTTTACGAATTCGTTCTGTGTTTCCGGAAAATCCCAGATATTCCTGCATATCTCTCGTATTGGAAAAACGGTTTTCCCCATAAAGAGAAGATGCTCCCAGCCCCAGGCCAAGATATTCTGTACGTTTCCAGTAACCGATATTATGCCGACATGCATATCCGTCTTTTGCATAATTGGATATTTCGTATTGTTGATATCCATACTCTGCAAGAATCCCCGCTGTGTCCTCATACATCTGATACTCCGTATCTTCATCCGGAAGATCCAGTTCACACTCCGCAAACGGAGTTCCCTCCTCGATGATCAGACTATAGGCAGAAATATGTTCCGGTTTCAGCTCCGCGACCTGACGAAGGTGAGCACGCCATGCCTCTCCTGTCTGTCCGGGGATTGCAAACATCAGATCTATATTAATATTTTGAAACCCTGCTTCTCTTGCCCACTGATAACTCTGAAGAAATTCTTCATATGTATGAATTCTTCCAAGCATCCTCAGCTCTTTCGAATCCGTGGACTGCAGTCCCAGACTCAGACGGTTGATTCCTGTTTCTCGGTAAGCAGTAAGCTTCGCAAGATCAACTGTGCCGGGATTTGATTCTATTGTTATTTCTGCATCCGGCGAGAAACAGAATTTCTTTTGAATTGTCTCCATAATAGAAGCAATCGCTTCTGCTTTCAGTACGGAAGGAGTCCCCCCTCCGATAAAAACAGAAACGATCTCATACGCTTCAACACCCTGCACCGCCTGAATCTCAGCACACAGAGCCTTTATATATCTGTCTCTTGTCTCCTGATCCGATGGACCGGAGAGGAAATCGCAGTACTGACATTTCTGCACACAGAACGGTATATGAATATATAATTCCAGTGGGGTACGATTCTTATTCTTCATTGTCTCCACCCTCATCATAAGAACCATTATCCTGGTTATTCATCAGAAGAACTCGATGTATCTTCCGACTGATCCTGATCCTGGTTCTGCATATTCGAAGCATCTGTAGTATTCGCATCACCCGCACCCGTATCTGTACTGTTTGTCACCGCTGATGGATTTTCTGCCAGATACAGATTCACCATACTGATATCTCCATTCGAAGTAACCGCAGCCGCATCTACCGTATCCGGTGCCGGTGTTGGTGATGGTTCCGGTGTGATACTGATCTTCAGTACCTGTTCCGAAGCAGGATCTGTCTTTTTCTGTCCGCAGCCACATCCCGTCATAATCACACAGAGTGTCAATGCACTCCCTGCAACAATATATCTCATAGCTTTTGCAGTTCCTTTTTTCATGGCCCTGCCTCCCTTCTGTAAGTCCGCCGTTCACAACAATATGCATTCCATATTCACGGTCTCTCCCGTCAATTATTTATCGTCCAGTTTCAGTACACTCATAAATGCCTTCTGTGGAATCTCTACGTTTCCGACCTGGCGCATACGTTTCTTACCTTCCTTCTGTTTCTCAAGAAGTTTCTTCTTTCGTGAAATATCACCACCATAGCATTTGGCAAGAACATCCTTTCGCATAGCGCGGACAGTCTCACGGGCAATGATCTTGCTTCCGATTGCAGCCTGGATCGGGATTTCAAAGAGCTGTCTCGGAATTTCTTCTTTCAGCTTCTCACACATCTTACGTCCACGCTCATAAGCAGTATCTGCATGTACGATGAAAGAAAGTGCATCAACTTCTTCCTTATTAACAAGGATATCAAGTTTAACCAGTTCACTGCGTTCATAACCGCAGAGCTCATAATCCAGAGATGCATATCCTCTGGAACGGGATTTCAATGCATCAAAGAAATCGTAAATGATCTCATTCAGTGGAAGTTTATATTTCAGAAGTGCTCTGGTTTCCTCCATGTATTCCATTCCGTTATACTGACCGCGGCGTTCCTGACAGAGATCCATGATCGCGCCGATAAATTCAGTCGTTACCATAATCTCAGCATTTACCATCGGCTCTTCCATATATTCAATCTCAGATGGATCCGGGAGGTTTGACGGGTTTGTCAATTCAATCACTTCGCCGTTCGTCTTATATACCTTATAAACAACACCCGGTGCAGTCGTTACCAGATCAAGATTATATTCTCTTTCCAGACGTTCCTGAATGATTTCCAGATGCAGAAGTCCAAGGAATCCGCAACGGAAACCAAAGCCAAGTGCAATAGAAGTCTCCGGCTCAAAGAACAGAGATGCATCATTCAGCTGTAATTTCTCAAGAGCATCACGAAGATCACCATATCTGGCACCATCAGCCGGATACAGTCCACAGTAAACCATTGGCTGTACTTTTTTATATCCCGGAAGTGCCTCCGCACACGGTCTTTCATTATCTGTAACCGTATCACCGACTCTTGTATCACCAAGGTTCTTAATGCTCGCAGTAATGTAACCAACCATACCGGCAGTCAGTTCATCACATGGAATAAACTGGCCGGCTCCAAAATAACCGACTTCTACTACTTCGGTCGTAAATCCGGTCGCCATCATACGAATCTGAGTACCTTTCTTAACGCGGCCATCCATCACTCGACAGAAAACAATAACACCCTTATAGGCATCATAAATAGAGTCAAAAATCAGCGCCTTCAAAGGAGCATTTACATCTCCCTGCGGTGCCGGAATCTTTGTAACAATCTGTTCCAGGACTTCTTCAATATTCAATCCTGTCTTCGCAGAAATTCTCGGTGCATCGTGAGCCTCAAGGCCGATCACATCCTCGATCTCATTTACAACTCGGTCCGGCTCTGCGCTCGGAAGGTCAATTTTATTAATGACCGGAAGGACATCCAGATCATGGTCCAATGCCAGATAAACATTCGCCAGTGTCTGCGCCTCGATTCCCTGTGCAGCATCCACGACCAGGATCGCACCATCACAGGCAGCAAGACTTCTGGAAACTTCATAGTTAAAATCGACATGTCCTGGTGTATCGATCAGATTAAAGATATATTCTTCTCCATCGTTGGCCTTGTATACGATTCGAACGGCCTGGGATTTAATTGTAATACCACGCTCACGCTCCAGATCCATATTATCCAGTACCTGAGACTGCATCTCACGCTCTGTCAGTGTACCTGTCTTCTCAATAATACGGTCAGCCAGTGTGGACTTACCATGGTCTATATGTGCAATAATGCAGAAATTACGGATTTTACTCTGGTCTATCATTCTGCGAAATTCCTCCTTATGTATTCACATTTATTTATTCAGGAAATCAGTTCCTTTAATATAAGATATAAAAAAATATACTACGAGGCATTATAGCATAGCTTTTTGTATTAAGTCCAGTTCTTACACCAGTATATTTTCCTGTTTTGTCTTCTGCATTTTATATTTTTATTATGCGAACATTTGTTCTGAATTGCAAGCATTAGTTTTCACATATTTTTAAGCATATTTTTAACGAATTCTATTCCTGCAGTACCCGGTTCAGGATATCCACAAACGGCTCCATCGCATTTTTTACCTCCTGAACAGTATTTGTCTGGGCGCCGGCCTCAAGAAGAAGTGCCCGGGGACGCAGATGCAGATTGTAACGCAGCCCTGCCAGATAAATTCCACGATAAAGTTCCGGATAATACAATGCAGCCTGATATTCGAGCTGGAAAGAAAACGCCAGATTATCCTGTATGTATGGATTGGGAAGATACGAAAGATCACCACTGTTTACGGTATGACTCAGTCCATTATAAAACATGATCTGTGCAGTCGGTTTTCCGTTAATTTCTGTGACCAGATGGCGGTCTTCCGGTACGCCATCTCGGTGCAGGTCTATCAGAATCTGTATAGATGGATTCTCTTCCAGAACAGGTTCCAGCCACTCTCTTGCATAGTCATATGCTTTACTCCGGTCAAGTTCCCCTCCAGCCAGATCAAATGCTTCCGTTACATGCATAACCTGGTAGCCATAATTTTCTGTCAGAAGCTGAGCCAGATAATCACCCACCCCCACAATCGTATCTTCTGTCTTTCCTTCTCTTGAATCTGCAAAAGTCTCCTGCGAATGACTATGATAGATCAAAATCTGTGGCTCCGTTTTTTCCTTACGGAGCGTCAGATCCTCCCCAAGAAGAGCAGCCGCATTCAACTGTTGTGCACTGGTTTCTGTATTAGGGTCAAGAACAAAAAAATGATTCATCAGATAATCATAATCTGCCAGTCTTTCCGGTGCGAGGTCAATTTCCGGCATCGGTTGTACCTGAGCGGCTGCCGTAGTAACTTCCTCTTCCCCGGGAGATTCTTCGGCCAAATTTTCTTCTGGCTCTGTCTGTTTATCTACATTTTTTGCTTTCTGCTCTTCTGTATTTTGAGTTATCGGAGTCACTGTAATCTCTGATTTCTCAGTTGGAGTTATCGTTGGCTTTTCCGGTCGTTCATCCTTCTCAACATCCTCTTCACGTTCTGACTGCTTGTCCTCAGTCTCTCTATCAGTTTCTTTACTTCCAACTTCTTTATTTTCATCCACGACCATCCTGCCAAGATAACGTGCATTGCTCTCCATCAGCTTTTCATAAGTCTCATGGTCCTCTCCAGCTGAACGCTCCTGTGCCTTCTCTTCCAGAAAACAATACAATGGAAGCTGACGAAATACATTTTCGTGCAGCACAAGAACGCCCGCAGTCACGGATAACGTCACAAGCACACAGCCTTCCATAATCAGATACAGTGTTTTCCGGAATCTCGCCACAGAATCACTCCTTTCAAAGTATCCTATGACAAATTTTTCCGGATTATTCCCCCTCAAAATATCCATTTATGAGAAAAAACAACTTTAATATTTTTATATCAGACTTCGCTGAACGCTATATTCAATCCTTCAGATATTGTAAAGCTCAGGTATTTTACCGTCTCATCCACATCCTTCGGTGTCACAAACATGCTGTAGAGATTCGGCGCGATCATTTCTTCCAAAAATTCTTTCTGCTCCGCTTCTTCCAGTGCATCCAGAAGATGTGCCATCGAATCATGAACGATCGTTGCCGCATCCACAACAGTCGGAACACCGATTCCAATCACCTTTACCTGCAGATTATCCTCTGTCAGTCCATTTCTGTGATTTCCCACACCTGAACCCGGATGAATTCCCGTATCTGTGATTTGAATCGTACGATTCAGCCTGCGGACACTTCTGGCCGCCAGCGCATCAATTGCAATCACCACATCTGGTTTCGTTTCCGCAACTACTCCTTGTATGATCTCCGCAGTTTCCATACCGGTCTGTGCCATCACTCCCGGCACAATTCCACTGACACGATGCATTTTTTCATGATCAATTCCTCGAAGGCCGTATTCCCTTATGATATGGCGAGTCATCCTTAAATTTTCCACCACATGCGGTCCCAGTGCATCAGCAGTGATTCCTGCATTTCCGAGTCCCACTACAAGAATGGATTTTTCCTTTTTCAGATCAATGAGTTGTTTCAGATGTTTGGAAATCTCCTCTGATATCTCCCGATGATAATCTTCATCCGGTACAGACAGATCTGGAGCTTCTATTGTAATGTAAGTTCCCTGCGGTCTTCCCATCGCCTTTGCACCGTTTTCTGTCACGACCCTGACGACAGTCGTTCGTACATCCTTTTCTTCATCATAGTCCTCCTGAATCTCTACGCCACGAATCTCTGTGTTTTCTTCTTTAAAACGTTCTGTTGTTTCCAGTGCAAGGTCTGTTCTGATTCTTTTGCTGACTGCCATCTCTCTTCCTCCTGATCATCCGAATTATTGATATCCGATTATCATCTGTAAAATTATGTTTCTTTTCTGTCTACAGTATTTCACTTTATCATTAATGTCTCTGTTTTAAGACTATATTATGTATGGAAGATTTTTCTCACAGTAATATTATGTTTATATTTTTTTAACATTTCCGCATTTTACTATTGACAAGTAAAAATAAATATACTATCATATATAAGCATGTTTACAGAAGCGCCCGTGTCTGTTTCTGTAACAACGACACATTATTATAAATCTGAAATGGAGGTGTACCAATTGGCTAACATCAAATCTGCAAAGAAAAGAATTTTAGTAAACAGAACTAAAGCTGCTAGAAACAAATCTATCCGTTCTGCTGTTAAAACTTCCATCAAAAAAGTAGAAACTGCAGTTCAGAAAAACGATAAAGCTGCTGCACAGGCTGCTCTTACAGAGGCTATCTCTACAATCAGCAAAGCAACATCTAAAGGTGTTTATCACAAAAATAACTGTGCAAGAAAAATTTCCCGTCTGTCTAAAGCTGTCAACAGCATTGGCTAATTCAGGAAATATACATTTTTAATTATAAGCTTATAATTAAAAAGACAGTCACAACCGTCAGTGACTGTCTTTTTTTATTTCTTTTTCAGACCAGGAACAAAGCGGACAAGTCCGCTTCAAACTCTCTGAATCCCTCAATCTTTGAGGGACTTGTTACGCTTTGCGCGCCAGATGCAGTCTGCTTCAGCAGACATATTCCTCATGCATCTGGTCGCATCCTCGCGGAGCGTTTTTGTGTAATAGGAACATTACGGAGTAATTTCCTATTACACAAAAAACTGCCATCGCATCTGCAATGACAGTTTCTCTTGTCTCCTATAATCTGTTTTCGATTTTGGTAATATACTTTTTCAGAAGAATTGCCCATTCAGACATTTTCTCTTCTGTAAAATGGCTTGCAAGTCCACTGATGCTGATCGCAGCATACAAATTCCGATTACGGTCAAATATTGGCATTGCAACGCATTTAATTCCAAAATCCAGTTCTCGGTAGCTCAACTTTTTCTCTATTTATTATATCCATGTTTAGATGATAACTCACGTTGAGTCCTCACCTACTGGATTTCACAAATTCCCCTCACCGGGAATTCTTATCTTTCCAGCAACCACTTACAAACCACTTCTTCTTTTATTTGAAGAACTTTCGCAATCTTCTCAACGGAATCTCCCTCATTAGCAAGTAAAATTGCTGTTTCTTTTGCTTTATTCTCTGTTCCGGCATCGAATCCACTTCCATATCCTGTCCCATATCCCGAATCATACCCAGCCTCATATTCTGCTTTCCGGAGTTTTTTATCCTCTTCCTCTTTGTTATACTCAAATATACTCATCGCGATAACCTCCGCTCGGTTAGCCCGGAGAAAATCTTCCAGGATTCCTTCCTGAATGCACTCGTTTACTGCTCGCTCCACAGCCGCATCCAAGCTCATTTCTTTCGTGTATTTACGTACCTTAGCTACATACTGTGCATATTCCCGCAACGTCCGGCACTGTTCCATCAATTCTTTATTATGACCCTCATTGATATTCAGCGTGATCACTTTCAACTCCAGCCTCGGCTCCCCGGTCAGGTTTTCGTATGCCTCAGATAAAGAATTCTCCCAGCATTCCTCTTCCTTTTCAGTTCCATTATAAAATACAATGAAATACGAAGCCGGAATCTTCTGTAATGATGAGGAATACAGGGACTTTTTATTTACTGTTGGCAGGTTACTTATCACCCGCATTCTTTCTGCAGGCTGCTTTCTCTTTCCTGTTACTTTACGTATCTTTTTGTTTTTTGCCATAGGCAGCACCTCCTGTTATTGCAGGAGCCAAGAACGTACAGTAGCATCTCTCTCAAAACCCCTGCTTTTTTATTTCGATTGATTTAAAAGCATGGATTTCTGAAATGACATTAGAAAATAGACTGGCACGAGTGCCATAGACTTATAGAAAGTATGCTTTGTATTTATAGTACCATTTGTTCTCATGCATTTCAAGAGACTTTATAAAAATTAATCAATTAGATCATGGTGGAAAATGGTATTCCCGACCTCACCACCTTCCAACTACTTCAAATAAAGTACGGTAATCCGGAATAAAAAATCCAGCGGGGAGAAACTTTCGTGATTATCATCTGAATCTGGTTCGCCTGAAAAAATTCGTCCAGGTATCGGAATGTACAGGTTTTTGCGTTGATACAGAAAATGCTGCTGTCTGAGCGTTTACGCGAGTTCAGCTCTTTTCTGTATCGCTTTTAGCAAAGTTCTGTACTTCCTGATACCTTAGAATTTTTGAATTGAACCATGTTCAGATGATAACTCACGTTGAGTCCTCGCCTACTGGATTTCACAAATTCCTCTCACCGGGAATTCTTTATCTTATCTTTTATCTCTTCCACCGTATATTCTGTATACTGTGCGATCTTCTCAACTGGTTCACCTGCTTCCAACATCAACTGAATTATTTTCTGTTTTTCCTTTACTTCTCCCTTGCTAATTCCCAGTTCCAAACCATTCTGCTTTCCAGCATCATATCCTGTCCCATATCCCGAATCATACCCTGAATCATATCCAGCCTCATATTCTGCTTTCCGGAGTTTTTTATCCTCTTCCTCTTTGTTATACTCAAATATACTCATCGCGATAACCTCCGCTCGGTTGGCCCGGAGAAAATTTTCCAGGATTCCTTCCTGAATGCACTCGTTTACTGCTCGCTCCACAGCCGCACCCAGGCTCATTTCTTTTGTGTATTTACGTACTTTTGCTACATACTGTGCATATTCTCGCAGTATCTGGCACTGTTCCATCAGTTCTTTATTATGACCATCGTTGATGTTCAATGTGATCACCTTTAATTCCAGTCTCGGCTCTCCTGTCATGTTTTCATATGCTTCTGATAAAGAATTCTCCTAACATTCTTCTTCCTTTTTGCCATAGGCAGCACCTCCTGTTATTGCAGGAGCCAAGAACGTACAGTAGCATCTCTCTCAAAACCCCTGCTTTTTTATTTCGATTGATTTAAAAGCATGGATTTCTGAAATGACATTAGAAAATAGACTGGCACGCGTGCCATAGACTTATAGAAAGTATGCTTTGCACTTATAGTACCATTTGTTCTTATATATTTCAAGAAACTTTATAAAAAGTTAATTAATTTTTGCTAATCGCTGCTGATTTTTGCAAAAACAAGCTGCTGAAAATCCAGTTCTCAGCAGCTCAACTTTTTCTCTATTTATTATATTCATCCTCCGAGTTCTACCATTCGGTGAATGCAGCGTCCGGCGCCTTCCATAACATTTTCCGGAAGTTCGATCACTTCTCCGCCGGTTCCCTTCAGGCAGTTGTAGATATCCATCAGTGTTGTGATCTTCATGTTCATACAGGTCAGCATGACAGACAGCGGATAAAACTGCTTGTCCGGACATGCAAACTGAAGATGTTCCACAATACTGTTCTCTGTTCCGATGATAAATTCTTTATTCGGAGATTTCTTTGCATATTCCATGATTCCGGTTGTAGACCCGACATAATCTGCCAGTTCTACAACTTCCTGACGACATTCCGGATGAACCAGAAGCAATGCATCCGGATGTGCTTTCTTTGCTTTTTCTACATCTTTGGCGCTGACGATAATATGTCTTGGACATCCGCCCTTATAGAAAGCAAATTCTTTCTCCGGAAGTTTCTCTGCAACAAAACGTCCCAGGTTCGGATCCGGGATAAACAGAATCTTGTCATTATCCAGTTTGCTGCAGATCTGTACTGCAGAAGAAGATGTCACGCAGACATCACACTCTGTCTTTAATTCAGAAGTCGTATTGATATAAGCAACTACCGCATATCCCGGGTGCTCTGCCTTTAATTTACGAAGGCTTTCCAGGTCCAGCTGTTCTGCCATCGGACATCCTGCAGTCGGATTGGCAAGCCATACTTTCTTCTCCGGGCTTAAAACCTTACAGGTTTCTGCCATAAAACGGACGCCACACATGATGACGCCTTTGCAGTTACTCTTGGATGCCTGCACACTCAGTCCATAAGAATCGCCCATGTAATCTGCTACCTCCAGAATTTCCTGTCCCTGGTAAGCATGTGCCAGAATACATACATCCTGCTCTTTTTTCATCCGCAGGATCTCCTGCTGAATTTCCTGTATTGTCATAATTTAATATTTCCCTTTCCTGTGCTCTGTTCCCATGGCTGAAGCGGAGCCAGAAAACCGGCTTTCTTCAGCTGTTCTTCAATCAACTCCAACCGTTCTTCACTTGCGGCTTCCACCAGATGATAATGATATCCTGAAGTTGCATTACTTAAAACAGTGGAATGACTGTTCTGCAATGCCTGTATAAACTCACACACATCCTGTCTGGAGCGAATATCCATCTCCGCGCTGACACGACCATAAACTCTGTGACTGATACTGATATTTTTGACATGCCCACCACAGTCTACGATCAGATTCAGTTCCTCAGCAGCTTTATCCTGGCTGTGACGGACTTTAAATTCCCGTGTGCAGCTACTGTCCTGCTGAATCACATACCCCTTTGTTGTTGATAATATTCCCGGCGCAGAAGCCCTTATCACCGCCAGATCCTGCACGATCACCTGACGGCTGACACCAAATTTTCCCGCAAGCTCTCTTGCTGCCACCGGAGCATCAGCATTATGAAGGATCTTTAAAATTTCTCCGCGTCTTTCTGCAGTGTTCATAAGGTCTCCTCCTCTCACACCGCATGAAGATTTTTCATGGAAATGTCAAGGATTGGTGCGGAGTGAGTCAAAGCCCCGCTTGAAACAAAATCAACACCGATTTCACGGATCTTCTGAATATTTTCTTTTGTGATATTACCAGAGCATTCGGTCTGTGCTCTGCCATTGATCAGCTCAACCGCCTGTTTCATTACTTCCGGTGTCATATTATCCAGCATGATGATATCCGCACCAGCTTCTACAGCCTCTTTTACCTGTTCCAGCGTCTCTACCTCGATCTCGATCTTACGGACAAATGATGCATATGCTTTTGCCATCTGTACTGCTTTGGTAACACTCCCTGCTGCACCAATGTGGTTATCTTTCAGTAAAACTCCATCTGAAAGATTATATCTGTGATTACATCCGCCCCCAACTCTTACTGCATATTTTTCAAATACTCGGCAGTTCGGGGTTGTCTTACGGGTATCCAGCAAAGTTACCTTGCTGCCTTCCAGAAGTTTTGCAACCTGTCTGGTATATGTGGCAATTCCACTCATTCTCTGCAGATAATTCAGAGCTACTCTCTCTCCGGAAAGAAGGACACGAATATCACCGGTTACAGTTGCCATCAGGTCGCCTTTCTTAACTTCATCTCCATCTTTGCAATAAAAATCAATCTCTGTCTTTTCATCCAGGATTGTAAATACTCTTGCATAAATATCAAGTCCGGCAATCACACCGTCCTCTTTTGCAATCAGATCTACGGTTCCTTTTGTAGCAGTCGGCATAACTGCATTTGTGGAAACGTCCTCGCTTGTGATATCTTCCTGCAGTGCCATACGGATCAGCTGATCAGCCTGCATTTTCATTGTAATTTCATTCATGACTCTTCTTCATCCTTTCGATTTCATTTAAAACCATTTCATGATAAACGCTCAGAACTGCGTCTCTGTCCTCATATGGTTTCAGATCTATAGTACCCGGTCTGCACGGGTCTGGTTTTCTTCCAAATATGATATCATCTGCAGCACGTCTTGCAAAGACCAGAGATTCAAGAAGTGAGTTGCTTGCAAGACGGTTTTTGCCGTGCACACCATTGCAGCTTGTCTCACCGCAGGCATACAGACCCTTCATAGAAGTACGGCTTCCGAGGTCAACCTTGATTCCGCCCATGAAATAATGCTGTGCCGGAACGACCGGAATCGGCTCTTTACGCGGATCAAACCCTTCTTCTACACATCTGTTGAAAATATTTGGAAAATGTTTCATGATGGTTTCTTCGCCCAATGGACGCATATCTTCCCATACGAAATCAGTGCCGTCTTTTTCCATCTGCGCAAAGATTGCCTGGCTGAGCAGATCTCGTGGCTGCAGCTCATTGGTAAAACGCTGTCCGTTCTTGTCGTACAGAAGAGCTCCTTCGCCTCTGACGGATTCGGAAATCAGGAAACGACGTCCTGGTTTATGCGAATAAAGTGTCGTAGGGTGAATCTGTATGTAATCCAGATGTTCAAGTACTACCTGATGTTTCATGGCAATTCCAAGTCCGTCACCTGCAATATGAGGGAAGTTGGTGGAGTTTTTGTAAAGACCTCCGAGACCACCACATGCCAGAACAACGTATGGTGCTCTGACCGGATATACTTCATTCTTCTCATCCATGATGATCACGCCGCCACAGATGTTGTCTTTGGAAATGATATCGACCATGGTCATGTATTCGCAGATTTCAATATTGTCTCTTGTCAGTGCCTGATTCAGAAGGGTCTGGGTGATCTGTTTACCGGTAACGTCTTCATAAAAAAGGATTCTTGGCTGAGAATGTGCCCCTTCTCTGGTGAAATCCAGTTCTCCCGTCTCTGTTCGTTCAAATGTAACATTTCTCTGTAAAAGATCTCGGATAATGCTGTTAGAGCTACGGATCATCAGTTCAACCGCTTTTGCATCATTTTCGTAATGACCTGCACGCATAGTATCTTCAAAGTAGTCATTATAATCTTCTTCGCCTCTGAGCATGCAGATGCCGCCCTGTGCCAGAAAAGAGTCTGACTGGTCCGCCTGCTGTTTCGTGAGCATCAGTACTTTCATCCTGGAAGGCAGATTCAGCGCACAATAAAGGCCTGCTGCTCCTGTTCCTACGATAATGACATCGTAATTTTCTTTCATTTTTGTTTCCTCGTACCGGTTGATGCCGGATTTTCTGTTGGGTTTTGTATTTTTATGTTTTCTGATTTGTGATTATACTACCCGACATGTTAGGTGTCAAGACACCTATGTATATTGGTGTAAAGAAATTCGTTGCACTATCCGTGCCTTCGCCCCTTCCCGGGGAGAGAAATTAAATAGAAGAAAAATAGAAAAACAGGTGTGATAGCCATACAAAACCAGAAAACAAAAAAATCTCAACAACTATACTATTCGCAGGTAGTATAGTTGTTCGAGATTTTTTGCATCTTCCTTTCAATGCTTTATCATACCTGTAAATTTTCTCTTCTAT
>NZ_CAKRXI010000009.1 GCF_934424005.1 uncultured Blautia sp.
ATGGAAATAAATACCCAGTGTTAACTGGGAGAAAGGAAAAATCCAATTACCATCTAAGATAATTGGATTATACGAGATATATGATATATAAGGAAAAGAAGCTGATGCTTCAGGGGGCATGATTATTGAAACAAAATGAAAACACAAAATATGTAAAACTTGGTATTACAGGAGCAGCAGTTCTGGCATTTGGATTTGCCATCATGTATATTCTGAATCAGAGCAAGAATATTGCAGCAGGTATTCAGTTGGTATTTAATATTCTGAAACCTTTTCTGTATGGCGCTTTGATCGCTTATCTGCTGGCGCCGATCTGTAACCGGATGGATGAGCGTTTCCTGAAATGGTTTCCAAAGGCAACAGAAAAGCAGAAGAAAGGTTTGAAATTTCTATCTATCGCAATTGCAGTTATTTGTGCAGTCACGATTGTAGTTCTGCTGATTCTGCTGATTCTTCCGCAGGTATGGGACAGCACAGTGAAGATCATTAAGATCCTTCCGGCCAGACTTGCCTATTGTAACCGCATGATCGATCAACTGCTCAAGGATCAGCCGGAATTACAGACATATTTCAATCATTTTTCATCACAGGTGGAGAACAGTCTGAATGATCTTCTGAAAGCAAATTCCAGTATGATGACAACGATTCAGGGAATTGTCAATAATATTACAGTACAGTTGATTGAAGTTTTAAGCGTATTCAAAAATATGTTTCTTGGATTTTTGATTGCGGTATATCTTCTTGCAAGCCGTAAGCTTTTCGGTGCACAGGCAAAACTGCTTTTATATGGTATCTTTCCGAATAAATGGGCAGGGATCATTGAAGAAGAGATTCACTATACAGACAAAATGTTCAATGGTTTTTTTGTTGGAAAGATCATTGATTCTGCGATCATCGGTCTGATCTGTTTTGCGGGAACAACCCTGCTGGGCTTTGAATCCGCTGCCTTTATCAGTGTTGTGATAGGTGTGACGAATATCATTCCGTTTTTCGGACCATTTATCGGAGCAATTCCGTGTGCATTATTACTGCTTCTGGGAAGCAATCCGTGGGATGCTTTATACTTCCTGATCTTTATCGTAATCCTGCAGCAGGTGGACGGAAATATCATCGGACCGAAGATTCTTGGTAATACAACCGGAGTTTCCAGTTTCTGGGTATTATTTTCCATTCTGTTATTTGGGGGTCTGTGGGGACTGGTTGGTATGGTGATCGCAGTACCATTGTTTGGGGTTATCTATGATATTATCCGTAAACTGACAGCAAGAGGACTGAAGAGAAACAGACATGAAGAGATGATGCAGGAATATAATGAAAAGTTTCACGAAGAGCCTGAAGAAACAGAGACAACTCAAAAGGATACGTTCAGTAAAAAAATTAATGCAAAAATCAATGAATACATTGATAAGAATGTAAATAGCAAATAGTATATCAGATGAGTATAAAAGTAAGACCCATGAGTTTAGACTCATGGGTCTTATTATGCGCGAAATGTGCCGCTGATCTATTCAGTTTGATCACTGTTTACGAAATGCTGCACGTTTTCTTTCTCTAGGATCCAGAATTCTCTTACGGATACGAAGGCTTTCCGGTGTTACTTCCAGAAGCTCGTCCTGATCGATGAATTCGATTGCCTGCTCCAGGCTGAGAACTCTTGGCGGTGTCAGCTTCAGAGCTTCATCCGCGGAAGAAGAACGTGTATTAGTCAGATGTTTTGTCTTGCAGACATTCAGCTCGATATCTTCGGCTTTACCATTCTGTCCGATGACCATACCACTGTATACTTTTTCGCCAGGTCCAACGAAGAGTGTTCCACGATCCTGCGCTGAGAACAGACCGTATGCAACTGCTTCACCAGATTCAAAGGCGATCAGAGATCCCTGTTTACGATACTGGAAATCTCCCTTATATGGTGCATATCCATCGAAAGTAGTATTCAGGATACCGGTACCCTTGGTGGAAGTCAGGAATTCACCACGGAATCCGATCAGTCCACGGGAAGGAATGTGGAATTCCAGACGAACAGATCCGTCACTTGCTGTGCTCATTCCCTGAAGTTCACCTTTACGTTCGCTCAGTTTCTGGATAACAGTACCGGAGAATTCTTCCGGAACATCTACATAAGCGATTTCCATTGGCTCAAGTTTCTTGCCACGTTCGTCAGTGTGATACAGAACTTCCGGTTTACTTACTGCGAATTCATAGCCTTCACGGCGCATGTTTTCAATCAGTACGGACAGATGAAGTTCACCACGTCCGGAAACTTTGAAGCACTCTGTAGAGTCAGTATCTTCTACGCGAAGGCTGACATCGGTGTTCAGCTCACGGTACAGACGGTCACGAAGATGACGGGAAGTGATGTATTTACCTTCCTGTCCGGCGAGCGGGCTGTCATTTACCATGAAGTTCATGGAAAGAGTTGGCTCGGAAATCTTCTGGAAAGGAATTGCTTCCGGGTTGTCTCCACCGCAGAGGGTATCACCGATATGGATATCTTCGATACCGGAGATCGCTACGATAGATCCGATAGATGCTTCTTTAACTTCGACTTTGTTCAGACCATCAAACTCATAAAGCTTGCTGATCTTAACTTTTTTACGTTTGTCAAGGTCGTGGTGGTTAAGAAGAGTCAGTTCCTGGTTTACTGCAATTTTTCCATTTTCAACTTTGCCGACACCGATACGTCCGACATATTCGTTGTAATCGATGGTACTGATCAGTACCTGTGTGTCAGCATCCGGATCACCTTCCGGTGCCGGAATATATTTCAGAATAGTTTCAAACAGCGGAGCCATGTTTTCCGGGGTATCTGCAAGATCCAGAACAGCATGTCCTGCTTTGGCTGAAGCATACAGGAACGGGCAGTCGAGCTGTTCATCAGATGCTTCAAGATCCATGAGAAGTTCAAGAACTTCATCAATAACTTCTTCCGGACGAGCTTCCGGACGGTCAATCTTGTTGATGCAGACGATGACATGAAGGTTCAGCTCCAGAGCTTTATGGAGAACGAATTTAGTCTGTGGCATAGCACCTTCAAAGGCATCTACCAGAAGAATAACGCCATCTACCATCTTAAGAACACGTTCTACTTCACCACCGAAGTCTGCATGTCCAGGGGTATCAATGATATTGATCTTTACTCCCTTGTAATGTACAGCAGTGTTTTTTGATAAAATAGTAATTCCACGCTCACGTTCAATGTCGTTGGAGTCCATGACACGTTCCTGAACTTCCTGGTTTTCACGGAATACACCGCTCTGTTTAAGGAGCTGATCCACCAGGGTAGTTTTGCCGTGATCGACATGGGCGATGATGGCAACGTTACGTACGTCTTCGCGTTTTGTCTTCATAAAAATCGAAATCCTTTCTTTTTTCTTCTATATTAATGTGTAAAAACTTTTTTTCGTGATACGATATTCCAGTTTACCACATTTTTCGCAGATTACAAGGAGTTACAGAAATTTTTTTAATTTTTTGGTTCTAAATCTTCAGGGGTATTCATAGCTTAGTATAGACAAAATACCCAAAGAGGAAGGAGAACAATATTATGGCAGACAAAATCATTGAAAACAATCAGGTATCGATCATGGGGAAAATTGATACAGGCTTTACATTCAGTCATCAGGTATTTGGTGAAGGCTTTTATACCATGGAGCTTCTTGTGCGCAGGCTGAGTGATTCTGAGGACAGGATTCCAGTCATGGTTTCAGAAAGGCTTCTGGATATAACACAGGATTATACGGGGCAGTATATTGAAATCCATGGACAATTCCGGTCTTATAACAGGCATGAAGAGAAACATAACCGTCTGGTTCTTTCTGTTTTTGCGAGGGAAGTAAATTTTGTTGAGGAGCAGGACGAATCACTTCCGGTCAACCAGATCTTCCTGGATGGATTTATCTGTAAGCCGCCGGTCTACCGAAAAACGCCGCTTGGCAGGGAAATTGCAGATATGCTTCTGGCAGTGAACCGTCCTTACAGTAAATCCGATTACATACCATGTATCTGTTGGGGAAGAAATGCCAGATATGCATCAGCGTTTACTGTTGGAGGTCATGTGCTTCTGTGGGGAAGGATTCAGAGCCGTGAATATATGAAGCGGATCGGTGAGAATCAGTCAGAGAGAAGAACAGCATATGAGGTGTCTGTAAGTAAGCTGGAATATATAGATTAGAAGAAGGGGACAAAGTAGTTCGGTATTGCTTTTTTTGCGGAACTGCGGTAAGATAAAACCAATAATGCGATAAGCGAGTCTTAGATAACATTAAGAGGAAGTATTATGGAAAAAGAATTAACAGAGGTATACTGCGGAAACGGCAAAGGTAAGACTGCTCTGGCTATCGGACAGAGTCTCCGTGTGGCTACCCAGGGCAAAAGCGTGATCGTGATCCAGTTTCTGAAAGGAAGAGACCAGCGTTCGCTGGATTTCCTGCAGGATGTGGACAACCTGGATTTTAAGATCTTTCGCTTCGAAAAGAGAGAATGCTGCTACGAAGACCTGACAGAAGAAGAAAAGGCAGAGGAGAAATCCAACATTCTGAACGGACTGAATTTTGCCCGTAAAGTTGTTGTTACTCAGGAATGCGATTTTTTGGTTCTTGATGAGATTCTTGGACTTCTTGACTGTGGGATCATAACAGTGGAGGGAATCGCAGATATACTGAAACACAAGGATGAATCTATGCATATTGTCATGACCGGATGGAATTTCCCAGAGGAATTAAGGCCGTATGTAGATGTGATCACAACGCTGAACACAGAGGAAGTTCATCCATTGGATGCCAACGAATAATATAAATTACAGAAGAATAAAAGGAGGAGTTAAAATGGCAATTTTTAAAGGTGCGGGCGTCGCAATCGTTACCCCTATGTATGAAGACGGAAAGGTGAATTACGACAAACTGGAAGAACTGCTGGAATTCCAGATCGCCAACAGCACAGATGCCATTATTATCTGTGGAACGACCGGTGAGTCTTCTACAATGACACACGGAGAACATCTTAAAACAATTAAATTTGCAATTGATAAAGTAAATAAACGTGTACCGGTTATCGCAGGAACAGGTTCTAACTGTACAGAGACAGCAATCATGATGTCAAAGGAAGCTGCATCCTACGGAGCAGATGCATTACTGGTTGTAACTCCTTATTATAATAAAGCAACACAGAAGGGCCTCATTGCTCATTATACTGCAATCGCAAATGCAGTTCCTGAGACTCCGATCATTATGTACAATGTACCGAGCCGTACAGGATGTAACATCCAGCCGGCAACTGTTGCCACACTGGTTAAAAATGTTAAGAACATCGTAGGTCTGAAAGCCGCAAGCGGAGATCTTTCTCAGATCGCAAAGACAGTATCTCTGGCAGGTGCTGATCTGGAACTGTATTCCGGAAATGATGATCAGGTTCTGCCGATTCTTTCACTTGGCGGACTTGGCGTTATCTCTGTACTTTCTAATGTTGCACCGAAGGAAACACATGATATGGTCATGAAATTCATGGAAGGTGACACTGCAGGTGCTGCTAAGATCCAGATTGATGCAATTCCGCTTATCAATGCTCTGTTCTGCGAAGTGAACCCGATCCCGGTTAAAACTGCACTGAACCTGATGGGAATGAATGTAGGACCTCTTCGTATGCCTCTTTGTGAAATGGAAGAAAGCAATAAAGAAACTCTGAAGAAAGCAATGCAGGATTTCGGAATTAAGCTGGCATAAAACAGGCATAGGATACGGAGGAATACTATTATGGTAAGAATTATCATGCACGGATGCTGCGGACATATGGGACAGGTGATTTCTGATCTTGTTGCAAAAGATGCCAATGCAGAGATCGTAGCAGGAATTGATGTAACAGATAAAGGAAATACTACTTATCCGGTATTTACCAATATTAAAGAATGTCAGACAGATGCAGATGTCCTGATCGACTTCTCTTCTGCAAAGGCAGCAGATGCATTACTGGATTACTGCACAGAGCGTAACCTTCCGGTCGTTCTCTGCACAACAGGTCTGTCTGAAGAGCAACTTGCAAAAGTTGAAGAGACAGCAAAAAAGATTCCGGTACTGAAATCCGCAAACATGTCACTGGGTATCAACACTCTGATGAAACTGATCCAGGAAGCTGCAAAGGTTCTTGCAACAGCCGGATTTGATATGGAAATCGTTGAGAAACACCATCATCTGAAACTGGATGCTCCGAGCGGTACAGCACTGGCACTTGCTGACAGCCTGAATGAAGCGATGGATAATCAGTATCATTATGTATATGACAGAAGCCAGAAGCGTGAGATGCGTGATGAAAAAGAAATCGGTATTTCCGCAGTACGTGGTGGTACGATCGTTGGTGAGCATGAAGTGATCTTTGCCGGTGAAGACGAAGTGATTGAATTTAAGCATACCGCTTATTCAAAAGCTATCTTCGGTAAAGGCGCAATTGAAGCAGCTAAATTCCTGGCTGGTAAACCGGCTGGCAGATACGATATGGCTGATGTGATCGAAGGCTGATCGTAGTTTTATATTAATATTGAAATTCTGGCAGGCATGTATCGAAAGATATGTGCCTGTTTTTTTACATTATTCTGCATAGGAATCTGTCAGATTGTACATATTATCATTACAAGTTTAAATCCATAGTAAAGGAGAAATTAGAATGAAAAAAATACGCACAATTCTGACGGGAATCCTCCTGATCCTGACGCTGAGCATCTTTACTGCCTGTGGAAATAACAATGCACCGGCAGATGAGGCAGGAACAGCTACAGAAGAAAACACGGCCGATACAGAGATGAATGAAAATGCGGATGATGCGAATGATAAAAAAGACAATGAAAATACAAATAATTCAAATAATAAAGTAACAGATGACGAAGGTGTGGCAGATGATGCTGCAATCGATAACGGTGATACCATGTCTGAGGGAACAGACAATGATAATGTGCCAAATAATACAGAAGATGGAACCGTAGCGCAGGATCTTGGCGATGGTGTCCGTGATATTGGCGATGGAGTTGGCAATGCAGTAGAAGATGTCGGTGATGCGGTCGGAGATGTTATTGATGGCGATGCCGAGACACGATAACGGTTACTGTTCACCCCGTTCACAGCAACCGATGATTTGATTTATTCGTTTAGCACAATAAAGTGCTTGCATCAGATGAAAAATCATATTATCATAGCATCAGATAAACCTGATGATTTATAGTACAGGCTTCGGATTCAGGTGATCCGGGGCCTTTTTGAAAGGAAAATACAGATGAAATTTCGACCATGCATTGACATACATAATGGAAAAGTAAAACAGATCGTAGGTGGAAGCCTCAAAGATGCCGGAGATCAGGCAAGAGAGAATTTTGTGTCTGGTCAGGATGCAGCCTTTTATGCTGAGCTGTATAAAAACGCCGGATTAAAGGGCGGACATGTTATCCTTTTGAACGGAAAAGATTCAGAGTATTACGAGGCGACCAGAAATCAGGCACTTAAGGCACTGGCAGCTTATCCGGGAGGCTTACAGATTGGCGGTGGTGTCTGCCCGGATAATGCGGAAAATTATCTGAAAGCAGGGGCAAGTCATGTAATTGTTACTTCCTACGTCTTTAAAGACGGACAGCTTTCCTGGGAAAATCTCAAAAAAATGGAAGAAATTGCAGGAAAAGAGCATCTGGTCCTGGACTTAAGCTGCCGTAAAAAAGATGATCAGTATTTTATTGTGACAGATCGTTGGCAGAAATTTACAAATGTACCGGTGACACTCGAAGTAATGGAAGAACTGGGAAACCATTGTGATGAATTCCTTGTGCATGCGGTAGATGTCGAGGGAAAGGCAAATGGAATTGAAACAGAACTGGCAGACCTGCTTTCTGACTATACACAGCGACCGGTGACTTATGCGGGAGGTGTCGGAAGTATGGAAGATCTGAAACTTCTGAAAAAGCATGGGAAAGATCGTTTGGACGTTACCGTTGGCAGCGCATTGGATCTTTTTGGAGGAACGATTCCGTTTGAGACACTAAAAGATCTGGATGATCTGCATATATGACAGACGGAAATTCTTGACGAAAAAGTTTCATGATTATATGATGTAAACAGGAATATGGGTGGCGAGAACACCTACTAAATAAATGATCACAGGGAGGTATTTATCATGAACGAAGTACTTGAAAAAATCAAAAGCAGAAGAAGTATCCGTAAATACAGGAGTGATATGATCCCGCAGGATAAGCTGGAGAAGATCATCGAAGCAGGAACTTATGCAGCAACAGGAATGGGAAAACAGTCTCCGATCATCATTGCTGTAACGAACAAAGAACTTCGTGATAAGCTTTCTGCAATGAATGCAAAGATTATGGGCGTTGATAATATGGATCCGTTTTATGGAGCACCGGTTGTTCTGATCGTGCTGGCGGATAAGAGCAGACCAACATGTGTCTATGACGGAAGCCTTGTTATGGGAAATCTGATGCTGGAAGCAGAAGAGCAGGGAATCGGAAGCTGCTGGATCCACAGAGCAAAAGAAGAGTTTGAAAGTGAAGAAGGAAAAGAAATCCTGAAATCCCTTGGGATCGAGGGTGATTATGAAGGAATCGGACACTGTATCCTGGGTTATGCGGACGGTCCGGTACCGAAGGCTGCACCAAGAAAAGATTCCTATGTATATTATATAGATTAAATATAGCATAAGTGTTGTTTAAACATCGGGTTGGTGGTGAAATTTACCACTGACCCTTTTTTGTCCATTGAAAATGTAAAGTCGAACTGAATATAATGTAGGAAGATAAAAAATAATTATTGCCAGAGATGGAGGAAATACCAATGAACAAGATTAAACATGCAGCAGCGAAGAAGGTTTTCGCAGGAGTAATGGATTATGCTGTTGATCAGGTGAATAAGGATCCAGAGGCAGCTTATGAGAAAATTATCGACACTGCTGAGAAGTATTTAAAAGATTTCGGAAAGGGTGTGAACTGGGACTATCTCAGAAAAGTTGCCTGTAATCCGGAATATACACTGAATCGTTATATAACTTCCATGGTACAGGAACTTCATCCTAACGTTCTGAAGACAACTCTGATGAATCTTGGATTTGAGGCTTTTTATAATGGAACAAAAACGATTCATGAGATGCGAGAAATACATAAATGTAATATCCCGTGGATCATTCTGATGGACCCTACCAGTGCATGCAATCTGCATTGTACAGGATGCTGGGCAGCAGAATACGGAAACAAGTTGAATCTTTCTTTTGATGATATGGATTCTATCGTTACACAGGGTAAAGAACTGGGAGTTTATTTCTATATGATGACAGGTGGAGAACCACTGGTAAGAAAGAAAGACATCATTGAACTCTGCAGAAAACACAATGACTGTGTATTCTTTGCATACACAAACGGTACTCTGGTTGATGAAGCTCTCTGCAAACAGATGCAGGAAGTCGGAAACCTGTTCCTTGGCTTAAGTGTTGAGGGTGAGCCGGATGTCAATGATATGCGTCGTGGAGAAGGTGTATACAATAAGGTTATGCATGCTATGGATCTTCTGAAAGAACATGGTCTTGTATTTGGTACATCAATCTGCTACACAAGTGCGAACTATAAGAGTGTTACAAGCGATGATTTCATTAAGATGCTTGTAGATAAGGGATGTCGTTATGCTCTGTACTTCCATTACATGCCGGTTGGAAATGCAGCATCTGTTGATCTGCTTCTGAATCCGGAACAGCGTGTTTATGTGAAGAACCGTGTAAGAGAGATCCGTAACATGGAACATGGTCCTGGAATCTTCACTATGGACTTCCAGAATGATGGTGAGTTTGTTGGTGGATGTATCGCCGGAGGAAGAAACTACTTCCATATTAATGCAAACGGTGATGCTGAACCATGTGTATTCATTCATTACTCTAACGGAAATATCCATGAGAACACAATCCTTGAGATTCTGAAACAGCCGTTGTTCATGGCTTATCATGACAACCAGCCGTTTAACGATAACATGCTTCGTCCATGCCCGATGCTTGAGAATCCGGAGATCCTGCAGCGTATCGTAAAAGAAAGTGGTGCACATTCAACAGATCTGCAGTCTCAGGAGACAGCGGAACATCTTTGCAGTAAGTGTGTACACTATGCTGAAGAGTGGGCTCCGGTTGCCGAGAAGCTGTGGGCTGAAGAGCAGGCAGCGAAGGCTGAGAAGTAAAGATATAAAAATTTGGGATGTATACGAAACGTCTCTATTATATCTGTGTTTCAGACAATTCAGAAATTCAGAAGTACTATAAGAACAAAATAATATAAAAAGCACCCCGGAAAAGAGATGAACTCGCTACGCTCAGACAGCATCATTTTCCGGGGTAAAATATTATTTTTTTCTTTAAGTACTTCTACAAATTTCTTCAGGCGTCTGAGCACCAGATACAGTAGAGACGTTTTTGTATATCCGAAAGGTTTTTATACGGGGAAGAGAGTGTGAACCGGTAGGTTGTATTAGTCGGCAGGATAGTGAAAACCCAGAAGGCCAGAAGGATTCTGGTTAGGTTAGGGTTTATTTTTGCAGGGGTTTGTATTAGAATAGGAGTATTAGAGAGAATTACAGTATACGAAGTGGAGAAGATATATGAAAGTTGTTATTTTAGCGGGTGGTTTTGGGACAAGAATCAGTGAGGAGAGTCATCTGAAGCCGAAGCCAATGATCGAGATCGGTGAGAAGCCGATCTTATGGCATATCATGAAGATGTATTCTGCGTATGGCTTTAATGAGTTTGTGATCTGCTGTGGATATAAGCAGCATGTGATCAAGGAGTGGTTTGCGGATTATTATCTTCATAACAGTAATATCACGTTCGATTTTACGCAGGAAAACAAGATGATCGTACACAATAATGTGCTGGAGCCGTGGAAGGTAACGCTGGTTGATACCGGTCTGAATACTATGACCGGCGGTCGTATCAAACGCGTAAAAGAGTATCTGGACGGAGATACGTTTATGCTCACTTACGGTGATGGAGTTGCGGATGTAAATATCAGAGAACTTCTGGAATATCACCGCTCCCATGGTAAGATGGCGACGATCACAGCAGCACAGCCGGGAGGACGATTTGGTATCCTGGATATTCAGAATGATGGAACGATTACGAATTTTAAAGAGAAGAAAAAAGAAGACGGCGGCTGGATCAATGCCGGTTTTATGGTGCTGGAGCCGTCCATTATGGATCTGATCGAAGGGGACCAGACCGTGTTTGAAAAAGAACCTCTTGTAGAAGCCGCGCGTATGGGACAGTTGAATGCATACCGTCATAAGGGCTTCTGGCAGTGTATGGATACGCTGCGTGAAAAGAATCTTCTGGAGGCATTGTGGCAGAGCGGTGAGGCACCGTGGAAGATCTGGGAGTAAAAAAACTTCTGGAGAACAATCTGTTATAAATAAATCTGTTGGAGGAAATATTTTGAAAGCGACAAGCTGCGATTACTGTGCAAATTATGTATACGATGAAGAAAATGAAAGCTATTACTGCGATGTGAACCTGGATGAGGACGAATATTACCGCTTTATCAGTACAGAATATAAAGAATGTCCGTATTATCGTAATGGGGATGAGTACAGGGTAGTGAGACACCAGATGTAAAAATTACGAAAGTCAGTAATTAAGGGACGGAGAAAAACATGATTACAGTAGAGCTGGATAATTTCAGCCTGAGAGAAATCTGCCGGTCGGGACAGTGCTTCCGTATGCGTGAGACGGCGGAAAATAACACATATGAACTGGTTGCCGGGGATAAATATCTGAAGATATCCCAGGCGGGAAGCATTGTAAATTTTTATTGCAGTGATGTAGAATTTATCTGCTATTGGGTACCGTATTTTGATATTGATTCTGATTATGGAAAATATATTGAAAAGGTGAATCCGAGGGATAAATATTTGAGCGCGGCAGTACAGTGTGGAAATGGAATCCGTATCCTGCGACAGGATCTTTGGGAAATGATCATTACTTTTTTGATCTCGCAGCAGAATAATATTTCCAGGATTCGTGGCTGCATCGAAAGACTTTGTGCCAGATATGGCGAGAAACTGGAAGCGGGGGATACTGAATATTATTCCTTTCCGACACCGCAGCAGCTGGCCGGGGCAACAGAAGAAGAATTGCGGGGGCTTGGAATGGGATACCGCGCCAGATATATCGTGGAGACAACGCGAAGCATTCTGGATGGAGAAGTTTCGCTGGAAAAATTATATCAGGTGAAATATTACCGCAGAGCCCGAAAAGAGCTGATGAAGCTCAGTGGAGTGGGCGAAAAAGTAGCAGACTGCATTTGTCTGTTTGCATTGCATCACATGGATGCATTCCCGATCGATACGCATATCCGGCAGGTTCTTGACGAACATTATCGCAGAGGTTTTCCGAACAGGAGATATCATGGCATGAGAGGTATCATGCAGCAATATATTTTTTATTATGAACTGATCGGAGAGAGAGGGAAGATATGAAGTATTTTGTAAATGTACTGGTGGATGTTCTAGGGGCAGTCTATCAGACAGCAGGCGCATCGCTGCTTATCGCGGTTCTGATCATGTGTGTCTATATGCTGGGAAGGAAGCAGGGCGTTGGACCGGTAGCCAGAGCGTGGATCTGGCAGTTTAAAGAAAGCAGCTGGTTTCGCAGACATTTTTTCCTTGTGTTTTATACCTGCATGCTGCTTTTCCGTACGTTATTATGCCGGAGCGTCTGGGGAAATCCATTGGAAAATGTGATCGGAATCTGGGGCCTGCATTATAACGGGCAGCTGTATACCGAGAATTTTGAGAATCTGATACTGTTTATGCCGTTTATTATGTTTCTTTTCTGGGCGAGAGAAGAAAAAGATCACACAAAGGATAAAAGAATTCAGGAAGTACTGCTGAACAGTTTTGAGATCAGTTTCTGCTTTTCGCTTGGAATTGAAACCTGTCAGCTCTTTTTGAAAATCGGAACGTTTCAGCTGACGGATCTTTTCTTTAATACACTTGGCGGAATGCTTGGTGGAGTGATCTACTGGGGATTTGAGAGAACCAGAAACAGAATTGTTTCCAGCGTGAAGAAAATCGGGGGCTGGGATGTTATCCCGTGGAAAAGTGCCGTGCAGAAAGAATCAGATGTGGAAAACACTGCGGAAGCTGTTACAGTCGTAGAGGGAAGCCTTCCGGAAGATGCGATTGTCCCGGAATGTTCGGAGCCAAGATATGCTGCAATCGAGAAGCTGGTAAGAGAAGCCGGTCAGAAAATGCTGAAGGCGAGACCGGGTGAGGAAAATATCCATAAAAAAGAGGGGCTTGCAAATTTTTGTACAGATTATGATACAGCAATCCAGAGATTTCTGATCAAAGGTCTGGGTGAGATTCTTCCGGGAGCTGCTTTCTTCGGGGAAGAAGACACAGAAGGAAATGCCGGTGCTGATGCAGAGGGTGAATTTACTTTCTACATAGATCCGATCGATGGAACTACGAACTTTATGTTTGATTATCATCACAGTTGTGTATCGGTTGGTCTGGCACATGGCGAGCAGATGATTGCCGGATTTGTATATCATCCATATGTGGACGATATGTATGTGGCAGTGAGAGGACACGGAAGTTATCTGAATGGAAAGAGACTTCAGATGGCTGATAAACCGGTGGAAGAGGGAATCGTGGAATTTGGCTGTGCGAGATACAATGAAGCAGGAATCGACTGGCTGTTCCGCGTGGTGAAGGAAATGTTCCAGAACAGTCTTTCTATCCGATGTGGCGGTTCTGCGGCACTGGGACTCTGCAGAGGAGCATCCGGAAGTAACACCGTTTATCTGGAACTGAAACTGCAGCCGTATGATTATGCGGCTGCATCGGTAATCCTGGAGGAAGCCGGAGGCAAGATCACACAGATTGATGGCAGCCCGATTACCTTACATGAGGGATGCTCGATCATCGGAGGAACGCCTGCGGCATGGCAGGAAAGTAAAGAAGCTTTTGAAAAATTAAAAGAAGAGATATAGATCAGAGCCGACAAGATTCTAAAAAGAGTTTTGTCGGTTTTTTACTTTATAAGAAATTACTCCGCAAATAAAAAAAGCATAATTATTTCGGCTGGGCGGTGTATCCAGCATCTCAGGTACTCTGATCAGAGTGCGTCGGGAACCTTTTCCGACCTCGAAATAATCATGCTTATTTTTATGTATGTAAATATATTAGGTAGTATACTTGTTTAGAACAAAATTGTCAATTATTCTCTTGAAAATTTTTTAATGCGTCCACTATGCAAACGCCTATCTATTTTTGATTTTTGAATGTCAAACATAGTTGAGACATAATAATATTGTCCGTTTGAGTCTAATTTTATACCAATCATCACATTATCCTTATAGCATTTAATAAGTTCAAGTGACTTTTCTGGTTCATTAGGATTGATTCCGATATAATCTGGTGAAGTGATAATGTCGGAGATGTAATCAACATATTTTAAACAATTGTAATGCTTTCGTTTTACCATATGAGCTGGCAATCCTTTTGATCTGTAAATATTCAATTCTTTATAATCTATATTCAAAATTTCATTGAAACGTTGATTATATTTACCAACCAATAAAATATCATTATTTTCAGACATATAAACACTCCGGCAATATACTGATTATTATTATATCATAGGCTGAAATCCCTTGCAGTATCTTAAAAATGGAGAAAATATCGATAAATGTCGTTTGGGCTAAAAGATGAAAATAGGAAATTAAAACGATAAAAAAGCATTGTGTGGTTGAAAAACTGCATAGTGTTTTTTTATTACGAAAAAGTTAAATTAAAGTAACAAGTGTATTTCATGCTATTTTGTTACTGAAAATGATTTTCAATAAGAACATTAATGAGAAAAAAAGTCAATTTCTGGTTAGAAAATGCTAACATTTTTGTGGACATGAAAAAGGAGTTATGGTATAAAAATAAATGGTTAGAAAACGCTAACGCAATAGCGTATATATAAAGAGGAGGAAGGAAATGGCAAATCAGAGATTGATGAAAAAAGTTGCACCAGTTGTTTTGAGTGCAGCGGTCGTAATGACAAGTATGCCGGCAACAGCTTTTGCAGCAGATTTTTCTGATACAGAAGTTACTGTAGCAGAGGAAAGTACTGATATTGAAGAAGCAAGTGCAGAAGCTGCGGACACAGATGTTGTGGAAGATACAGAGGATACAGATGTAGACGTTGAAGAAGCTGCAGAGGACGTGACAGCGGATGAAGAAACATCTGATGAAGAACTTTTCAGCGCAGAGGTCAGTGAAGATGAATTTGCTGATGAGGCTGGAGATGGACAGACAGAAGGCGAAGCATATGTCCTCATGAACATTCCTTATGACGATTTTTATAAGGCAGAATTAAAGAATAATGATGTAAAGGTTGATGCATTTACATCTGCAACAAAACAGAAGACAAGATCCAGTCTTGCAAAAGGCTCTTATCACGTAAATTCAGATGGAAGCGATATCACTGGTGTGACTTTTCCTGTGAAAGTATCTGATATTTCAGTATTGAAGGACAAAAAACAGATTAAAGATAACGCTTCAGTGAGTATCACAACAGCTATAAAGGGAAAAGAAACTACTACAGAATACAAAGGAAAAGATGCTCTTTTTGAAAGCGACTCATATTCCTATTATGTTCTTCCTAAGGAACCATCCTACTACAAAGAACTGACAGTCGGTGAAGATGGAAGTTTTACATTCAGTGCCATTGAAGGTGAATCAGCAGCACCGAAGACAAAACAGGTGCAGGCTGAATTCAAAACAAAATCCAACTATGGTGACTACCAGCTGAAGTTTGATGAGACTGAATTCAAGAGCATTATCAATACAGATACTGAAACAGTGTATGGTGCAGTTATTAATACAACAGACGGAACAACCTATGGCCTCTGCCATCAGGAAAATATCTGGAAAGGATATAAGTTGGCATGGAGTACAGGATATACAACAGAAAGTAATGGATGCCATCTCAACTCTGAACATTTTGAGTCTATGATCGGAAAGACAATTGACAGCGTAACATATTATGCAAGTAATGGCATTTATACATTAGATATTGCAGATGTAAAGGTTCTGGCCAAAAACAGCTATGTGTACGCAGGACTCACCTGGGGCGAATACTGGAGCCAGGAAAATGTAACTGCAGCAGGAAACGTGAGTGGATCTGATGAAAAAGATTCGCATAATGAATCAGATACAGGAGCATTTGATACAGTAACAAGAGCTACAACAAATCACGGCCTTCACAGAGGAAGCTATCAGTGCATGGCAACGATTTATACAACAGAAGGCAATGCATATCAGTTATCCTATTGGAAGAGCAGTACAGAACCGGTTCTTACAGATGGAACAGTTGCAATCTGGACACCGGCAGACAGAAAGACTGGTACTCCGGCATCTATTCAGGTTAATGGTGGAGCGAAAGAAAGCCTTGATCATTATGCAGTAACAGGTATTAAATATGTCCCTGTACAGGTGAACGCTGAAGATTATGCAGATTTTGCTGCAAAATATCCGGTTGTTAAAAATGGTGAAACCCTTGTTGGTGGTTTCTCTGAAAACAATCTGAAAGCATACAGCGAGACTGCAAATGTAACAGTAAACACAAATGGACTGAAAACAGTAACTAAGAATGAAGATGGAAGCTTCTCTTTCAGTGCAAGAAAAACAGGAACAGAATCCGGTATTCAGGGAACTGATCTCAAAGTTGCAACTGGAATTGAGCCAGAGGTTAAAACAGCAAGTGGATCTTATGGAGAATTCCTTCGTGTGGATCTGAATGGTAATTATGGTGGCCTTGGTGCTGCAATGCAGGCAGTTAAATGGGATTACTATGGAAATGGTAATACAGTACTTGCAACATATGGTACAAAATTTGCCGCTGATAACTGGATGCATAAAGCAATGGGAATTCAGCTTGGTCTGACACATTCTGTAAGATGCCAGCTTCCGGCAGGAACAGATGGAACAGGTCACTGGAAATTAACTGTTTATGCACTGGGATATCAGGACTATACATTTGAGTTTGATGCAACAGCTACCAATATTGTGACACCAACAGATCCGTCCAAAATTGATACAACAGCACTGAAAGCAGCACTTGAAAAAGTAAAAGCTCTCAATAAAGATGATTATACAGAAGAATCCTGGAAGAAAGTAGAAGATGAAGCTACGGAAACACAGGAAATGCTGGAAGAAATTGAGGCAGCAATTAAGGATAAGACAACAGTTGCATTCAGCCAGGCAGCAGTAGATGAGCAGGTTAATGAGCATCTGACAGCAGCAATCAATGGACTTGTGAAGAAAGAAAAACCTGTAGAGCCGGTAGTGACACCAGATGTTAAACCAACAGTAACACCAAGTAAAAATGAAACTAAGCCAACAGCAACTCCGACGCCAGTAGTTAAGCCTGGTATCACTGCAAAAGTCTCACAGGTTTATGTCGGAAAGAAAGCTACAATCAAAGTTACCAAAACTAAGGTAACAGGAAAAGTTACTTTCAAATCCAGCAATAAGAAAGTTGCAACAGTCAACAGCAAGGGTGTTATCACAGGTAAGAAAGCAGGAAAAGCTGTTATTACTGTAAAAGTTGGTAAATATACCAAGAAATTAACAGTTACTGTTAAGAAACCTTCCTTCAAACTTACAAAATCTTCTGCAAAACTGAAAAAAGGCCAGAAGGTTACAATTAAATCAAAAGCAGCACCGGCAGCTAAAGTTACATACAAGACCAGCAACAAGAAAGTTGCAACAGTTAACAGCAAAGGTGTTGTAACAGCGAAGAAGAAAGGAACAGCAAAGATTACTGTTAAATGCAATGGAATCACAAAAACATTCAAAGTAACAGTAAAATAATTCCTTCATAAAATACACATACGAAAGAACGGGGGCCGTTTATAACTGCCCCTTCTTTTGTATGTTAAGGGGTAAATTATATGTACAAAAAAAATCTTATGAAACTTCTTCCGGCAGTCGCTGTAATTATTGCTATTGCAGCAGCTGGATTTCAGCAGGACAGTGAAGTAAAAAGTACAAAAACTGTTCAGGCAGCTGAGAATGAGCTGATAAAATCAGATGAACTGACGAGTCTGCTGGCAACTGCATATTTTAATGACGGAGGAATAGATGATACGGATGAGACAGACGGCAGCATTCTGAAAACAAAGAAAAGCAAATCCAAAATAAAAAAAGCGGGAATTAAGACGGGAAAAACCAAAGCACTTCCGGAAAAGTCTGCAGCAGCTTCCGGGCAGGGGCAGGGAACGACCACAACACCTACGACTTCTGTTCCAAAAGGTGGATATAAAGATGGAACTTACCAGGGAAGTGGAATCGGATTTGGTGGAACGATCACTGTTCAGGTAACAATTTCAGGTGGAAAGATTGCTTCTATAGAAATATTAAGTGCATCAGGTGAAACCGGTTCTTATTTTGCATCTGCCAAAGGTGTGATCAGCAAAATGATTTCCGGTCAGACTCCAAATGTCGATGCTGTCAGTGGTGCCACCTATTCATCAAACGGAATCATTCAGGCAGTTCAGAATGCACTGTCAAAGGCCGGAAAAGGAAAAGCTGCAAAAACAACGAAAAAGACGACCAAGAAGAATACCAATACTTCAAATAAAACAACGACACCGGTTGAAATCACAAAACCGTCCGGAGAGGTAACTTATAAGGATGGAACGTATACTGCAGAAGCAGAAGGATTTGACGGTCCGGTAAAAGTCACTGTTACGATTAAAGACGGAAAGATAAGCGCAATCACAAATACGAACACTGATACAAAAGAATATTTTAATAAGGCATGGAATAGTATTCAGCCGAAGATTCTTGAAAAACAGGCAGTGTATGGTGTGGACACCGTGAGCGGAGCAACGTTTTCTTCAAATGGTATTCTTAAGGCGGTACAGAAAGCCCTGGAACAGGCTTCGGTAAATGTGACACCGGCACCAGAAGTGACGGTAAGTCCAACTCCGGTACCGACAACCGCTCCAGCACCGGTTATACCGGATACCCCGAAGGTTTTATATAATGACGGAACATATACGGGTACTGGAATTGGATATGGTGGAAAGATAAATATCAGTGTAACAATTAAAGATGGAATAATTACGGAAGTATCTCAGACCAATGAAGGAGAAACACCAAGATATTTCAGAAATGCATGGAATGTAATACAGCCGGCAATTCTTGCAAAACAGAGTACGGATGGTATTGATACTGTATCTGGAGCGACATATTCTTCCGAGGGAATTCTGTATGGAGCAAAATCGGCTTTAGAGCAGGCTTTAAAAACAGCAGATACGACACCGACACCAACTGTAACACCGAATCCAACGACAACACCAGAACCGACAACAGTTCCGGAACCAACAGCAACACCGGAACCAACAGCAACACCAGAACCAACAGCAGTACCAGAGCCAACAACAGCGCCTGGAGCCGGCTATAAAGATGGAAGTTATACGGGAACAGGAGAAGGATTCAATGGTCAGGTAACTGTTACGATTAATGTGTCAGGGGGCAACATTGTGTCAGCCGGATATGATGGAGAAGATGATGAACCGGAATTTTCCAATGCATGGAATGGAATTTATAATCAGGTTTTAGGTCGTCAGTCAGCTGATGGGCTGGATACGGTAAGTGGAGCTACATATTCTTCAAATGGACTGATTCAGGCATTTCAGAGTGCTATCAGCCAGGCAAAACAGTAAATGTTCGATAGTGAAAAAGAAAAATTGAAAATATAAGGAGTCTGAAAGGAAAACTTTAGATGAAATACCAGAATTTTATTATGAGAATTTTGTGCCTTCTGTTGATTCTTGCCGCTGTAGTAGGATATAATTCTATGCAGAAAAAAGATACGCAGGCACAGGAATCACAGGAGATCGCTGCGCTCACAAAACGCGTGGAGAAACTGGAGGAACAGAATACGGAGATGCTCTCTGCGCTGGAGGAGGCTGCGAAGAATCAGGAAGCAGCAATCGCACAGGCACAGAGTGATGCAAAAGATAAAGATAATGCTGCAAAAGAGGATGCTGAGGAAGCTGACACTGCAGACACAGAAGAAGAGTCTGATGATTCGGAAAATGTATACAAAGATGGTACCTATACCGGTTCCGCACAGGGATTTGGCGGTGCGATCACCGTACAGGTCACACTTTCAAATGATGAGATCACAGATATTCAGGTGACAAGTGCACCAGGTGAAGATTCTGCTTATCTTTCACAGGGAGAAGGCGTGATAAGTTCCATTATTTCCGCGCAGAGTACGGATGTGGATACGGTATCAGGTGCAACATTCAGCTCTACAGGTATTATCAATGCAGTTGTAGATGCTCTTGGAAAGGCGGAAAACTGATGAAAAAGAGGCAGAGAAAGGTCCGGTTGATCCGGGCTGCCATACAGCTTGTATTTTTTATCTTTTATCCGGCACTTTTTTCAACGGCATTTGCAGGAATAAAATCTGTTTTTCAGGCAATCGCGGCGCATCAGCAGATCACATGGAACTCATTTCTTGATATAACAGGACTTCTGCTGCTGGTAACGATTCTGTTTGGCAGACATTTTTGTGGATATGCATGTGCATTCGGTTCACTGGGAGATGCCATGTATGAGCTGACTCTTTTTGTACGGCAGAAAGTTTTTCACAAGAAGGGAAGACATGGATATCCGGAAAAAGCAGTCAGAATCCTTCAGAAGGTGAAGTATATACTTCTGGCATTTCTTCTGCTTTCTATTCTGACCGGATGGTATGCATCCCTTCAGGGGATGAGCCCGTGGGATGTCTTTTCCATGCTGACAGCGGGAAAACTTCCAAATGCTTCTTATAAGATTGGAATTATCCTGCTGGTGCTGATCCTGATCGGAATGTGTACACATGAACGATTTTTCTGTCAGTTCCTTTGTCCGATGGGAGCAGTTTTTGCAATGATGCCAATCCTGCCGTCTGCGCTGTTTAACAGAAACAGGGAGAAATGTCCTTCGAAATGCGGACTGTGCAAGAAGAGATGCCCTGCACATCTGGAGATTGACGGAGATACAGCTCTTTCAGGAGAATGTATCTGCTGTCATGCCTGCCAGGTGACCTGCCCACGTAAAAATATTCAGATTGGCCCGGTAAAAGAGCGGGAAATGGTGAAAGAATGAAGATAAAAAAGAAGTCAGCTGCCATGCTGTGCGGAGTTTTCTGCACGGCATTGACAGCAATTCCGGTACTGGCGGATACAGAGGTACAGAAATATACAAATACGGATTTTGCTATGGATACAGTTGTGTCTGAAACATTGTATACAATAGGAGATGACCTGAATACTGCAATTGGTCAGAAGATACGGGAGATTGAGACAGAGTATCTTTCCTGGACGGATGAGGATTCTCAGATCGCGAAACTGAATGCAGCATCGGGAGAAACAACGGAAGTTTCAGATGAGCTTGCCGGCTATTTGGAAAAAATATTTCAGCTTGCGAAGGATTCGAATGGAGCTTTTGATCCAACGATTGGAAAGATCATTCGTCTCTGGGATATTACAGGAGAAAATCCTCATGTCCCGGAGCAGTCAGAGCTGGATGAACTTCTGAAAGATGTGGGATACCAGAAAGTATCTCTGGATGGCGATAAGGTAACGCTGGAAAAAGGAGCTACTCTGGATCTGGGAGCAACCGGAAAAGGAATTGGCTGTGATGTAGTTTCTGATTTTCTGAAGACACAGGAAGATGTGTCAGGAATGATCCTGAACCTTGGCGGCAGCAGTGTTATGGCTTACGGCGAGAAACCGGATGGTTCTGACTGGAAAGTTGCTGTGACTGATCCGCGTGATGTCGAGGGCGATTACCTTGGTGCGATCACACTGGAGGGTGGAGAATTCCTTTCGACTTCCGGTGACTATGAAAAATATTTTATGGAAGATGGTAAGAGATATCATCATATCCTTGATCCGAAGACAGGATATCCGGTGTGGAATGGTCTGGACTCTGTGACGGTTGTCTGTGACAGCGGACTTCTGGCAGATGGACTTTCTACAGCATGTTTTGTACTTGGAATGGATGATGCATTAGAATTGCTTGAGAAATATAATGCGGAGGCAGTCTTTGTAGATGAGGATGAGAACGTGTATCTGACGTCCGGGATGAAAGACCGTTTTGAATTGATGAAGAATACCTATACAGTGAAAGAGGCAGAATAAAAAAACAACGAAATTGTCTTCGGACGATTTCGTTGTTTTTACGTTACAGTAAATGACTTATATAAGATTAAAAGTGAACTCGTTTCAAAACTTCATTAGTCAGTGTTCCAATCAGTAATCCGGTAATGACACCGGAGATCAGCAGTGCCGGTGCATAGTAGATCAGACCGGACGTCATGGTGATCAGACAGGCAATCAAAAGCTGACCAATATTATGGGAGACACCGCCGGCAACACTGATACCGAGGATGCTGAAGTCGGATTTTTTCTTCATAATAGTCATGACGGTGAGGCTTAAAGCTGCACCGGCCAGACTGTACAGAATACTGAAAAGATTTCCGAACATGAATCCGATGATAAAGATACGGATAACAGAAACCAGAGCGGCTTCTTTCCAGGTGTATTTTTCAAGGATAAACAGGACCGCAAGATTGGCCAGTCCAAGTTTCATTCCCGGGATTCCGGCAAAAAAGGGAATCAGTGACTCCACATAGCCAAAGATGATTGCTACTGCGGCAAAAAGCCCGAGATTGGCAAGTTTTTTCTGATTCATATTTTTTCCTTTCAGACAGCAGTATCGAATTCAGGAGAATCTTCATCGTGGGATTCTCCTTTTTCGCCCTCGATCACAACTTTATTTGGCAGACATACGATCGTTCCACCGGTGCTGTCAACCGCTTTCTGTTTCATACAGAGGTGGTCCGGGCAGTCTGCTTCGACCATATGAACTTCGCCATTTTTTATTTCACACACATTGGTATCATTTATTTTGATGATCTGGTCTTTTCCCAGAGAATAAGTACCATATTCTTTACCGTTTACGGTAATACAGATAGTTCCGTAATGGCCTCGACGGGCAAAGTACATACCGCCCCAGAGCAGCAGGGCAAAGAGCACGATGCCAATAATAAAAGTCAGTTCTTTTTTCTTCAATTTCAATACCTCAGTCAAAAAAAGTACGTTCATAAGATGCGTAGAAGGTTGATTTTACGGCTTCTTTTAAACTTACAGATACGCAGATTATCATAGCATATAGAAGATTGATTGACAAGCATAAGTTAGAAATAACAAACAAAAGTAACAAATAAATGCACGGGGATCCGTCATGGACACATTTTATTTAAGAAATATTCATTGTTTTCCCCGGTGGAAAGTGGTAAAATGGTAGGGATTTCTTAAATAGGACAAATACGATAATTTCGTATATAAGCGATCAATAAATACAGAAACAGGAGCAGGCTATGAATTTATTCCAAAAAGTATTCGGGACAAGAAGTGAGCATGAAGTTAAGCGTATCATGCCGCTTGTGGAGAAAACAGAATCACTCCGCCCGGAAATGCAGAAATTAACAGATGAACAGTTAAGAGACAAGACCAGAGAATTCAAGAAGCGTCTGAGTGAAGGCGAGACATTGGACGACCTTCTTCCAGAGGCTTTTGCGGTTGTACGTGAAGGTGCGAAACGAGTTCTTGGTATGGAACATTACCGTGTACAGATCATCGGTGGTATCATTCTTCATCAGGGTCGTATCGCAGAGATGAAGACCGGTGAAGGTAAGACCCTTGTTTCTACACTTCCGGCATATCTGAATGCGCTGGAGGGTAAGGGTGTTCACATCGTAACGGTCAACGACTACCTGGCAAAACGAGATGCTGAGTGGATGGGTAAGGTTCATGAGTTCCTTGGACTGACTGTTGGTGTTGTTCTGAACGATATGAAACCGGAAGAACGTCGTGCAGCATATGGATGCGATATTACTTATGTGACCAATAACGAACTTGGATTTGATTATCTTCGTGATAACATGGTTATCTACAAAGAACAGCTGGTACAGAGAGATCTGCACTACTGTATCATCGATGAGATCGACTCCGTTCTGATTGATGAGGCACGTACACCTCTGATCATTTCCGGACAGAGTGGTAAATCTACCAAGCTTTATGAAGTGTGTGACATCCTTGCTCAGCAGCTGGAGCGTGGTGAAGCCAGCCATGAGATGACAAAGATGGCAGCCATCATGGGTGAAGAGGTTGTTGAGACCGGAGACTTTGTAGTAAATGAGAAAGATAAGATCGTCAACCTTACTGAACAGGGTGTGAAGAAGGTTGAAAAATTCTTTAATATTGAAAACCTGGCAGATCCGGAGAACCTGGAGATCCAGCACAACATCACACTGGCACTTCGTGCACATAACCTGATGCACAAAGACCAGGATTATGTTGTAAAAGATGACGAGATTCTGATCGTTGATGAATTTACCGGACGTATCATGCCGGGACGTCGTTATTCTGACGGACTTCATCAGGCGATCGAAGCAAAAGAACATGTTAAGGTCAAAAGAGAGAGTAAAACGCTTGCGACGATCACATTCCAGAACTTCTTTAATAAATATGACAAGAAGGGCGGTATGACCGGTACAGCACTTACAGAAGAAAAAGAATTCCGTGATATCTACGGAATGGATGTTGTTGAGATCCCGACCAACAGACCGGTACAGCGTAAAGACCTCGAAGATGCCGTTTACATGACCAAGAAAGAAAAATTCAATGCAGTTGTTGAGGCAGTTAAAGAAGCTCATGCAAAACAGCAGCCGGTTCTGGTTGGTACGATTACCATTGAAACATCCGAACTTCTCAGCAAGATGCTCCGTCGTGAAGGTATTGCGCATAACGTACTGAATGCGAAGTTCCATGAACTGGAGGCTGAGATCGTTGCACAGGCCGGACAGGCAGGAGCTGTTACAATTGCTACCAACATGGCAGGTCGTGGTACAGATATTAAGCTTGACGATGTGGCAAGAGAAGCCGGTGGTCTGAAGATCATTGGTACAGAACGTCATGAGTCCAGACGTATTGATAACCAGCTGCGTGGACGTTCCGGACGTCAGGGAGATCCGGGTGAATCCCGTTTCTATATCTCTCTGGAAGATGATTTGATGCGTCTGTTTGGTTCTGAGAGACTGATGAAGATCTTTACTTCACTTGGTGTTGCTGAGAACGAGCAGATCGAACATAAAATGCTTTCCAATGCAATTCAGAAAGCACAGGAGAAAATCGAGTTCAATAACTTCGGTATCCGTAAAAATCTTCTGGATTATGACCAGGTTAACAATGAACAGCGTGAGATTATTTACAAAGAGCGTCGTCAGGTTCTGGATGGTGAGAACATGCGTGATACGATCTACAAGATGATCACAGATATTGTAGACAGTACAGTGGACATGTGTTTCTCCGATGATGTAGATGCAGTTGACTGGGATCTGAATGAGTTTAATACAACACTCCTTCCGATTATTCCAATCGAGCCGCTTACTACAGAGAAAGTAAAAGGTAAGAGAAAAGATGAGATCAAACATCTGATCAAAGAGGAAGCTGTGAAGCTTTATGAAACGAAGGAATCTGAGTTCCCTGAAGCAGAGCAGCTGCGTGAACTTGAACGAGTAGTTCTTCTGAAATCCATCGACAGCAAGTGGATGGATCATATCGATGATATGGAAATCCTTCGCCAGGGTATTGGGCTTGTAGGATACGGCCAGAGAGATCCGGTAGTAGAATACAAGATGAGTGCTTTTGAGATGTTCAACAATATGATCAGTTCTATTCAGGAAGATACGGTACGTATGCTGTATCATGTTCATGTTGAACAGAAGATTGAACGTGAGCAGGTAGCGAAGGTTACCGGAACAAACAAAGATGACACATCCATTAAGAAACCGGTTCAGAGAAAAGAAGACAAGGTTTATCCGAACGATCCGTGTCCGTGCGGAAGCGGCAAAAAGTACAAACAGTGCTGTGGACGTAAATTGATGAAAGCATAATATATTAATATATAACAGAGCACCGATTCATATATTGATTCACAGGTAACCGGATAACGATCTGGCGAACTAACTGCTAACTATGACTAGACATTCTCTTAGGAGTGCCTTCGAGAATGAGTCATCGTAAGCAGTGGATTTTGCCAGAATCTAAAACCATCCGGAAATAACCTGTTCATTCAATATATGAAGCGGTGCTCTTGTTTATATCGTGGGCAAGAAAACGCGCGACGCGCCAAAATAATATGGAATAAATTCCTGATATGTGACTGAAATCATGCCGAGGTGAATTGTATATCTAGCTTCTGGTCAGGTGTCGTAACAGCTGACACAGAAGCGTAACATACAAAAATTCCCTGCATGAATTTGGTTACATACAGGGAGTTTATAATGCTATTTAAAAGAATTTCGCAATTTCTTCAATTGGTTTACGGTGTGGGCGGATTGGTTCTTCGGCTGCCTTGCCGACTGCGATAACGGATACAATAGTCTCTGTCTCCGGGATGTTCAGAATCTCGCGGAGTCTGTCTGCTTCACGGAGTCCCATGATCAGAGTGGACAGACCGAGATCTGTGGCTTTCAGAATGAGATTTTCGTTCTGCAGACCAAGATCGTAGCATCCCCATCCGTTGCCGAGTTCGTTATCAGCACTGCCGTCTTTCTGAAAACCGGCGCGGTCATGAACGAAGGTTGTGATGATCAGTGCGGCATGTTCCGATTTACCGGCATTTCCGGCATCCGGCAGGCATTCCATGCGGATTTTATCTGCCATCTCTTCTGACAGGACACAGTAATAACGGCCGGTCTGGGAGTTTTTCCATGATGGAGCTTCCTGTGCGGCACGAAGCAGTTCTTCCATTTGTTCTCTGGTGACACCGGCACTGTATTTGCGGACAGTTCTTCTTGTTTCTAATACTTTCTGAAATTCCATGACATTCAAGCCTCCTTAATATGTAAATGAAATGGCATACAGGAAATTCTGTATGCCATTATTATGCCATTTTACGTCAGAAAATGCAATTCTGCAGAACTGTTTATATACAAATATCCGACACGATAAGGGACTTTTGTTCAAAATTTCAAGATGTATCATCGGATAAACAGATATGCTGTATATCCGATATAACTCAGTACACAGATAGCTCCTTCTGTACGGTTCATAGACTTCCTGGTATATGCAAAAACAAACAGCAGGATTCCGCTTACCAGCAGAATTGCACAGTCAATAACAGATTCAGACAGGATATGAAGCGGTGAGATCGTAGCTGACATACCCAGGATAAAAAGAATATTGAAAATATTCGATCCGATTGCATTTCCAAGAGCCAGGCCGCTGTCTCCTTTTCGTGTAGCTACGATTGAAGTCACAAGCTCTGGCAGGGAGGTACCGATCGCAACAATGGTGAGACCGATAAAGTTCTGGCTCACACCAAATGATACTGCAATCTGGCTTGCATTGTTGACTACAAGATTACCACCGAAGATAACGGCAACAAGCCCACCGGCGATAAAGATAAGAGATTTATACAAAGGCATGCTCTTTTCATCCGGACAGCTGCTTCTTGTTTTTAAAGCAGAGAGAATCATATTTACAATGTAGAAAATCATTCCGGCAAGAAGCAGGATCCCTTCCAGTCTGCTGAGTCTGCCGTCTGCGATCATAACACAGAGAATCGTAGTGATCAGAATATTAACCGGCATATCTCGTTTCAGAATATCGCGGTTTGTTTTGAAACCAGCCATAAAAGCACAGATACCAACAACGACGAGTCCGTTAAAAATATTGGAACCGATAATATTGCTGACAGCAATATCATTGTTGCCGGCAAGCGCTGCATTGATGCTGACAGAAGCTTCCGGGGCACTGGTTCCCATAGCAACGATCGTAAGACCTATGATGACGCTGGGAATCTTGAGAAACCTGGCGAGTGAAGAACTTCCCTCCACAAAAAAATCAGCACCTTTAATTAATAATACAAAGCCGATAATCAGTAACAGATATTCCATATAAGCTCCTTTCCTGTGATAAAGGTATGGAATAAAAAAGAGACCTCTATCACATCAAAAAAATTGATTGATAAAAGTCTCGTTGATTACAACAATAACCGGCCGCAGGGCGTGATGACGATCATTGTTTCACCCTGTATGCAGGATGATAACTACTCCCTCTTATTGATATTATAGTAAACAAATGGAAAGAAAATGTCAAACAAAAATTTATTTTATTTTATTCGTAGGATGGTGCTTTCCCAAACTGTTTCTTATATGCCCGGACAAACGTTGTATAATCACGAAATCCACTCGCCAGTGCAGCTTTCATAACGGGTATTCCCTGACTGATGAGAGAGCGTGCCATGAGGAGCCGCTTACTGGTAATATAGTTGTGGATAGTGTAGCCGGTCTCATTTTTGAATTTTCGCATCATATGATATTTGCTGAGAAAAAATCGCTCTGCAAGTTGATCAATTGAGAGATTTTCTGATAGATTGCGGTTGATATATTTCAGTAGCTGCTCCACCTGTGTGTCAGAAGAATATGCTTTTTTATCCGGGGAACTGCTCGTGCGAAGAAAAATTCGATTGATATATATCATAAATTGAGTAAACAGCGCATCTTTCAGTACCGGATCTCCAAAATGTTTATTCTGTAAGGTCTGCTCTATTTCTGGAAGCAGATCTTTCAGGCGTTCCTGCAGGGCAGAATCGGCTCTTACAAGGTTGAAACTGCGATCATTTGCTTTTTGAAAGCAGGTATTCAATTCCTGGCAGGAAAGATCATCACGAATCCAGAAAATATAGCGCTCATACGGAATCGATGGATCAATCTCTGGTTTGTGGATCGCACCCTGGCTGACAAGCAGAATATCCCGTGGTTTCAGATGATATGCTTTTCCTTCTATATGATAGGTTACCTTCCCGGAAATAAAAACAATGATTTTATGAAAATCATGATAATGATAAGAAAAATCTTTCTTTGTCTGGTCATTGATATGGAACAGTCGAAAATCTTCTTTCAGATATCCGGTTTTTTCGAGATTATACTGTGAATAATCCATGAGATACCTCCTCAGAAAACGAATGTTTGCGATATATTAGGATTTTATATAATCATTTTATTATATTATAGCATTTTTTGCAATATAGCACGCATTTTATTCTATATACATAGCAAAAAGAAAACTATATACTGAAACAAAAGACGTACGTAAATACGATTACTTAATTCGGAAAGAGAGGATATGGTTATGGATAACTGTATTACAATGATAAAATATCAGGGACTTGGAAATGATTATCTGGTGCTGGATCCAAACAAAAACCGTGTACAACTTCAAGGCAAGAAAATCGCACTGCTGTGCCAGCGAGGCTTTGGACTTGGCGCAGACGGTATTCTCTACGGACCGATTGAAATTGATGGAAAGATGGGCGTTCGTATTTTTAACTCAGATGGAAGTGAAGCTGCCATCAGTGGAAACGGTGTCCGTATTTTTGCAAAATATCTGATGGATCATGAATATGTAAAAGAGCAGAAATTCAGTATTCAGACACTTTCCGGACCGATCGAGGTGGAATGCCTGAACAATCGTGCTACTGAATTTCGTGTAAAAATGGGCAAAGCCTCTTTTATCTCCAGGGAAATTCCGGTAACTGGAGAAGTTCGTGAAGTAATCAATGAGTCCTTTACTTTTCATAATAAAGAATACAAAGCTACCTGTCTGACCGTTGGAAATCCACATTGCATTATTTTTATGAATCAGGTGACACCGGAACTGGCAAAAGAGCTCGGACCATATGTGGAAAATGCTGATGAATTCCCGGAAAAAATGAATCTTCAGATTTGCCGCAAGATCGATACAGGCAACCTGGACATTGAAATCTGGGAGAGAGGTTCGGGATATACAAAAGCCTCCGGAACAGGAAGCTGTGCGGCAGCTGTGGCAGCATACAGACTTGGACTTGTTGAAAACAGAGTCAATGTAAATCAGCCAGGCGGTATGATCCAGATTGACATCAAAGATGACGATACGATTTACATGACCGGCAGCGTCGGATATGTTGCAGATATGAGCGTGGCGGAAGGCTTTTTCTCATAAGTGAATCATAGTAAAAGACGTATTTTAGAGGGAACAGTACAGGACGACTGTTCCTTTTCTTTTGGCATTATGGTAAGATATAGCCAATATTATTGAAAATATCAAGGAGGAGTTTTCCATGAATATAACAATGCTTGGAACAGGAAATGCAATGGTTACGGAGTGCTATAACACATGTTTTGTGGTGGAGGATGGGGATAAACATCTTCTTGTGGACGGTGGTGGTGGAAACACGCTGCTTCGTCAGCTGAAACAGGCCGGTTTTGACTGGAAAGATATGAGAGAAATTTTCGTGACTCACAAACATGTGGACCATCTTATGGGAATTATCTGGATGATCCGTATGATCTGCCAGAATATGAAACAGGGGCAGTATGAGGGAGAAGCCTGGATCTACGGACATGATGAAGTAATCAGTCTGTTGAAAGACTTTGCGGAGAAACTCTACCCGGCAAAACAGACCTGTTTTATCGGAGACCGCCTGCATCTGGTTGTCGTAAACGATGGCGAAGAAAGAGAACTGATGGGGCATAAGGTCACCTTTTTTGACATTCAGTCTACAAAAGCAAAACAGTACGGGTTCTGTATGGATATGGGAAACGGCGAGAAGCTTACCTGCTGTGGAGATGAACCATATAATGAATGCGAGAAAAAATATGCCGAGAACAGCAAATGGCTGCTTCATGAGGCATTCTGTCTGTATGATCAGGCGGATATTTTTCATCCATATGAGAAACACCATTCCACAGCCAAAGATGCCAGTGAACTGGCAGAACAGCTGGGAGTGCAGAATCTGATCCTTTATCACACAGAGGATAAAAATATTGCACGTCGTAAAGAATTATATACAGAAGAGGGAAAGAAATATTTCAGCGGAAATCTGTACGTGCCGGAAGATCTGGAAAAGATTGAATTATAGGCAAAATTATGGTATTGTATAACAGTATATGATTATTTATATTTATTATATAGAAAGAAGGTGAAGCTGTGGTTGAATTAGATCAGTTCAAGAGTATTCTTGCAACATACACAGAACCATTAGTGGAAGTGAGGGATTCACTTTGACCTCGCTAATAAAGAGCAGAGGGTTGAAGAATTAGAGCGTGAAATGGAAGCGCCGGACTTCTGGGATAATGCAGAAGTTTCCCAGCAGAAGATGAAAGAACTCAAGAGCATGAAGGACGATATGGAAATCTATCACAGTTTGGAAACCCAGATGGAAGATATGGAGACCATGATCGAGATGGGCTATGAGGAAAATGATCCGGAAATCATTCCGGAGATTCAGGAAATGCTGGATGAATTCCAGAAGAATTTTGACAGTATTCGTGTCAAAACTTTATTATCAGGAGAATATGACAGTGAAAATGCGATCATTAAGCTAAATGCCGGAGCAGGTGGAACAGAAGCCTGCGACTGGTGTGGAATGCTTTATCGTATGTACAGCCGCTGGGTAGACCGTAAGGGATTTACAATGGAAGTTCTGGATTATCTGGATGGAGATGAAGCAGGTGTCAAGTCTGTTACATTCCAGGTAAATGGTGAAAATGCTTATGGTTATCTGAAATCCGAAAAGGGTGTACATCGTCTGGTACGTATTTCACCGTTTAATGCAGCCGGTAAACGTCAGACCTCATTTGTGTCCTGCGATGTTATGCCGGATATTAAAAAAGATCTGGATGTTGAGATCAATGATGATGATATCCGTATTGATACCTATCGAAGCAGTGGTGCCGGCGGACAGCACATCAACAAGACATCTTCTGCAATCCGTATCACACATTTCCCTACAGGAATCGTGGTACAGTGCCAGAATGAACGTTCTCAGCATATGAATAAAGATAAGGCCATGCAGATGCTGAAAGCGAAGCTGTATCTTCTGAAACAGCAGGAAGCAGAGGCAAAGCTTTCCGGTATTCGTGGTGAAGTTACTGATATCGGCTGGGGAAACCAGATCAGATCCTATGTTATGCAGCCATATACGATGGTAAAAGACCACAGAACCAGTGAAGAGACCGGTAATGTGGATGCCGTCCTGGATGGAGACATTGATCCATTCATTAATGCATATCTGAAATGGATTGCTCTGTCAAATAAACCAGCAGAGCAGCAGTAATCCCAGCGTGTGCTGCGAACGAGGTAAGCAGTAACACAAAATCAGTTTTCAGCCTGTTTGGAGCGACAAAAAAATCCTTGCAGAGTGTGGGCTGGTATGATAACATATCCCTCGTAGGGAAACACGTGTCCTTGATATATGGACATGCCCGAAGAGGGATATGTATTATTTTGGTTACAAGTAGTATCCATAATGTGACGGATATACACTGTAAAAGGATTAAGGACTCAACAGGAACAGGAAGATTGGAATGGAAAAAATAACAGAGAAGAAAAAGTATTTTGTAGTCAGGGAGCGGGCAGTTCCGGAAGTATTGTTGAAGGTGGTACAGGCAAAGCGCCTGCTTGATTCAGGCAGGGCACAGACTGTGCAGGATGCAGCAGAACAGACCGGAATCAGTCGAAGCTCCTTTTATAAATATAAGGATGATATTTTTCCTTTTCACGAAGAGGCAAGAGGAAAGACCATTACCTTCATTATTCAGATGGATGATGAACCTGGACTTTTATCTGTGGTACTTCAGACCATTGCACATTTTCATGGAAATATTCTTACGATTCATCAGAGTATTCCAATCAATGGAATTGCAACTCTCACACTCAGTGTAGATATTCTTCCGGGAGAGGGAGATGCAGAGGCCATGGTTGAAGAAATTGAAAGTCGGGAAGGAATTCATTATCTGAAGATCCTTGGAAGAGAATAGAAATTTTTTTACATAGGAGGAAGATATGGTTAATATTGCGGTATTAGGATACGGTACAGTTGGAAGTGGTGTCGTGGAGGTTATCAACACAAACCACGAAAGCATTAATAAACGGGCAGGTCAGGAGATCAATATCAAATATGTTCTTGACCTCAGAGATTTTCCGGGAGATCCGGTACAGGAAGTTCTGGTACATGATTATGAGATCATAGCCAACGATCCGGAAGTAGACATTGTAGTAGAGGTTATGGGAGGTATTGAACCGGCATATACCTTTGTAAAGAGAGCGCTGGAATCAGGTAAGAGTGTCTGCACTTCCAATAAAGCACTGGTTGCAAAGCATGGCCCGGAGCTGATGGAGATTGCAAAAGAAAAGAACATCAACTTCCTGTTTGAGGCAAGCTGCGGTGGCGGAATTCCGATCATTCGAGCACTTAACGGATCTCTGACAGCAGATGAAGTCGATGAGATCACAGGAATCTTAAATGGAACTACCAACTACATGATGTACAAGATGGCAACAGAAGGTTCTGATTTTGATGTGGTTCTTAAAGAAGCACAGCAGAAGGGATATGCAGAGGCTGATCCGACCGCAGACGTAGAAGGTTATGATGCATGCCGTAAGATCGCAATCCTGTCCTCTCTGGCTTATGGAAAGTTTTTGAATTATGAAGATGTTTATACAGAAGGAATCACAAAGATCACACCAGAAGATATGGTATATGCAGAAGAACTTGGTATGACCATTAAACTTCTCGGAACCAGCCGAAAACTGGGTGAGGACACATTCACCGCACTGGTTGCACCGTTCCTGGTTGGCCAGAAGAGCCCGTTATACAGTGTTAATGATGTTTTTAATGCTGTTTTTGTACATGGAAACATGCTTGGAGATGCAATGTTCTACGGAAGTGGAGCAGGAAAGCTTCCAACAGCAAGTGCAGTAGTTGCAGATGTCGTTGATGAAGCGAAGAATCTTCATGAAAATATTGCAACAAACTGGTCAAATGAGCCGATGAAACTGACTCCGATGGATGAGACAGAGGGAAGATTTTTTGTAAGAGTCAAAGGTGTGACGGAAGCACAGGCAGAAGCCGCTTTTGGAAAACTTCAGATTGTAAAAGCTGCTTCTCTTCCAGATGAATTCGGATTCATTACAGAGTGCATGAAACAGAAAGAATATAAAGAAAAGATCAGTAAACTGGGTGGAGAAGTGATCGCAATGATCCGTGTAAAGGATTGATAAAATTGTATTCCGGGAGGAAACTATGTTAATAGTAAAGAAATTCGGAGGTACATCTGTAGCAAACAAAGAACGTATCTACAATGTTGCCAACAGATGTGTTGAAGAATATAAAAAAGGAAATGATGTGGTAGTCGTTCTTTCTGCAATGGGAAAATATACGGATGAACTGATTTCCATGGCAGAAGATATTAATGAAAAACCACCAAAAAGAGAAATGGATATGCTCTTTACGATTGGAGAACAGATGTCTGTATCTCTGATGGCAATGGCATTTGACAAACTGGGAGTTCCGGCGGTATCACTGAATGCATTTCAGGTAGCTATGCATACGACAAGTGTGCATGGAAATGCCCGCCTCAAAAGAATTGATACAGAACGTATCCGCAGAGAACTGGAAAATCATAAGATCGTCGTTGTTACAGGATTCCAGGGAGTCAATAAATACGATGATTATACAACTCTGGGAAGAGGCGGTTCTGACACGACTGCAGTTGCTCTTGCAGCAGCTCTTCATGCAGATGCCTGTGAAATCTATACAGATGTAGACGGAGTTTATACAGCAGATCCACGTAAGGTTCCGAAAGCACGTAAGCTGAAAGAAATTACGTATGATGAGATGCTGGATCTTGCAACGCTTGGGGCAGGAGTACTTCATAACCGTTCTGTAGAGATGGCGAAGAAATATGGAGTACCGCTTGTGGTACGTTCCAGTCTGAATAACAGTGAGGGAACTGTCGTAAAGGAGGAAGTTACAGTGGAAAGAATGCTGATCAGCGGTGTTGCGCTTGATACAGAGGCAGTAAGGATTGCCGTTATCGGTCTGAAAGATGTACCGGGTATGGCGTTTAAATTATTTGATGTTCTTGCTAAAAAACATATTAATGTTGATGTTATTCTGCAGTCTATCGGACGTGCAGGTACAAAGGATATTTCCTTTACGGTAGATGGCAAAGATCTGGATGATGCAATTGCGGCTCTTGAAGAAAATAAAGCCAGACTTGGCTATCAGGAACTGCATTCAGAGAGAAATATTGCAAAACTTTCTATTGTTGGTGCAGGAATGATGAGCAACCCTGGTGTGGCTGCAAAAATGTTTGAAAGTCTTTATAATGAGGGCGTAAACATTAATATGATCTCAACTTCTGAGATTCGAGTAACTGTTCTGATCAATGAAAAAGATGGTGTGAGAGCCATGAATGCAGTACATGACGCATTTAATCTTGCAGACTGATACAGGATGTCGGGATCATTGCAGAAGTAAGGAACAGTAAAATTCAAAATATGTAAATTCCATCTTCGGTTTTGCGAAGGTGGAATTTTTGTCTGATGCCTGAAAAAAGGCAGATAGGAGAAAAATGACTGGACAGAGAAAGTACTGGAAATCCTATGCAAAGAGTAATCTGAAAGGAAACTGGGGGATTGCAATTGCTGCAATGCTGGCCGTTGTAGCTGTTAATTTTATCGGAAATATTTTTGCTGTACAGCTGTTTCCGGGAGATTCCGTATTTGCATTGGTATTAAGCGAAATTTTTGTGTTTATTGTATCTCTGATAGGAATGATCTTCAGTACCGGATACAGCTATATGCAGCTGAATATCTGCAGAGGCAGGGATTACAGCCTGAGTGATCTGCTGTATATGTTTCATAACCAGCCGGACAGAGTACTGGTTGCCGGACTGGTCGTAGCGTTGATCGACACAGTAGTGCAGATTCCATTCTATTATGTGACTTATATGGTAAATCCGGGAGAGACTGTGGAAAGCATGATTCACTGGTATCAGCTTCTGCTGGGGGCGTGGCTTCTTGCAATGGTATTGAGTGTGATTTTTACAGTGCCATTTGCACTGACATTCTATTTTCTGGCTGATGATCCGGAAATGGGTGGTATAGAGGCACTGAAAGCAAGTACACATGCCATGAAGGGGCATATCTGGCAGTATCTGATGTTGGAACTTAGTTTTGTCCCACTGCTGTTTTTATCACTGTTTACTCTTTATATTGGGCTGCTGTGGCTGATGCCGTATATGCAGTTTACAGAAACTGCATTTTATATGTATGTAACAGGAGAACTCGATCAGCAGAGAACTGACCGGCAGTATACGGGAATTCAGGAGATATCTGACCGAACCGGTGATGATTATAATTCAGAAGCATAGAACAGAAAACAAAATATAAAAGATACAATGATTATCATGCATGAAAAAGGAGACTATAATGGATATTATTCAGGTGATAACCAAAGAACTTAATGTAGAAAAATGGCAGGTAGAAGCTGCAGTCAAATTGATTGACGAAGGCTGTACTATCCCGTTTATTTCCCGATACCGTAAAGAAGCAACTGGTTCTTTAAATGATGAACAGCTTCGTACTCTTCATGAAAGACTGACCTATCTTCGTAATCTGGAAGAAAAAAAGAATCAGGTACTTGGAAGCATTGAAGAGCAGGGAAAACTGACGGCAGAGTTGAAGAAACAGATCCTTGATGCACAGACACTGGTCGTAGTAGAGGATCTTTATCGTCCATTCCGACCGAAACGTCGTACCCGTGCGATCATTGCGAAGGAAAAAGGACTGGAACCGCTGGCAAATATCATTATGCTTCAAATGACAGACAAGCCGATTGAAGAAGAAGCACAGGATTTTGTATCAGAAGACAAAGGTGTGGAAAGCGTAGCAGATGCGATCAATGGAGCCAAAGATATTATTGCAGAGCACATTTCTGATGAGGCAGATTACCGTATTTATCTTCGTAAACTGACTATGGATAAGGGTTCTGTTGCTTCTACAGCGAAGAAACCGGAAGAAACTTCTGTTTATGAAATGTATTATGAATTTGAAGAGCCGATCAAAAAGCTTGCGGGACATCGTGTGCTTGCCCTGAATCGTGGTGAGAAAGAAAAAATCCTTACGGTTAAAGTCAATGCACCGGAAGAAGAAGCAATGGGATGGCTTCAGAAACAGGTCATTACAAAAGAAAATCCAATTACAAAACCGATTCTTCGCGAAGTAGTGGAAGACAGTTACAAACGTCTGATCGCACCTGCGATTGAGCGTGAGATCCGAAGTGATCTGACAGAAAAGGCCGAAGACGGGGCAATCCATGTATTTGGAAAGAATCTGGAGCAGCTTCTGATGCAGCCTCCAATCGTTGGTAAAGTAGTTCTTGGATGGGATCCGGCTTTCCGTACAGGCTGTAAACTGGCTGTTGTAGATGAGACAGGAAAGGTTCTTGATACAACTGTTATTTATCCGACAGCACCGACAAATGATGCAAAGATCCGTGCTGCAAAAGAAACACTTAAGAAGCTGATCAAAAAGTATAATGTTTCTCTGATTTCTCTGGGCAATGGAACAGCATCCAGAGAATCTGAGCAGATCATTGTAGAACTTCTGAAAGAAATTCCGGAGAAGGTACAGTATGTGATCACAAATGAGGCAGGAGCTTCTGTATATTCCGCAAGTAAACTGGCAACTGAGGAATTCCCGAATTTTGATGTCGGACAGAGAAGTGCGGCTTCTATCGCAAGACGTCTGCAGGATCCGCTGGCAGAGCTGGTCAAGATCACTCCACAGTCTATCGGTGTAGGGCAGTATCAACATGATATGAACCAGAAGAAGCTCGGAGAGGCTCTGAGTGGAGTCGTAGAGGATTGCGTAAATAAAGTTGGGGTGGATCTGAATACAGCATCTGCATCCCTTCTGGAATATATTTCAGGTATCAGCAAAGTGATCGCGAAGAATATTGTGGCTTATCGTGAAGAGAACGGAAGATTTGAAAGTCGTCGTGAACTTCTCAAAGTTGCAAAGCTCGGACCGAAAGCATTTGAACAGTGTGCAGGTTTTGCACGTATCACAGGTGGAAAGAATCCACTGGATGCGACAAGTGTTCATCCGGAAAGCTATGAAGCTGCGCAGAAGGTTCTGGAAAAACTGGGATACAAACCAGAAGATATCACAGCCGGCAAACTGAGTGGTATTTCCAGACAGATTAAGAATTACAAAAAACTGGCAGAAGAGCTTGGCGTTGGTGAACCGACACTTCGTGATATTGTCAAAGAACTGGAAAAACCGGCACGAGATCCTCGTGATGAGATGCCGAAGCCGGTACTGAGAACAGATGTACTTGATATGAAGGACCTGAAAGAAGGCATGATCCTTAAAGGAACCGTACGTAATGTAATTGACTTTGGGGCGTTTGTCGATATCGGTGTACATCAGGATGGACTTGTGCATATCTCTGAGATGACAGAGAGATATATCAAACATCCACTGGAGGCAGTGTCTGTTGGGGATGTTGTAGATGTACGAGTAATAGGAGTTGATCTGAAGAAGAAGCGAATCAGCTTGTCCATGAAGGGAATCAAATAAAGCAGGAATAAAAAATAAATGACGGGCTTGCAGATAGGATGAATGTAGCTACGGCTGCATGCACCTGGAAGTACTAAGCGCATGAGAACTTTGCTAAATACAATACAGAAAATGACAAACTCACTTCGTTCAGACAGTGTCATTTTCTGTATCAACGCAAAGTCCTATACGCCAAGTACTTCTACTGGTACATACAGAGTAGCTTATCCATCCTATCTGCAGCCCGTTTTTACATTTTCGCCAGCTTTATAAAAGTCCCCTTGAACTTGACAGCGCTGATTGTAGTGTGGCGTGGGGGGAATGGGTATATTCAAGTATTTCTACGGACGATTGCAGAGGTTTCTGGAATTCATGCACATTATACCTGCACGTTCAACATACTGGTACTTACGCAAACATACATCCTGTCTGCAGCCCGTTTTTACGTTTTCGCCAGCTTTATAAAAGCCCCCTTGGCCTGGACAGCGCTATTTGTAGTGTCGCGTGGGGAAAGTACCTAGATTATGCATATTAAAGCACGCCGCACTTTCCTGCTCTTTGCTATAGCCTTCTGCGGTGTGTGGCCGGGCTCCCTCCGGGAAGGAGGCAGCTGAGCGAGATGAGGAGAGTATATAAAAAGAATATATTCAGGATTAGAAGTAAACTAAAGAATATTATAGAAACTATGAAAGAATTTGAGCTGCTTATTTTACTGTGGCATAAGAGTATTTTGGATGGCAAATATAAATTAATATTTCGAGTTACAGCAACTAAAAAAGATATATGATTAATTCAACATCTGCAAGAATCCTGGAAGTTCTTAGGAATGTTCCGAGTGTGTTATTCATAAAAATCACACTGTCTGAGCGTCAGCGAGTTTGTGATTTTTATGAATGCATTTAACACGAGGGTTATTCCTTAGTACTTCCGGATGATGAAGCCGTTGAAGAATCATATATCTTTACTTAGTTGCGTGAATATTAATATTACTTCTTTAGTGTTTGCGTAAAAGAAAAATCATATATCTTTACTTAGTTGCGTAAAAGATGAACCATATCTTTTGCTAAATCCCCATCTCAGCTCAGCAGAGCAGAATCATTGGAGAACTCCTGTCCGCTGGCTTTCTCAAACTGATCCAGCAGATTTCTTACCGTAAGCTTCTTCTTTTCTTCCCCCTGAATATCCAGGATGATCTTTCCTTCCATCATCATGATCAGGCGGTTTCCGTGTGTAATAGCGTCCTGCATATTATGAGTGATCATCATTGTTGTCAGATGATCGCGGTTTACGATCATCTCAGTGATCTCAAGGACCTTGGCTGCTGTTTTCGGGTCAAGGGCTGCGGTATGCTCATCGAGGAGCAGAAGCTTTGGCTTCTGGAGGGTTGCCATCAGCAGAGTAAGTGCCTGGCGCTGTCCACCGGAGAGAAGTCCGACTTTGGAAGTAAGGCGATCTTCCAGTCCAAGGCCAAGAATCTTCAGAAGTTCTTTATATTCTTCACGTTCTTTCTTTGTGATTCCGGATTTAAGGAAACGTGTTTTTCCGCGGCGTTTTGCAAGGGCAAGGTTTTCTTCAATTCCCATTGTGGCAGCTGTTCCTGTCATAGGATCCTGGAACACGCGTCCCAGGTAAGCAGCTCTTTTGTGCTCGGATAATTTGGTAACGTCGATTCCGTCAATGATGATCTGGCCTTCATCGACCATCCAGGTACCTGCAACAGCGTTCAGCATCGTGGATTTACCGGCACCATTACCGCCGATAACAGTGACGAAATCTCCTTCGTTCAGTGTAAGGTTCAGACCATTCAGAGCCACTTTCTCATTAATGGTTCCAGGATTAAAGGTTTTATATATATTCTTAAGTTCGAGCATTATTTGTTACCTCCACGTTTTACTGGTTTAGAAAAATACTTTGCTTTCCAGTATGGAACAGCAAGGAAGACTGCAACTACAAGTGCGGACAGCATCTTCAGAAGGTCTGTATCAATACCCATCCAGATAACTGTCTGGAGTACCAGATAGTAGAGGATAGAACCAAAAGCAACGCTGAGAAGACGAAGCGCAAAGTTATGGAAGATCTTTCCAAAGATTGCTTCACCGATGATAACTGCAGCAAGACCGATAACGATAGCACCACGTCCCATGTTGACATCAGCAAATCCCTGATACTGTGCAAGGAGAGCACTGGAAAGTGCAACCAGTCCGTTGGAGATCATAAGACCAAGAACTTTACATACATCCGTATTGATTCCCTGTGCACGGGACATATTCGGATTACATCCGGTAGCGCGGAGGGAGCATCCAAGTTCTGTACCGAAGAACCAGTAAAGGATTGCAATCAGAACAACGATAAAGATTGCAACGATGAAAATTGTATTCTGATAAAATGGAACATTTTTTACATTACGGAGGGAAACAAGCAGATCAAATTTGTTTCCGTTTACTGCCTGGTTTGCTTTTCCCATGATCTTAAGGTTGGCAGAGTAAAGACCAAGCTGAGTCAGGATTCCGGCGAGGATCGCGGGAATTCCCATGAATGTGTGGAAGATACCTGTGGCGAGACCGGCAAGCATTCCGGCTCCGGTAGCAGCAAGCATAGAAACCCACACACTGTGGCCGCTCATCAGCATCATAACGCAGACAGCACCGCCAGTACACATGGTGCCGTCAACGGTAAGGTCGGCTACATCGAGGATACGGAAGGTGAGATAAACACCAATTGCCATGATTCCCCAGATCAGACCCTGCGCAGCAGCGCCTGGAAGTGCATTGATTAAAGTAAGAATATTCATTTTTCAGTTCCTCCTGATAGCACAGAAAGCGAGAAAGGATAATTCCTTTCCCGCTGCCTGTATAAATTTGTAATGTTTGATTATCTTCGAAAATTATTCAGCCTCTTCGGTTGTTTCCTCTTCAGCTGTCTCGTCTTTTGCTGCATCATCATCAGAAGCTTCTTCTTCGTCTGCACCGATTGCTACATAATCATCCGGAACTTCAATACCGAGTTCTTCACAGATTTCCGGGTTGTATTCTTTTGTGAACTGTGGAGCATATTCAATTGGCATTTTGGAAATATCTTCACCATCTACAAGAACTTTGAGAGCCATTTTACCGGTAGCAACACCGAGGTCATAGTAGTTGATGGAAAGTGTAGCAACACCGCATCCTTCACAGATACCTTCCTCACCTGCGATTACCGGAACTTTTTCCGGAAGACAAATGTTGTTGATGATCTCTGTATTAGAAGCAACAGTATTATCAGTCGGAACATAGATCACATCACTCTCAGTAGCTGCTGTTGTAGCAACAGAAGAGAGGTCGTTGGAGTCTGAGAATGCATAATAAGTACATGTGTAACCTAATTTCTCAAGAGCTGCTTTTACTGTATCAACCTGATACTGGGAATTGGCTTCAGCTGAACAGTAGATAAGACCAACATTCTTTGCATCCGGGAACAGTTCGTTGAGCATTGCAGCCTGATCTTCAAGCGGAGCAAGGTCTGATGTACCGGAGATGTTTCCGCCAACAGTTCCATCGAAATCATCCAGGTCAAGTGCTACACCGTATTCTGTAACAGCTGTACCAAGAATCGGGATGTCAGATGTTCCTGCTGATGCTGCCTGAAGTGCAGGTGTAGCGTTTGCAAGAATCAGATCAACGTTTTTAGAAACAAAGTCGGTGATGATTGTAGAACATGTATTGGAATCACCCTGAGCGTTCTGCTCATCGAAAGTTACTTTATCGCCAAGTTCTTCTGTGATCGCATCTTTGAATCCCTGTGTTGCAGCGTCCAGTGCTTCGTGCTGTACGAGCTGGCAGATACCGATGTTGTATGTTTTATCATCTGCTTTATCTGCTGCAAATACGCTGACACCACCCATGCCAACTACCATTGTTGCAGACAGAATGCCTGCTAAAATCTGCTTTTTCATATTTTAATCCTCCTGATTTTACTGATTCATGCTCGAATCAAATTAACTTTCTAAAGTATAACGCTTTAACGTGAAAAAGTCAAGAAAATTATTATTTCCTTATTAATATACAAAAAAAATTAGGTTATCAAATAAATAGTACGTTTTTTGCAAATTTATTGACAATTTAAAAAGCGCCATGTATAGTAAAAGTACTTGCAAAGAGGCGTAACTGAGAAAGTTGTGCCTCTTTTGTTCCGCAACAGGAGTAAGAGCACAGAAAATGGAGGAAAGAAGAATGAAAAAAGCATTGGCAATTGGACTTGCAGCAGCTATGGCAGTTACTATGACTGCACCTGTATACGCAAGTGACGACAGCGAAAGTGGCAAGGGTATTGCAAAGGAAGACCTCAAGATTGGTGCAATCTACATCGGTGATGAGAATGAAGGTTACACAGCAGCTCATATGGCTGGTATTGATGAAATGCAGGAAGCACTTGGCATTGATGATTCACAGGTTATCGAAAAAACTCTGATTGGTGAAGATGAAGGATGCTACGATGCAGCAGCAGACCTTGCAGATCAGGGATGTCAGATCATCTTTGCAAACAGCTTCGGACATGAGACTTATATCCTTGAAGCCGCAGGAGAATATCCGGACGTACAGTTCTGTCATGCAACCGGAACTCAGGCAGCATCAAGCGGACTTTCCAATATGCACAACTACTTCACAAACATTTATGAAGCTCGTTATGTGTCCGGTGTAGTAGCTGGTCTTAAACTGAATCAGATGATCGAAGATGGAACTATTACAGAAGATAGCTGCAAGATGGGTTATGTTGGTGCATTCCCGTACGCAGAGGTTATTTCCGGATATACTTCTTTCTACCTTGGCGCAAAGAGTGTATGCCCGTCCGTAACTATGGAAGTAAAATATACAAACAGCTGGGCAAGCTTCGACCTTGAAAAAGAATGTGCAGATGCGCTGATTTCTGACGGATGTGTTCTGATCAGCCAGCATGCAGATACAACAGGTGCTCCGACAGCATGTGAGGCAGCAGGCGTTCCTTGTGTTGGATATAACATCGATATGACATCTGTTGCACCAAACACAGCTCTTACTTCTGCATCCATGGACTGGGGTGTATATTACACATATGCAGTACAGTGCATGCTTGACGGAACAGCAATTGATACTGACTGGTGCAAGGGATTCTCTGATGGTGCAGACAAGATCACACCTCTCAATGAGAAGGTTGTAGCAGAAGGAACAGACGAAAAAGTAAAAGAAGTGGAAGATGCACTTGCAGACGGATCCCTTCATGTATTCGATACTTCTACATTTACAGTAGATGGCAAAGAACTTACTACCTATAAGAAAGATGGCAGTGATACAGAATATGTTTCTGATGGATATTTCCATGAATCAGAATATGGTTCTGCGCCGGCATTCGATGTAGCTATCGATGGAATCACATCTATCACAGAATAAGATCTGAAACAGGCGGAGCTGCTGGGTCAGCAGCTCTGCTTTTTTTCTTGTTATACGTGCAAAGGAAATCTTCAGGGAGGAGGTTCCTTTTGCAGATATGACAATATGTCAGCTAGAAGGAGGGAACGATAGTGGAAGAAACTTATGCACTTGAGCTTAGAGATATTTCCAAGCGATTTGGATCAGTCCAGGCGAATGACCATGTAAATCTTACACTGAAGAAATCAGAGATTCTCGCAATTTTAGGTGAGAATGGAAGCGGTAAAACGACTCTGATGAATATGATCTATGGAATTTATTATCCGGATGAAGGCCATATTTTTGTAAATGGAAAGGAAGTAAAAATCCGTTCGCCAAAAGATTCCTATGAATTAGGAATAGGTATGGTACATCAGCATTTCAAACTGGTAGATGTACTTACGGCAGCAGAAAATATTGTATTGGGACTGCCTGGTAAGGCCAGACTCAATATGAAAAAAATAACCGAAGATATTCAGAAACTGGTCAATAAATATGGTTTTGATCTGGACCTTTCCAAAAAAATCTATGAAATGTCCGTTTCTGAAAAACAGACAGTTGAAATTGTGAAAATGCTGTATCGTGGAGCAAGGATCCTGATCCTGGATGAGCCGACAGCAGTATTGACGCCACAGGAAGCCGACAGGCTGTTCGATATTCTTCGAAACATGCGTGACGATGGATGTTCGATCATTATCATTACCCATAAATTGCAGGAGGTGCTTGCTTTGTCTGACCGCGTTGCAATTCTTCGAAAGGGTAAGTATATTGACACGGTAGAAACAGCACAGGCCAATGTACAGAGTCTTTCAGAAATGATGGTTGGTGCCAAAGTAGACCTGAACATTGAACGTCCGAAACCTGAAAATGTAAAACCGCGTCTGATCATTAAGGGAATCAACTGTAAGGACAAAGAAGATGTCAAGACACTGGATGATGTGGATCTGACTGTCAATACAGGGGAGATTCTTGGAATTGCCGGTATTTCAGGAAGTGGACAGAAAGAACTTCTTGAGGCAATTGCAGGATTGCAGAATGTAGAAAGTGGTTCCATACGTCTGCTGGATGATAACGGTGGTGAAATGGAACTTTCCGGAATGGATTCTATTTCCATTAATGAAGCGGGAATCAGCCTTGCTTTTGTTCCGGAGGATCGTATTGGTATGGGCCTTGTCGGTGATATGGACATGACGGACAATATGATGATTCGAAGTTATCGTAATGGAAAGGGACCTTTCCTGGATCGTAAGGGACCTAGAGCACTTGCAGAGAAGATCAAAGACAAGCTGGAAGTTATGACACCAAGTATTTCTGCACCGGTTCGCCAGATGTCAGGTGGTAATGTACAGAAAGTTCTGGTAGGAAGAGAAATCGCACAGAATCCAAAAGTCCTTCTTGTAGCATTCCCGACTCGAGGTGTGGATATTAATACCTCTCATGTTATTTATCAGCTTCTGAATGAGCAGAAGAAAAAAGGCGTAGCAGTTGTCTGCGTAATTGAAGATCTTGATGTAGTACTTGAACTCTGTGACCGCATCGCGGTACTGTGTGGAGGAAAAATCAGCGGAGTGGTTGATGGCAGAACTGCAACCAAAGAAGGAATCGGTCTTCTCATGACGAAACATGAAAAAGGAGGGGTTGTCAATGAATAAAGAACCTTTCTTACAGGTAAGCAAAAGAAGAAACAAAGCCGGATGGCAGGAAAGACTGTTGATTCGATTTATTGCGCTGATCCTTGCACTGATCGTGTGCGGTGCTGTAATCGTCGCACTTGTCAAGATGAATCCGGTAGAAGTATATAAAGCAATCTGGGATGGAGCAATGGGATCGGAACGGCGTATCTGGCAGACAATACGTGATACGATGGTTCTTCTGTGTATTGCAATCGGACTTGCTCCGGCATTCAAAATGAAATTCTGGAATATCGGTGCAGAAGGCCAGATCCTGATTGGTGGAGCCTGCTCCGCAGCAGTCATGATCTATGCTGGTGATAAGATGTCTCCGGTGCTGCTTCTGATCGTAATGTTCGTTGCAAGTGTCCTTGGTGGTATGATCTGGGGTATGATTCCGGCAGTGTTTAAAGCATACTGGAATACCAATGAGACTCTGTTTACTCTGATGCTGAACTATGTTGCCATGCAGGTGGTTACATATTGTATCGTTTTCTGGGAAAATCCAAAAGGTTCCAATACCGTTGGTATTATTAATCAGGCAACACAGGCAGGCTGGCTGCCGGAACTGTTTGGACAGAAATACGGCTGGAATGTTCTGATCGTTCTGATCCTGACTGTTGGGATGTTCATTTATCTGAAATACTGCAAACAGGGTTATGAGATCGCTGTAGTTGGTGAGAGTGAAAATACTGCAAAATATGCCGGCATCCATGTAAAGAAAGTTATTATCCGTACCATGGCAATCTCTGGTGCAATCTGTGGTATCGCAGGATTTGTTATTGTAAGTGGTGCGAGTCATACAATCTCCACTGCAACAGCAGGAGGACGTGGATTTACAGCAATCATCGTTGCATGGCTTTCCAAATTCAATACTTTTATTATGGTAGCTGTATCTTTTGGTATTGTATTTATGGATCAGGGTGCTGTTCAGATTGCTACTCAGTATGGATTGAATGAAAATGCATCCGATGTTATTCTCGGTATTATTCTGTTTTTCCTGATCGGGGCAGAATTCTTTATCAACTACAGAGTAAAGCGTACAAAAAAATAGGAGGTAGATGCAATGAGTGTACTGACCATCTTTATTCAAAAAGCAATTGTCCAGGGCATCTGTATTCTGTATGGTGCGCTTGGTGAAATTATGACGGAGAAATCCGGAAACCTGAATCTTGGTATTCCGGGAATTATGTATATGGGCGGTATTGCCGGCCTGATGGGAGCTTTTCTTTATGAAAAAGATAACCCGAATCCGAATGCATTTATAGGGGTTCTGATATCGTTTGTATGTGCGTTTGCATGTGCAATGATCGGTGGCCTGATCTACAGTATCCTGACCATTACTCTTCGTGTAAATCAGAACGTAACCGGTCTTGCCCTTACAATCTTTGGTACAGGTTTTGGTAACTTCTTTGGTGGTTCCATTTCCAAACTTGCAGGTGGTGTCGGACAGATTTCTGTAAAAGTAACAGGAAGTGCTTACACAGCCAAAATTCCGGGATTATCTAAGATTCCGGTGATCGGACCGATTTTATTTAACTATGGATTTATGACATATCTCTGTGTGATCGCAGCGGTGGTTCTGTCTTTCTTCTTATTTAAGACAAGAGCAGGCTTGAATCTTCGTGCAATTGGCGAGAATCCTGGAACAGCAGATGCAGCAGGTATTAATGTTATCAAATACAAATATCTGTCTACCTGTATCGGAGCAGGGCTTGCCGGACTTGGCGGACTCTATTTCGTAATGGAATATTCCGGCGGAACCTGGACAGACAATGGATTTGGTGACCGTGGATGGCTGGCAGTCGCACTGGTAATCTTCGCACTGTGGAAACCACTGAATGCAATCTGGGGAGCGTTCCTTTTCGGAGCACTTTATATCCTGTATCTGTATATCCCGGGACTGGGACGAAGCATGCAGGAGGTGTTTAAGGCACTGCCGTATGTTGTAACGATTATTGTACTGGTGTTTACAAGCTTCCGAAAGAAGAAGGAGCACCAGCCACCGGCCGCACTTGGATTACCGTATTTCCGTGAGGAGAGATAATAAAGGATTCCCGGTGATTACGGGATGTGAATAAAAAGCCAGTTGGTGAGGGACTCCGTGACTTATCATCTGAACTTGGTTCAATTCAAAAATTCTAAAGTATCAGGAAGTACAGAACTTTGCTAAGAACAATACAGAAAATGCTGAACTCGCTACGCTCAGACAGCAGCATTTTTCTGTATCAACGCAAAAACCTGTACATTCCGATACTTGGACGAATTTTCTCAGGCGAACCAGATTCAGATGATAATCACCGGAGTCCTTTCCGACTGGCATTTTCAATTCTATCCTCACTCTTACCGTACTTTATTTTTGGTAGTGGCTGATGCCACTGGCGCAGGCGGTCAAATATTAGCGCGGAGCGCGAGCCTGTGGGGCACCCATGGCAATTTGAAGTGAAGAAAATGAAGGGTATGCAGGAAAGGAGTTTTCTTATACTAATATATTGGATTATTGAAGTCTGATGTTTGGTACATTCAGGGAGGGAGCTTCTATGTGCGGGACATTAAATGTCTGCGAGGCTTTCGTGATGACGTGCAGGCAAGCTGACGCCACCAAGCCCACTGTCTGAGGCGTAGCCGAGTTTGGGCGATTGGCGGCAAATAAGCGCATGCACGGAGTAGAAAACGCAGCATTATTTAATGTCCCGCACATATGAAGCTCCTCCCGTAATATCTCAAAGAAACTTCATTAATATATAGAAAATACTTTAAGCATAGCCTTCTTTCTAAAATTTATATTGCATTCTCAGAAAGTTAGTTATATAATACGGATAGATAAAAGAAAATTCTTCGGGGCAGGGTGACCGACGCAGTTGGAATTCCCTACCGGCGGTAAAGTCCGCGACCCGCGTAAGGCGGCTGATCCGGTGACTGGCACAAGTCAGAATTCCGGAACCGACAGTAAAGTCTGGATGAGAGAAGAACACGAATAATTCATACGTGCTCAGTACCCCGGGAAGATCATTCCCGGGGATTTTTTTATGCAGCAGAAACTAATCTACCCACTAAACTTATCTGCAGCATAGCGTAGAATTTTCTTTTAGAAAAAAAGAACAATTCAAAAAAGGAGAGACAAGTATGAGTGAACAGGTTTTAAAAAGTGGAAACGTAATGGAGAGGAGTCGTACCAGAACGATCACACAGGTCGCAATGCTGGGAGCCCTCGCCGGAATATTAATGAATTTTGAATTCCCGCTCCCATTCCTGGCACCATCCTTCTATCAGCTGGATTTCTCTGAGATTCCGGTACTGGTAGGAGCCTTCGCAATGGGACCGATCGCAGGTATCCTGATCGAAGTGGTAAAAGTTCTGGTGCATCTTGTAACAATGGGAACTATGACAGCAGGGGTTGGTGATTTTGCAAACTTCCTCTTTGGATGTACATTCGTTGTACCGGCAGGAATCATCTACAGACTGCATCATAACAAGAGCCGCAAACATGCCGTTATTGGAATGGCAGTAGGTACTGTACTGACAACAGCAGCAGCCTGCCTGATGAATGCATTTGTACTGCTTCCGGCATATGGCAAAGCATTTGGCATGCCGATCGAAGCATTTATCGAAATGGGAGCAGCAGTACATCCTTCTGTAAACAGCCTTCTTGGATTTGTGGCATTGATCATTGTTCCATTTAACTTATTTAAATACATTCTGATTTCTGTGATCGTATTCTTTATTTATAAGAGAATTCGTGTTATCCTTAAGGGAGACTGATTCAGGCACAGCAGACAGAGTGTGCAGAAAAGAGGAAACCCATGGGAAAGATTCATAATGTAGAAAAAATGACAGATAACCGTTTTGTCAATCTGTATCATGTGGATGCTACAAGTGTTCACAATACCCCGGTGTCTTATTACGTGGCATCCAGAGCCAAGGATGTTCCGGCGCTGAAACTGAAGACCGGACGTAATGATCCGGATGGCGTGATCATTTACAGTATCTATGGAGAAAAGAAGGACAGGGTTGTTCTGGTACGTCAGTATCGCTACACATTGGGCGACTACATTTATGAATTTCCGGCAGGCCTGGTTGAGCCGGGCGAAGACTTCCATGAAGGTGCAGTCCGTGAGATGTATGAAGAAACAGGTCTTAAACTGGAGCCTTTGAAAGTAGATCCTGCATTCGAAAAGCCGTACTTTACAACAGTAGGTATGACAGATGAATCCTGTGCAACTGTATACGGCTATGCCAGCGGTGAGATCAGTAAGGCAGCACAGGAGGATAGTGAGGAGATTGAAATTGTACTCGCTGACCGTACCGAAGTAAAACGAATCCTCAAAGAAGAACGTGTGGCAATTATGTGTGCATATATGCTGATGCATTTTCTGAAGGATGAGGATCCATTTGAATTTTTGAACTGATTTGGAATGGATTCTGACCAAGTTGCTGTGAATGGAGTGAACAGTAACTAAAAATTTAAAATAGTGGGTTGACAAAGTCTTAAATGACATGTTATATTTTTTTCAGTTGTAGTGTGTAACTCGATTTCAGGAGGCATTAACTATACATAACAAGAAGTGTTTATGTATGTTAGTGCCTTTTTTTGTACAAAAACCGGTTGATCAAGGCACTTATGCATACTCACTTCTATCAAATATATAGAAGGAGAGTCTCAGATGAAAGACAAGATTTTTGGTGTTTTACAGCGAGTTGGACGAAGCTTCATGCTCCCGATCGCAATCCTTCCGGTAGCCGGACTTCTTCTTGGTATCGGAAGTTCTTTTACAAACGCAACAACGATTGAGACATATGGTCTGACAAAGATTCTGGGTGACGGAACACTGCTTCATTCCCTGCTGGTGATCATGAACTGCGTAGGAAGTGCAGTCTTTAATAACCTGCCACTGATCTTTGCAGTTGGTGTTGCAATTGGTATGGCAAAGAAAGAAAAAGAAGTTGCAGCTTTATCAGCAGTTATCGCATTTTTCGTAATGAATACAGCAATCAATGCGATGCTGACAGTTACAGGACAGATTCTTGCAAATGGTGAGATCGCAGAATCCGTTCTTGAGGGAACGATCACTTCTGTCTGTGGTATCCAGTCACTGCAGATGGGCGTTTTTGGTGGTATTATCGTAGGACTTGGAGTAGCAGCCCTGCATAACAAATTTTACAGAATACAGCTGCCGAATGCACTGTCATTCTTTGGAGGTACCCGTTTCGTTCCGATCATTTCCACGATCGTCTATATGTTTGTGGGAATTCTTCTGTATTTTGTATGGCCGGTAGTTCAGAACGGAATCTACGCTCTGGGCGGTCTTGTAACAGGAAGCGGTTATGTTGGAACACTGATTTTTGGACTTATTAAACGTGCTCTGATCCCATTTGGTCTTCATCATGTATTTTATATGCCATTCTGGCAGACTGCTGTCGGTGGTACAATGGAAGTTGCAGGACAGATGGTACAGGGCGGCCAGAATATTTTCTTTGCACAGCTAGCTGATTCTGCAAATATTGCACATTTCAGTGCTGACGCAACAAGATACTTCTCCGGAGAGTTTATCTTTATGATCTTCGGACTTCCGGGAGCTGCACTGGCTATGTATCAGTGCGCAAAACCTGAGAAGAAAAAACAGGCAGGAGGCCTTCTTCTGTCTGCAGCGCTTGCATGTATGGCAACCGGAATTACAGAGCCGCTGGAATTTTCATTCCTGTTCGTAGCTCCGGCACTGTTTGCTGTTCAGGTAGTTCTGGCAGGTAGCGCATACATGATCGCACATATGCTGAATATTGCCGTAGGACTTACTTTCTCCGGTGGATTCCTTGATTTCTTCCTGTTTGGTATCCTTCAGGGAAATGCAAAGACAAGCTGGATGAGAGTTATCCCGGTTGGTATTATTTATTTCTTTTTATATTATTTTATTTTCAAATTCATGATCAAAAAGTTTGATTTTAAAACTCCTGGTCGTGAAGATGATGATATAGAAACAAAACTTTATACAAAGGCTGATGTAAATGCCCGCAAGGAAGCACAGAATGGTGCTGTTGAAGCTGGTTCTTCTGATCCGGTCAGCGAGGCGATCACAAGAGGCCTTGGAGGTAAGAAAAATATCAGTGATGTGGACTGCTGTGCAACACGTCTTCGTTGTACGGTTAAGGATGCGTCTCTGGTAAATGATGGTGTGTTAAAGGCAACAGGTGCATCCGGTGTGGTACACAAAGGGCTTGGTGTACAGGTTATTTACGGACCGAATGTTACTGTTATCAAATCAAATCTTGAGGATTATCTGGAAACAGCACCGGATACTCTGGAAACGCCGGCAGAAGCTGCTGAAACACAGGAAGTAAGTGAACAGAAAGAAGAAGCCGGACAGAAAGTTGTTGACCGTATTGTGATCTCCAGCCCGATCACTGGTGTAGCAGCTGATCTCTCTACAGCACCGGATGAGGCATTTGCCCAGAAGATGATGGGAGACGGTGCAGTAGTTACACCGGAAGATCCTTATGTACGAGCTCCGGAAGATGGAGAAGTTGCCTTTGTCTTTGACACAAAACATGCAATTGGATTTGTAACAGAATCCGGAATCAGTCTGCTGATTCATGTAGGAATCGATACTGTAAAACTGAATGGTGAGGGATTTGAGGCACTGGTAGAAAGCGGGCAGGAAGTGAAGAAAGGAGATCCGATGCTGAAACTGGATCTGGACTATCTGAGCAAAAATGCACCTTCTATTGTATCACCGGTTCTTTGTACAGAGCTGGAGGATAACCAGAGAATCCATCTGTTAAATGAGGGTAAGGTCAAAGCAGGGGAGCCGCTTTTCGAAATCGAGGTTCTTCAGTAAGAACTACCCGGATGGGGAAGAGATACGGATGTTATACAGGATAGCAAAAATTTTAAATCATAATTCCTTTATGGGAATCCAGGATGAAAATAATCAGGAATGTCTGGTTATGGGAAAAGGAGTTGCTTTTGGCAAGAAAGTGGGACAAACTGTTCCGGTCACTGCGGAAGCAAAGGTTTATTCATTGAAAGAAATGACAGAGAGAGGAGATGCAAAAGATATCCTCAAATCGGTTTCACCACTTTGTCTGGAGTTTGCAAACGAAGTGCTGAATCAGGCGGAGCAGGAATTTGGCAAAGTAGACCGGACAATTCTTTTTACCATGGCAGATCATCTGGACTTTGCGATCCGCCGCATTCAGAATGGAGAACAGATCAGCAACCCGCTGACCGATGACATCCGTGTTATGTTTTATAAAGAATATAAAGTAGCCAGTTGTATTCAGGAACTCTTGAAAGAGAAAATGCAGATTGAGATTGACGAACACGAGATTGGCTATATCGCCTTGCATGTGCATGCTGCCATCGTAGATGAAAATGTTTCTCAGGCAATGGAAATTGCAAGAACAGTTCGGGAATGTATTTCACTTGTTGAGAAAGAAACTGGAAATTCCATTGATGTCATGTCTCTGGGATATAATCGACTGATGAATCATGTCCGTTATATGGTGGCACGTGCAATTCATGGTGAGAAACTGAAAATGAATCTGAATGAATATATGTCCGTAAAGTTTCCGGAACCATTTATGTCAGCAGAGAGGATCTGCCGACAGATGGAAAAAAGTCTGAAACTGCCAATTCCGGATATTGAGATCGGATATCTTGCCATGCATCTGGAAAGAATGTTAGATACGGATATCAATGAGTAAGATATATAAAGTTCAATGCCACTGTCGAAGGTAACTGTAGGATAAATATAAATACAAAAATATAATATAAAAGGAGAACAAAACTATGAAAACATTTGAGTATACAATTAAAGACGAACTTGGAATCCACGCAAGACCGGCAGGACTTCTTGTAAAAGAAGCAAAAAAATTCGAATCTGAATGCACCATCACAAAAGATGGCAAAACAAAAAAACTTACACAGCTTATGATGCTTATGTCTCTTGGTGTAAAACAGGGTGACATTGTTACTGTAACAGCAGAAGGCGCTGATGAAGAAGCTGCAGCTGCTGCATTAAAAGAATTCTTTGAGAACAATTTATAATTCGCTGGAACGACCAGAATCAGTTTACATTTGAATTCAGGGAGGAAAAGGAATGCAGTGTTTTCAGGGAAAATCTGTATATAAAGGAATCGCGATGGGACCGATCGTGGTTCTTAAGAAAAATGATTATCAGGTAAAACGTACCCGCATCGAAGATACAGAAGCAGAAGTAAAACGTGTGGATGAGGCATTAAAAGCATCCCAGGAACAGCTTCAGAAACTGTATGACAAGGCTGTCAGAGAAGTTGGCGAAGCCAGTGCAGCAATCTTCGAAGTGCATCAGATGATGCTGGAGGATGAAGATTATCTGGAGGCAATCCAGAATATGATCCGTACGGAACAGGTCAATGCCGAGTATGCGGTTGCGGTTACCGGCGATAATTTTGCAGAGATGTTTGCTTCCATGGACGATGATTATATGAAAGCACGTTCTGCCGATATCAAAGATATCTCTGAACGTCTTGTACGTAATTTAAGCGGCCAGGGAGATGTGGATTTAAGCTCTATCGAGCCATCTGTAATTGTAGCGGATGATCTCAGTCCAAGTGAGACAGTCCAGATGGATAAAGATAAGATTCTTGCATTTGTAACAGTTCACGGATCTACCAATTCTCATACAGCGATTCTTGCGCGTATGATGAATATTCCGGCATTGATCGGAGTAAAACTGGATCTGGAAGCTCTCCAGAGTGGAATGACTGCGGTTGTAGATGGATTCCAGGGAATCGTTACTTTTGATCCGGATGAAGAGACAAAAGCACAGACTAAAACCAAAATGCAGGAAGAAGTTGAGAAACTGAAACTCCTTCAGGAACTCAAAGGCAAAGAAAACGTTACTTTGGATGGACGTAAGATCAATATTTATGCAAACATTGGAAGCGTTGGCGATATTGGTTATGTAATGGAAAACGATGCCGGTGGAATCGGACTTTTCAGAAGTGAATTCCTGTATCTTGGAAGAAATGATTTCCCTACTGAGGAGGAACAGTTCCAGGCTTACAAGCAGGCAGTACAGATGATGGCAGGTAAGAAGGTTATTATCCGTACATTGGATATCGGAGCCGACAAACAGGTAGATTATTTTAATCTTGGCAATGAAGATAACCCGGCTATGGGATACCGTGCAATCCGTATCTGTCTGAAACAGCCGGAAATCTTCAAAACTCAGCTCCGTGCACTTCTCCGCGCAGCTGTTTATGGAAATCTTTCTATTATGTATCCGATGATCACTTCTACAGAAGAAGTAAAGAAAATTTACGAAATCGTAGCAGAAGTAGAAGAAGAGCTGAAAGCACAGGAAATTCAGTATAAGATTCCAGAACAGGGAATCATGATTGAGACTCCGGCAGCAGCAATCATCAGCGACAAGCTTGCTGAGATGGTTGATTTCTTCAGTATCGGAACGAATGATCTGACCCAGTATACACTGGCAATTGACCGTCAGAATGAAAAACTGGATGAGTTCTACAATCCGCATCATGAAGCAATCCTGCGTATGATCCAGATGGTTGTGGACAATGCACATAAATGTGGTAAATGGGCAGGTATCTGCGGAGAACTTGGAGCAGATGCAACTCTTACCGAGCAGTTTGTACGTATGGGACTGGATGAGCTCTCAGTAGCACCATCCATGGTTCTGAAACTTCGCAAGATCGTTCGCGAGATGAAAGTGGAAGAATAACTAAATAAGAAAAAATATCAAAAATGAAAACCGTTTTCATATTGACACTCTATCAGAATGTGCTATAATATGAAAACGGTTTTCATTTTGGGTAAAAAGAAGGAAGAAATTATGGGAACGAAAGCACCTTATCAGACAAAACAAATGAAACAGATACTGGCTTATCTTCAGACGATAGAGGGTATACACGTGACGGCTGCAGATGTCTGTTCCTATTTCAAAGAGCAGGGAATCAATGTCGGAACGACAACAGTTTACCGTAATCTTGAAAAGATGGTAGAGCAGGGACTGGTTGCAAAATACAATGTAGACGGGACAAGCAGTGCCTGTTTTGAATATCTTGGAGCAGAGGAGCATTGCCACAAGATGTCCTGTTTCCACTGCAAATGCGAAAAATGTGGAAAACTGATCCATCTTCACTGTGAGGATGTGGTTAAACTGGAGCAGCACCTGATGGACAGTCACGGATTTCGCATGGATCCGTGCAGAACGGTTTTTTATGGAATCTGTGAAGAATGCAGAGGACTGGAAGATGACAAAAAAGAAACAGAGACTGTACATATCAGGGCAAAATAAGCGGAATATAAGGTAACGGAGTAGAATGCTGAGACAGAAGAAAGCAGGTATAAGGATGAAAAAATGGATCACTGGTGCGCTGGCAATTCTGCTAGGTGTGATGAGCATTGCGGTTCCTTTTTCAGGAATGCACATAGCAGAAGCTAAGACAACGGAGGAAACAGACAGGAAACTGAATATTGTGACGACCATTTTTCCGGAATATGACTGGACAAGAAATATTCTGGGGAACAGGGAAGCGGATGTGAATCTCACGATGCTCCTGGATAATGGGACAGACCTTCATAGTTTTCAGCCAGCAGTGAAAGATATTATGAAAGTATCCAGCTGTGATCTCCTGATCTATGTGGGTGGCGAATCCGACCAGTGGATTGAGGATGCACTGGAATCGGCTCAGAATAAAGAGATGAAGACGATTAATCTGATGGAAGTCCTTGGCGATACGATTAAGGAAGAAGAAACAGTTGAGGGTATGCAGGACAGTGAACACGAACATGGTCATGAGGACGAGCATGCCCATGAGGGTGAGGATGAGAAGGAATATGACGAGCATGTCTGGACTTCCATGCGAAATGCTTCTGTGATCTGTGACGCGATTGCAGAAACGCTTGAGGAGATGGATCCTGAGAATAAAGAAATCTATCAGACAAATGCTGAGAACTACAAAGCAAAACTTTCTACACTGGATCAGAAATATCAAGAAACGGTAGATACAGACAGACAGAATACGCTGATCTTTGCCGATCGTTTTGCATTTCGTTATCTGGTCGATGATTATGGACTGAACTATTATGCTGCATTTTCCGGATGTTCGGCAGAGTCTGAAGCAAGCTTCAAGACCGTAACATTTCTTGCTGGCAAGCTAGATGAGCTAGGAATTAAAACAGTATTAACGATTGAGAAATCAGATGACAGGATTGCCCAGACAGTGATTGAAAATACAAAAGAGAAAGATCAGAAGATTCTTGAGCTTAATTCCATGCAGTCGATCACTTCGGATGAGATCAAAGACGGGGTGACATATCTTTCTGTGATGGAAGATAATCTGAAGGTTCTGAAAGAAGCACTTAAGTAGGAAAAGAGGAACAACAATGGCACAGCTTACATGTAAAAATCTTACATTGGGATATGATAACCGGGCAATTCAGGAAGACCTGAATTTCTCTATTGATGCAGGTGATTACCTTTGCATCGTAGGTGAAAATGGTTCGGGTAAATCTACATTGATGAAGACACTTCTTCATTTGCAGGCACCGATCAGTGGCAGCATCGAACTGGGAGACGGTCTGAAAAAAAATGAAATTGGATATCTTCCGCAGCAGACGCTGGTACAGAGAGATTTTCCGGCATCGGTACGTGAGATCGTACTGTCTGGATGCCAGAGTCGTTGTGGATGGAGACCTTTCTATAATAAAGAAGAAAAAATGGTTGCCCAGAAGGCCATGGAAAAAATGATGATCCAGGACCTGGCAGATCAGTGCTATCGTGAACTTTCCGGAGGGCAGCAGCAGCGGGTTCTTCTTGCAAGAGCTCTTTGTGCAGCACAGAAGATCCTGCTTCTGGATGAACCGGTTTCGGGGCTTGATCCGAGAGTGACAGCAGAGATGTATCAGTTGATCAAGGATCTGAATAAAAAAGATGGAATTACGATCATTATGATCTCACACGATATCGCTGCGGCAGTAAAATATGCAACACATATCCTGCATATCGGAGAGCATTGCTTCTTCGGAACAAAGAAACAGTATCTGGAAAGCAGTCTGGGAAAGGCGTTTACCGGACAGGAAGGAGAGGACGAATAAGATGTTTGAGACACTTCGTATGTATTTTCAATATCCGTTTGTGCGTTATGCATTGATCGTTGGTGTTCTGATCGCATTATGTTCTTCACTTCTGGGCGTGACTCTGGTATTGAAACGATTTTCCTTTATTGGTGACGGACTTTCACATGTAGCATTTGGTGCAATGGCGATAGCATCTGTCCTGAATATCACCAACAATATGCTGTTTATCCTGCCGGTAACAGTGATCTGTGCGATCCTTCTTCTTCGTGCTGGTCAGAACACAAGAATCAAGGGCGATGCGGCGATTGCGATGATCTCTGTCGGAGCCCTGGCAATTGGTTACCTTTTGATGAATCTTTTTTCTACCAGTCCGAATATTTCAGGAGATGTGTGCAGTACGCTGTTTGGTTCCACCTCCATCCTTACATTGACGAAAGGCGAGGTATGGTTGTGTGCAATCCTGTCAGTTGTGGTTGTTGCTATTTTTATTCTTTTTTATAATAAAATTTTTGCAGTAACATTTGATGAAAATTTTGCTAGAGCGACCGGAACGAGAGCAAATGCCTACAATCTGCTGATTGCAGTGGTGATCGCGGTAATTATTGTACTTGCGATGAATCTGGTAGGTTCTCTGCTGATTTCAGCACTGGTGATCTTCCCGGCATTGTCAGCGATGCGGTTGTTCAAATCTTTCCGCTCGGTAACGATCAGTGCGGCAGTGTTGTCTGTTTTAAGTGCTACTGCCGGCATTCTGATCTCCATTCTGGCAGGTACTCCGGTTGGCTCCACAATCGTGGCGGTAGATATTGCTGTATTTCTGATCTCCTATGGTATCGGAAGAATTACAGGAAGATAAAAAATATCTCAGCCGGAGCTGAATCCCCGGCTGAGACAGCATTTTAAAAATATTGGTTTATAACAGGAATTCTTGTAGAACTCAGATTTCTACGAGGATTCCTTTTTCTTTGTCATAACGGCAGTATTTGCCATTTGCGGAGATGAACGGCTGATATGTATCAGTGCGTGTGTCTTTGACATAGACGACACCGGTTGCGATCATCTCAACAAGAGAGAAACGTTTGCTCAGGCTGGAAATCCACGCATAGGTCTTCTCGCTGTCAGAGTCAGCTGCAAGCAGACAGTAACCGCCGTCACAGGCTTTGAGAGAGAAATAGATTTTTTCAGGTTTTACAATTTCCTTGAAAACTTGACTGGTAATGTAAGAAGAGAAATTCTCCTTTACAAATGTTTGGAAGGTTTTTGTGGTATAAACTTCTCCGGATACTTCATCAGTGATTCTGTCGCCACGCTCCAGACGGTTCTTGATCAGAGTCAGAACTTCGATCGTCCAGTTGATAAAGGAGATACTGCTGTAGGTCATGCTTTCCTGAAGCTGATCGATCAGCTTTTTTGTCAGGACATTTGATTTGGCCGCTTCGTTAAAAAGTTCTTCGTTCATAATGTTCCCTCCATAATAAATGTATGTGGTAATTGATAATTTTTATTATAAAGTGCAGTTGTGCAAAAAGCAATGAAAAACAGATGAAACATCATAAAAATTGTATAAAATACACATACTTAGCACTTGCTGTTGCTTGAACCACATATTTTGAGTAATGTTGCAGAAAAATAGGGAATCAGTTACAATAGACTCAGTTATGAAATCGGAATTCGAAATAAAAAAGAGAATAAGATCTGCCGGCAGTTCGGGGCAATCGATGGGATGGGAACAGAATGAAAAAGGATAAAGAAAAGAAACAGACCTATTTTTTGAGAGCTGCGATGATGGTTCTGACAACGATAATGATCGTATTGTTTCTGGTGATCATGTCTATGGTAGGCAAAATACAGGGAACAGCCAGGGTAGTGAATTATGCGGGATTTGTCCGGGGCGGTACACAGAGTATGGTCAAACTGGAGATTTCCGGAGAACCACAGGATAAAATGTATCAGACGATTTCTTCTTATATAGAAGGACTCCGAAATGGCAGTGAGGAACTGAGTTTTGTACGTCTGGATGACAAAGATTTCCAGAACAAGATGGGGGAACTGGCAAAATATTTTGACGAACTGAGAGATGAAATCCTCCTTGTGCGTGAGAAGGGGTATGAGAATACAGAGATTATAGAAAAGAGTGAAAAATTTTTCCGGATCTGTGATGAGGCAGTAGGTTTTGCAGAAGTATATTCACAGAAAAAAGCGACCGGACTGGATTATCTGGAAAAAATTGTATTGGTTGATATCCTGGGACTGGTACTGATCATTGCCGCAGAACTGATAAAGGCAGTACGCTTTGCTGCTCAGAATAAGGTTTTGCAGAAAAAAGTCTATCTGGATGAGGCTACGGGACTTCCAAACAAAAACAAATGTGAGGAGATTCTGAATGAGACGGAGCCGATACCGGAGAACGAGCTGGTGGCAATGTGTGTGTTTGATCTGAACAATCTGCGAACGATCAATAATAATCTGGGTCACGACAAAGGGGACGAGTATATTCGTTCTTTTGCAATCCAACTCCGTGAAGCAGTACCGGAAGAATTTTTTGCAGGCCGTGATGGTGGTGATGAATTTATTGCGATTCTGAAAGGGCTAGATCATAAGGGTGTTCGGAAATGTCTACAGAACATCCGCGATCATGCTGCAGAATATTCCAGACAGCATCCGGAAATGCCGATCAGCTATGCGGCAGGTTATGCGTTGTCAAGTGATTTTGAAGGCAGTACGATGCGGGAACTTTTTCGTTTTGCCGATAAAAACATGTATATTGATAAGAATCGTGCAAAGATGGAAGAAGCTGCGGAGAAACAGAAGATGAATATTCAACTTCTGGAAGAAATCACAGCGAAGGGATATCAGTTTACAGACTGTATTTACTGTGACGCGCTTTTGGATCAGTACTATGTGCTGCGGGCGAGTTCGAATTTCTTTCTTGCAGAGGATGGAAGCTATTCCGGTGCGGTCGAGCAGATCGTGCAGGAACTGGGAATGGATGAGAACCGCAGGAGTATGAGGAATGAACTGCAGATTCCTTATCTTGCGGAGCAGCTTGGGGCTAAAGGTGAGAGGATAGAACTTCCGTATCAATATCGAAGGGAAAACAGTATTCACCGTGGACGGATGACGGTATTGTTTGTAAACAAAACAGAGGATGGCAGACTGCACCATTTTATTTTGGGATTTGAACCTTTCCAGAATAAAAATGAAAACACAGCAGATGAAAAGGCTCGACTGAATCGATATTATGAACAGCTGAAACAATCCATTGTTGAAAACGAGAATTATGCGGAGGCACTCCTTCAGACTGCAAATGCAGTCTATACTGTGGATCTGACAAATGATAAGCTGGAGAATGTTTATTATCATGAGGCAGCATTTAAGGTTGAAAATGATATACAGATACCATGTTCTTATAGCGATTATTGCAATAAACGGAGTCGGTATGTGACCGAAGATACTTTGGAGAACTACAGAATCGTTGATTCTTCTTTCAAACTACTGAAGCGATTTGCTACAGGTGCGAAGCAGGTTACAGTAGAATACTGCGAAATGATGGGAAAAGAAAATAAGCCGGTATGGCTGCAGAAAACAGTTCTGATGTCCAGAGATATGGTGTATGATGCGAATACAGATAAAGAGAGTTCCGTAGTCCATGGAATTGTTCTGTTTAAGAATACTTCAGATTTCCATGAAAAGGAACAGCAGGAAAAAGCACGTTTGCAGATGGCTTATGAAGAAGCGGATTCTGAAAACAGAGCCAAGACAGAATTCATGAACCGTATGAGTCATGATATCCGTACACCGATCAATGGTATCATGGGAATGGTAGACATTATCCGTAAGAACAGGGATGACTGGGAAAAAGTCGATGATAGTCTGGAAAAGATCCAGTTGTCTACCCGACATTTGCTGGAACTGGTCAGCGATGTTCTTGATATGAGCAAACTGGAAGCTGGTATGTTTGAGATCCATGAAGATGCATTTGATATAAGTGAGCTTATGGATGAAGTTGCAGCACTGGTGGATGCTCAGCTGGTTGAATCCGGTATTACACATCGCAAGCACAGAAGTAATATTCAGCATACTGCTCTGAAGGGAAGTTCCCTGCAGCTGCGCCGCATTATGGTCAATCTTCTGAGCAATGCAATCAAATATAATAAATCAAATGGAACAATTGATACATATGCGGAAGAACTTTCCTGTGACGGTACAACCGTGTGGTATGAATTTAAGATCGTAGATACAGGAATCGGTATGAGTGAAGAATTTATAAAAGAACAGCTGTTTAAACCTTTTACACAGGAAAAGAATGACGCCAGAACACTGTACAGAGGAACCGGACTTGGAATGTCAATTGTCAAGGCGCTTCTGGATAAACTGGAAGGCTCGATAGAAGTAGAGAGCCGACCTGGGGAAGGTAGTACGTTTACCTTCCGGATTCCGTTTAAGCTTGATGAAAATGCCATTGAAACAAGAACGGAAGTTTATGGATCGGGACAAAAGAAGCTGGAGGGAATGAAGATTCTCCTGGTTGAGGACAATGAGATCAATATGGAAATTGCAGAGTTCTATCTGACGGAGCTGGGGATTGCAGTTGATAAAGCATGGAATGGCAGAGAAGCCATTGAGAAATTTGAGAAATCAGTTCCTGGAACTTATGATCTGATCCTGATGGATATTATGATGCCGGTTATGGGAGGCAGAGAAGCAGCACGCCGTATCCGGGCTCTGGATCGGCCGGATGCAGAAAACGTGAGTATATATGCCATGACTGCGCAGGTTTCTTCCGGAAGTGTACATAAATGTCTGATTTCCGGAATGAATGGACATATTGCGAAGCCGATTGATGAAAGAAAACTCAGAGAGATCCTGACCAGATGTGAAAGCGTGAAAAAGCAGAAGGATTAACATAAAATAGAGATACGATAAAAAGAAAGAACAGTTGAAAGCTGCCTATACTGCAGAATCTACGATAAACAGAGTAGAAATTCAATTGAACCGTTATATGGCAGAGTCGGATCTGGTAAAAAAGAGTATTGAAGACGGGCTTTCTGTTCAATATGAGTCATGATATCCGTACTCCAATGAATGCAATCATAGGTTTTGCAGATCTTTTGGAAAAGCACATTGATGAGAAAGAGTTCGTGATTATATTGGCAAGATCAAAAGTTCCAGTGAATATGTCGAAGTTTTTGGAGCATAAAAGTTCTTGACTTTTCTTTATGATAATAGTATGATTTAGCCGAATTGGGAATGAAGTTCTCCCATGGGAAACCTAAATTGCTTATTCAGAGCTGATGACTTCTACGATTATTCAGTCGCAGAAGTTGTCAGCTCTTTTGGTGTCTGAGGGGAATAAAAGGAGGGAATTTTTATGCTTACGTCATTGTCACTTATTTTTCTGGTCGGGCTCGCGATGGGGGCCATCTGCGGGTATCTGAAACTGCCACGGATCATAGGCATGCTGATCACGGGAATCGTTCTCGGACCGTATGTGCTTGACCTGCTGGATCCATCGATACTGTCGATCTCAGCAGATCTGCGAAAGATGGCACTCATCATCATACTTCTCAAAGCAGGACTGTCGCTCAATCTGGAAGATCTTAAGAAAGTAGGGCGACCTGCAATCATGATGTCCTTTGTGCCGGCATCGTTTGAGATCCTTGGCTATATTTTGTGTGCACCTGCGATTCTGGGGATTTCAAGAGTGGATGCAGCAGTCATGGGAGCCGTCCTCGGAGCAGTTTCTCCGGCGGTCGTAGTACCACGTATGGTAAAACTGATAGAAACGAAATACGGTACGGGTAAAGCAATCCCACAGATGATCCTGGCGGGGGCATCCTGTGATGATATTTTTGTCATTGTGCTGTTCACAACATTTCTTGGAATGGCACAGGGAGATCAGGCAGACTTAAAATCCTTCCTGAACATTCCGGTATCGATCGTACTTGGAGTTGTACTTGGAGCGATTGTCGGATATCTTCTCTATCTGTTTTTTGAGACAGCATATGCGAAAAAACATTATGTCAGAAACAGCATGAAGGTTATTATCGTACTGGGAGTTTCATTCCTGTTGGTTGCAATTGAGGGCTGGCTGGAAGGAAAGATTGCTGTGTCCGGACTTCTTGCAGTTGTCAGTATGGCCTGTGTCCTTAAGATGAAAAGTATTGCTTTTGTATCCAAACGTCTATCCGAAAAATTTGGAAAGCTTTGGCTGGCAGCAGAAGTCATCCTGTTCGTTCTTGTCGGTGCAGCGGTAGATATCCGCTATACTCTGGAAGCAGGAGCTGCTGCGGTTCTCATGATTCTGGTTGCACTCATATTTCGTGCCTGCGGAGTCCTTCTGTGCATGGTCAAAACAAATCTCAATGCGAAAGAAAGGTTGTTCTGTGTGATCGCTTATCTGCCAAAAGCAACGGTCCAAGCGGCAATCGGTTCGGTTCCCCTGGCAGCAGGACTTGGCTGCGGTAAGATCATCCTGTCTGTTGCCGTTATGGCCATTATTATCACCGCTCCGCTGGGGGCATTCGGCATGGATATGTCCTATAAGAAACTGCTGTAGAAAGCGTAAAAATTCATACTGTATAAAATATCACCTGATGTCATTGTCGGGTGGTATTTTTTTGGAATAATGAATATAATAATGTATATGTGAAAATAAATAAAAAACGAAAAGTTTTTTGCTTATAAACGAAAAACTTATAAAAACTAATTGGAATTAATTTATAAACGAAATATAATGTATAAAAGGGAGGTAGGCACAATGATCAGACGGGATATGTACATGGAAAAAATAAGCCCATTTATTGGAACAGATCTGGTTAAAGTTATGACAGGAATCAGACGTTGCGGTAAATCAGTTATGCTGGAACTTATTCAGGAAGAATTAAAAGAACGTGGCATAAGTGAAGACAATTTTATATCAATTAATTTTGAAGATATGAGAAATGCACATTTATGTACAGCAGAAACTCTTCATGAAGAAGTTTTGGATCGCGTACAGGGAATTACGGGAAAAACCTACCTTTTTTTTGATGAAATTCAGGAAGTTGCACAGTGGGAAAAATGTATCAATTCATTTCGTGTAGAATTTGACTGTGATATTTATATTACAGGTTCAAATGCAAAACTATTATCAGGAGAACTGGCAACAGTTCTTGGTGGCAGGTATGTGGGATTTACAATCTATCCTTTTTCATTTGTTGAATTTAAAGAATTATATAATTCCGTATTTCCGGATGTTTCAGACACTGTAGTATTTCAGAAGTATCTGCTGTTAGGCGGAATGCCGTATCTGGGAAATTTACGATATATGGAGGATCCGGCAAAACAATATTTAAAAGACATTTATAATTCTGTAGTTCTGACAGATGTGGTAAAGCGAAATAAAATACGGGACATAGATCTCCTGGGACGTATTGTGGCATATGTTATTGGAAATGTAGGCACGACTTTTTCTGCGAATTCAATTGTTAAATTTTTGAAGAGTGAGCATCGGGCAGTTGCCGCAGACACGGTAATGAAATATATTAAATACTGCACAAATGCTTATTTTTTTTATCAGGTAAAGCGTCAGGATCTTCAGGGAAAACAGATTCTTGCTACAAATGAAAAATATTACATGGCAGATCATGGTATACGGGAAGCTGTTTTTGGCGGAAACATGAAAGATATAAATTTGATTCTTGAAAATATTGTGTTTATGGAGAGTCTGCGAAGAGGATATGCAGTTACAGTAGGAAAAGTCGGAACCAAAGAAATTGATTTTGTCTGCCAGAAACAGGAACAAAAAATTTATATTCAGGTTGCGTATCTGCTGGCATCTGAAGAAACTATACAGAGAGAATTTGGAGTATATGATTCTGTGAGAGATAATTACCCCAAATATGTAGTGACTATGGATGAAATTGATATGAGCCAAAATGGAATTAAGCATAAAAATATTCGGGAATTTCTTACGATGGAGAAATGGTGACAGAAGAACAAATTATATAGTATGGAAGATACACAGTAAATAGCTGCATAGGGAGGAGCTGTCTATGATACAGCAGAAAGAGATAAATGTGGAAAAGCTTCTTTGCATGAACAGAATGGGAATGTGGAAAGTAGAAGTTGAAGATGGAAAACCGCCAAGATTTTATGCAGATGCGGTGATGGACGAGTTACTTGGAATCCAGGGAAAAATCTCACCGGAAGAGAGATTTGTATTTCACCGGTCACGTATACATCCGGACGATATGCAGTTATTTCTGGAATATTCGGATAAACTGTCAGAAACAAGATCAGAAGTTGTATATCGTTATATTCATCCGGCATTAGGTGATATGTTTGTACGCTGCACTGGTACAAGAGATATGTCTGTAGTGGATGGTATTTCCATTATGGGAATACATCAGGACATTTCAGAGACAGTGCGTATGGAGAGAGAAAAAGAGGCAGAACGCCGTCTGGCAGAACTTAATGATACACTCCGTAAAGAAAAGATAGAACAGGAAGATTATTACAAAGAACTGCTGGAAATGCAAAGTTGTGGTGTCCTTGCATATACAATTCCCGGACATAAGATCATTCATATGAATGCACAGGCTTTGCGGATGTATGGAGTGGAGAACATTGAAGAGGCACAGTCCAAACTCGGTACTATGCTGAAAAAAGTAATCTATCCGGATGTGGATGTAATAGAGAAGTTGAAAAGACTTCACAAAGTAGATGATATGGTTGATTATGAGTGTATCATCGGAAAAGGTGAGCCGAATGAATGTCATGCACTTGCTACAACGAAAGTAATCCGTGTTCCATCGGGAGAAAGAGCTGTGATCACTACATTTATTGATGTATCAGAGATGGTAGTGCTTAAGAATGCACTGCAGAAGGCAGAAGAGGGAAACAGGGCAAAATCCTCCTTTTTATTTGCCATGTCACACGATCTGAGGACTCCGATGAATGCAATCATAGGATATGCAGAGCTTATGGAGCGGCATTGGGGAGACAATGAGCTTACGACAAATTATCTGCATAAGTTGAAGGGAGCGAGCCATTTCCTGCTTGCATTGATAGGAAATGTACTGGAAATTGCCCGTATTGAAAGTGGTAAGGAAACTTTGAATGAAGCACCGTGGAATCTACAGAAAATAAATGACACGTTGGAGATCGTTCTTGACAGAGAAATTCTGAATAAACAGCTGCATGTAGTACGGAATATAGAAATTCAGCATGCAGATGTATATTGTGATTCGCTGAAGATTCAGGAGATTATCATGAATCTTGTAAGTAATGCAATTAAATATACACCGGATGGAGGCAGGATATCTGTAGATATTGAGGAAATGGAGGCCATTGAAAAAGATTCCATGATTCTTCGTATCCGTGTTTCAGATACGGGAATCGGTATCAGTCAGAAATATATCCCGCATATATTTGAGGCATTTACACGCGAGAAAAATTCTTCAGAAAGTGGTATAATGGGAACAGGTCTTGGACTGCGTATCGTAAAATCCTTTGTAGACTTGATGAATGGAAGCGTGATCGTACAAAGTGAACCTGGAAAAGGCAGCAGTTTTATTGTTGAGATTCCATGTCGGATCGTACCGGAGGAAGAACTTATTGAGCAGTCAGAGCAGAGTATGACAGAAACTTCTCTGAAGCACAAAAGAATTCTTCTGGTAGAAGATAATGAATTAAATGTTGAGATTGCAAGAACAATTCTCGAGGATGCACAGGCAGAGGTGGAAGTTGCTGCGGATGGTGCAATTGCAGTTGCAATGCTGAAAAAGGCTCCTGTCAGGTATTATGATGTAGTACTGATGGATATTCAGATGCCAAATATGAATGGATACCAGGCAACAGAGATGATTCGAAAGCTTCCGGATGAAAGAGCGGAAGTTCCGATCATAGCGATGACCGCAAATGCATTTGAAGAAGACAGACAGGCGGCGTTTGCAGCAGGAATGGATGATTATCTGGCTAAACCGATTGAAATTGATAAATTACTTCGCAAAATAGTAAAGGTATTAGAAAAGAAGTAAAAGACATCAGATAGGGAAATTGCAATTCAGACGGAGAAAGAGATATTATGGAGATCAAAATTCGGACAGCGAAAGTAGAAGATGCAGAGAAATTGCTCGACATTTACAGCTACTATGTGAAAAAGACCGCGGTGACATTTGAATATGAAGTTCCATCGGTCGAAGAGTTTCAGGAACGAATCAGGCATATTTCTTCTCATTATCCATATCTTATCGCAGAGGAAGCAGGAGAAATTATTGGCTATTCTTATGCAGACCGTCTGCGTCCGAGGGCAGCTTTTGGATGGGATGTGGAGATGACAATTTATCTGAAACAGGATATACGACGAAATGGTTTAGGACGACATATGTATACTCTTATGGAAGACATCCTGAGAGAGCAGGGCGTTGTAAATGCTGTCTCATTGATTACAAAGCCGACAGATGAATATTCTGATTTTAATAGTGTACAGTTTCATGAAAAAATGGGATATAAGCATGCTGGTGAGCTGAAAGACTGTGGTTATAAATTCAATAGATGGTATGCACTTTTGTATATGGATAAACAGATTGGAATTCCACAGGAAGAGATGCCGCCAATCAGAGATTTTGACGAAGTGCGGGAAAAATTTGGCCTGTAGATTTTTCACGAGGAGAAAGTTTATTATGTGCTATAAAAACGGAGGTTTAAATGATTTACAAGAAAGTTGAGATTAAAGTAGAAGGTTATCAGGAAATCGCGGATTTGTATACCTATATTCTGGACAATTCGGTGGAAATGCGTCCGAATCGAAAGCGCCCGGTCATCGTGATCTGCCCGGGTGGCGGTTATACAATGACCTCTGACAGGGAGGCAGAACCAATTGCCATGCAGTATCTTGCAAGAGGATACCATGCAGTGATCCTTCGTTACAGTGTAGCCCCGGCGAGATATCCACTGGCACTTCTGCAGCTTGCGAAGTCTGTCGCATATTTAAGAGAACATGCAGAAGAATTTCATATTGATACTGCTAAAATTATCCTGCAGGGATTTTCGGCGGGTGCCCATCTGGCTGCAAGTCTTGGCGTTTTCTGGAAGGAGAATTTTATCTCCGAAGTATTACATACAGAAACAGAAATGGTGAGACCGAACGGCATGATCCTCAGTTATCCGGTCATTTCATCTGGAAAGTTTGCACATATGGGGTCTTTTGAGGCGTTGCTTGGAGCTGACAGTAACGATTCTGAAAAAAGAAAAAAGCAGTCTCTGGAATTTCAGGTAACAACGGATACCCCGCCGACTTTTCTCTGGCATACGGTCACGGATGATTGTGTCCCGGTTGAGAATTCCCTGTTATTTTTTGAGGCATTGCATAAATACAAAGTGCCGGTAGAACTGCATTTGTACCCGACAGGTGGCCATGGGCTCAGTCTTGCAAATGAAGAGACAAGTCATGAAGATGGTGGATGTATTCAGCCGGAATGCCAGTCATGGATGGAACTTGCGTGTACATGGATCAGGAATTTATAAAAAAGAAAAAGGTGTTCCATAAATCGGAAGGCCTTTTTCTTTTTGTGAAATTTTTTGTAACGTTTCCCATACATATATCGTCATATATGTGAAGGAGGACAAAACTGGTAGAGAGAGGAGAAACAAATGCTGAATATTCAGGAAGTATACGAGCAATATTTTACCGTCGTATACCGATATCTGCTCTCGCTTTCGCATAATACCCATATTGCAGAGGAACTGACGCAGGAAACATTCTTCAAAGCACTGAAAAAAGTCGATGATTTCAGAGGTGACTGTGACCTGCGTGTATGGCTTTGCCAGATTTCCAAAAACACATACTATGACTATCTGAAGAAAAATAAAAAATATGCACCGGAAACTCAGGAAGAAACGGAAGATATTTTTACATCAGATCTGCTTCAGAACTTTTCAGACAAAGAAACTGCTTTTCAGGTTCACAAAGTTTTGCACAGGCTTTCGGAACCGTACAAAGAAGTCTTTTCTCTCCGTGTGTTTGGAGAACTGTCATTTGGTACAATTTCCTCATTGTTTAGTAAAAGCGAAAGCTGGGCAAGAGTTACTTATCACAGAGCATGCAAAAAGATCAGGGAGGAATTGAATCATGAAGATCAGTTGTAATATTATTGAGGACCTGCTTCCACTTTATGTGGACGATATGGTCAGTGAGGATAGCAGACAGCTTGTGGAAGAGCATCTGAAAGAGTGTCCGTCTTGCCGGAAAATGCAGGAAGAAATGATGAGAGAAAATCATCTGACATCAGTTGGAAAGGGTAGCAAGTCTATACAGACAAACAGAACAGAAATAGAATCACTCAAAAAAATCCGTCATAAGATCCGAAAAAAACGAATGATATCTGTCCTTCTGGCAGTTATCCTCGTAGTGGCAGCAGGCGGGATTGGGCATTACTGGTATTATGATAAGGAAAATTACATTTCCTGGGACGAGGCAAACATATCTGTAAAGGATGGAAAAGTATATTCTACGGTAAATCCATTGGGAAGGATGAAATCAATTCTGTCCGTAGACCAGAAAAACATGTTTTACATGCTGTCAGAAACCATGTGGACCCACAAAGAATATCCATCCGATTCAAACACAGAAAATGAACTCTGGAATCTGCAGGATTTTCAGGAAGCATATGAACGTGGAGCAGATACAGTTACTGATGAAACATCTTTTCCAACAGGAATTGAACATGTTTATTATGTAGATCCGGAAAATGTAAAAGAGGCTTTTAAACTCTGGGATTATCAGGATGAACCTGAGAAGGCGCAGCAGAAAGAAGAAGAGCTGGCCGCGAAATGCCACCTGATCTGGAGCGCAGAAGAAACAGGAAAAGATAAATAAAATACTGTCTGCATTCTTAAGCAGCCCCTGCTGTCATAGTTCTTTTGTAATCTAATCATAGAATCCGGTACAGCTTTGTGGTAAGATAGAACAAAAAGCAAGAAAGGACTGCACCAGAATGGGAAATTATCTAAATCCGGATAACAGCAAATTTCAGAGAGCGGTAAATTCTGATATTTATGTGGATAAAACAGGACTGATAAAATACACAAATCGTGTAATAAATACCATGCAGGCATATGTCTGTGTCAGCAGACCGAGACGTTTCGGAAAATCTATGGCGGCAGATATGCTGACTGCGTATTACAGCAGAGGATGCGATTCCAGAGAATTGTTTGCAGGCCTGGAAATTGTGAAAGATGAAAAATTTAGCAGCTACCTGAATAAATATGATACAATTTTTCTTAACATTCAGGAATTCTTAAGTCGAAGTTCAAACGTGCAGGAACTGCTTACCAGAATAAAACAAAGAGTGATCTGGGAACTTACAAGACAGTACCCGGATGTGGAGTTGTTTGATCCGGAAGATCTGGCAGAGACTATGCAGGATATATATGCAGAAAGTAAATGTCCTTTTGTGCTTATTATAGATGAATGGGACTGTATTTTTCGAGAATTTAAAAATGATAAAGAAGCACAGGAAAAATATCTGGATTTTTTGCGTGATTTAATTAAAGATAAAAGTTATATTCATCTTGCGTATATGACAGGAATTCTTCCAATCAAAAAATATGGTACGCACAGTGCACTGAATATGTTTGATGAATTTTCCATGATCGATCCGGGTCCATTGGCTTCTTATGTTGGATTTACAGAAGCAGAAGTAAAAAAACTCTGTGAAGAGTATCATATAGAACTCGGTGAGATCAGAAACTGGTACGATGGATATTCTTTTGAGGAAGTTCCTTCTGTATATAGCCCCAAATCTGTAGTCAGTTGCATGAGACTTGGCAAGCTGGGAAATTACTGGAACCAGACAGAAACGTTTGAGGCTTTGAAGCTTTATATTGATATGAATTTTGAGGGGCTGAGAGATGATATTCTGAGTATGCTTGCCGGAGAAGAAGTTCCGGTAAATACAGGAAGTTTTACAAATGATATGACAACTTTTCGCACAGAAGATGATGTTCTGACATTGTTGATTCATCTTGGATACCTGGGATACCATTATTCAGCGAAATCAGTATTTATTCCGAATGATGAAATCCGGGCAGAATATGTGAATGCAGTATCCGTATCAAATTGGGGAGAAGTTTCGAAAGCTCTCAAAAATTCGGCAGATACCTTGCAGGCAATCTGGCAGGGACGTGAAAAACAGGTCGCAGAGGGGATTCGGCAGGCACACTTTGAGACTTCGCATATCCAGTACAATGATGAAAATGCATTAAGTTATACGATTTCGCTTGCACTTTATGCGGCGAGGAATTTTTATACTGTTCATCGGGAACTTGCTGGTGGAAAGGGATTTGCAGATCTGGTTTTTATTCCGAGAAAACGATTTGCAGATAAACCGGCACTGGTTGTAGAGTTAAAATGGAACAAGGACGCAGTCGGTGCGATTGCACAGATTAAGGAAAGAGAATATTGCCAGAGCCTTGAAGAATATCATGGAAATTTGTTGCTTGTCGGAGTTAATTATGATAAAAAAACACAGGAGCATAGCTGCAAAATAGAAGAGTACAGGAAATAGATATGATAAATAAGATACACAGGAGAACATTGTGAAAAATATAATCGAAATCAACGATATCGCCGCGCCGGAATTAGACGTATACGCGCGGACATCGGAGGTGCAGCTTCTGCGGTACTATGAACCGAAGCCGGGACTGTTTATCGCTGAGAGCCCGAAAGTGATCGAGCGGGCATTAAATGCAGGATATGAAGCGATTTCTTTCCTCGTCGAGCATAAAGACCTGGAAGGTGAAGCAAAGGAACTTCTGGAACATTACCCGGAAGTTCCGGTCTATACAGCAGAATATGATGTCCTTGTAGGAATGACCGGCTATGCGCTGGCAAGAGGAATGCTCTGTGCCATGAGGCGCTGTCAGCTTCCATCTATAGAAGAAATCTGTCAGAACAGCCGCCGCATTGCAATTTTGGAAAATGTTGTGAATCCAACTAATATCGGAGCCATTTTCCGTAGTGCTGCGGCACTCCATATGGATGCAGTTCTTCTGACCAATGGATGTAGTGATCCACTTTATCGAAGGGCTGCCCGTGTCAGTATGGGAACAGTTTTTCAGATTCCGTGGACTTATTTTGACAAAAAAGCTTCCTGGCCGGAAGATGGTATGAAAGCAATCCGGAATCTTGGATTCAAAACAGTGGCAATGGCGCTCAGAGAAGATTCTCACAGTATTGATGATCCGGAACTTCTTGCAGAAGAGAAGCTTGCAGTCATTCTTGGGACAGAAGGAGACGGACTGGCATCACAGACGATTGCGGACTGCGACTATACAGTTATGATCCCGATGTCGCATGGAGTTGATTCTTTGAATGTAGCTGCCGCAAGTGCTGTAGCATTCTGGGAACTTGGGCGCAGGAGATAAGACAAAAATGGAGAGGAAAATGATACAGTAAATGTTAAAAAGATTTTCAAAATATGTTTTTCAGAGTGTAGCAAGCATGATGGGACAATCAGTCTATATTCTTGCTGATACTTTTTTTATATCGGTAAGTTCTGGCGCAGATGGACTGGCAGTGCTCAATCTGATTTTGCCGGTATTTGGAATGATGTTCGCGATAGGCTCAATGATTGGAATTGGTTCTGCGACGAGATACGGAATCAACAGAGCCAAAGGTGAAGAGGCAGATCATTATTTTACCCAGTCACTCAGCTGGGCGATACTTTTTAGTGTTCCATTTATGCTGGTTGGATTTTTCTTTCCGGACAAATTTCTGGCACTTCTCGGAGCGGATGCAGGTCTGATAGAGCTAGGCAGAACGTATTTGCGAATTATTCTTATTTTTGCACCGTTTTTCATGTGTAATTATTCTGTTACGGCATTTGCACGAAATGATTATGCGACCTCAACCGTGATGGCAGGTTCTCTTGCTGGAAGTGCTTTTAATATTGTGTTTGACTATATCTTTATTTTTCCGGTCGGACTGGGATTTTCCGGTGCGGCGCTGGCAACTGCATTTTGTCCTGCAGTTACTATACTGACCTGTTCGACACATTATCTGAGTAAAAAGTGTGAGATTGGTTTTAAATGGAAAAAACTGTCTGTACGTCATCTGATTTCCTGTTGTCAGCTTGGAGTATCTGCATTTGTTGGGGAAATTTCCTCGGCAGTGATCACGTTTATATTTAATATGCTGATCCTTGGACTCACGGGAAGTACCGGAGTTGCTGCATATGGAGTTGTAGCAAATCTGTCACTTGTGGGAATGTCAATCATGAATGGTATGGCACAGGGAGCACAGCCGTTAATCAGCGAAAGTTTCGGCAAAGGTGCATCGAATGAGGTAAAAAAACTTCTTGGATGGGCATTGAAGAGTGTAATTGCAGTGGAAATCGTTTTGGTTGCGCTGGTGTGGATCTTCACGGATCCTTTTATTGCTGTTTTTAACAGCGAAAACAATCAGCTGCTTCAGGAATATGCGCACACAGGTCTTCGGTTATATTTTCTGGGCTTCCTGTTTGCAGGAGTCAATATTATGCTTGTTGCATATTTTTCTGCAACCGCAAATGCACGTCCGGCAATTCTTGGATCCCTGTTGCGTGGTGTGATTGCGATTGGAATCTGTGCGATCATACTTTCCAGAATTTTCGGAATGAATGGCATATGGCTGTCTTTCCTTGCATCAGAAGTGATTACTTTTATAATTGTTTTGCTTCTGGCAAGACACAAAGAAAGCAGGAAAATAAATGAATACACTTGATATTCTGCTCCAGCAGATCGGGCTGTTTATAATCTATATTCTGGCAGGGGTGATTCTTGTCAGAACAAGGGTGCTGAGTCGTGAGACACTGGAGCCAATCTCAAAGTTTGTCTTGAAAATGGCACTTCCGGTGATGGTTTTTATCAACATTACAGATGGGGTAGAGCGGCAGGTGCTGTATAAATCATGGCCGATTTTTGTGATTGCAGCTATTTTTTATATTTTTATGTATGCTGCCGGACGAGGAATGGTTAAGCTGTTACATTTGCAGAAAAACCGTGCAGGAATCTATCAGGCAATGCTGCTGTTCGGAAATATTGGTTTCATAGGCTTGCCGATGATTGCCGGTGTTTTTCCGGAAAAAGGTGTCTTATATGCATCCGTATTTATGATCATGGACCAGTTTATGCTGTGGACACTCGGTGTAAAACTGACAAGCCCAACTGGTGAGGGAAAATTTGACTGGAAGCGGCTGATCAATCCGGCAACGGTGGCGATCATACTGGGAATGTTTCTGATGCTCGCAGAGGTGCGGCTACCGATACTCTTGGATACTGCTTTGCAGAAGATTGGAGCAACTGCCTCTCCACTGGCTATGATTTATGTTGGTGGTGTTTTTGCAGGGATTTCTTTTCAAAGATATATACAGGAAATTTCACTGTATGGGATTGTTCTGGTAAAAATGATCCTTTTTCCGGTTCTGGCTTTTCTGATTCTTGGATTTTTTCCGATTGAGGAAGAGCTCAGAACGGCAATGGTGCTGATCATGGGAATGCCAACAATGTCAGCGGTCGTAATGATGGCAGATACGTCCGGACTTGATGGGGACTATGCGCTGGGCGGAGTGTTTATCACAACAATATGTGGAATTGTTACGCTGCCGGCAGTGTGTTGGTTGTTGCAAAAAATAATATAAGGCATATAAGAAGAATAGTGCTTTTTCGCAGAATAGTTTTTAAAATTGTTTTGGTAAGAAGGCGGCTGTTCTTCTTTTTTGCCGAATATTGGCTTCAAAGCTTCTTAAAATTAATCCTGAAAGGGCTAAACGATTTATCTTCTCAATAAGGAAGCGGGAAAAATCTTGCATGGCCATAAGAATTAGTTTATACTAACTATAGAGCTAGATAAAGGAAACTCTTGCGTAAATAAATCAGATGGACTGCAGCACTGAACTTGGAACGTCTTCTGATGAGTAGTAGAAAGGGGAATTGGTCATGTACCTTGAAATCGAAAAAGTAGTAGGAAGAGAAATCCTGGATTCCAGAGGAAATCCGACAGTAGAAGCAGAAGTGTATCTGCTGGATGGAACCGTAGGAAGAGGAACTGCACCGAGTGGAGCATCCACAGGTGAGTTTGAAGCCCTGGAACTCAGAGATGGAGATAAAGCTCGTTATCTTGGAAAAGGTGTACAGAAAGCAGTTGAAAATATCAATACAACTATTAATGATGCAATTGAAGGGCTCGATGCAAGTGACATTTATGCAGTAGATGCGGCAATGATTGCAGCAGATGGAACAAAAGATAAATCCAAACTGGGTGCCAACGCAATTCTTGCAGTTTCTATTGCATGCTGCAGAGCAGCAGCTACGGCACTGGAGATTCCGCTGTATCGTTTTCTCGGAGGTGTATCTGGAAATCGTCTGCCGGTACCGATGATGAATATTGTAAACGGTGGGTGCCATGCACTTTCATCCGGACTGGATGTGCAGGAATTTATGATCATGCCGGTTGGAGCACCTTCTTTTAAAGAATGCTTAAGATGGTGCGCTGAGGTGTTCCATGCGTTGGCTTCTATTCTGAAAGAACGCGGACTTGCAACATCCGTAGGAGATGAAGGTGGATTTGCTCCGGCGCTGAAATCAGATGAAGAGGCAATTGAGACGATTCTGGAAGCCGTGAAGAAAGCTGGATATGAACCAGGAAAAGATTTTAAGATCGCAATGGATGCAGCTTCTTCTGAATGGAAGAGTGAAAAGGGAAAAGGATATTATAAACTGCCAAAAGCAGGTACAGAATATACAGCAGAAGAACTTATTGAACACTGGGCTAAACTCTGCGAGAAATATCCAATCATTTCCATCGAGGACGGTCTGGACGAAGAAGACTGGGAAGGATGGCAGAAACTTACTGCAAGACTGGGAGATAAAGTACAGCTTGTCGGTGATGACCTGTTCGTAACAAATACGGAAAGGCTTGCCAAAGGTATTGAGCTTGGAGCAGGAAATGCGATTCTGATCAAGCTGAACCAGATTGGTTCTGTTTCTGAGACATTGGAAGCCATTAAGATGGCACATAAAGCAGGATACACAGCAATTTCTTCACATCGTTCAGGAGAAACCGCAGATACAACGATTGCAGATCTTGCAGTTGCATTGAATACTTGCCAGATCAAAACCGGTGCACCAAGTCGTTCGGAGCGTGTGGCAAAATACAATCAGCTTCTCCGCATTGAAGAAGAACTTGGCGCAAGTGCCGTATATCCGGGCATGAAAGCATTTAATGTAAAACAGGATTAAAAAAAATTACCTTCTAAAGCAGAACAGATCCCCGGCAGCAAGCCAGGGATCTGTTTTTATCTCTATATCACATGGGAGAGTCCTTTTTGCAGGGCAAGGATCTTATTATAAATTGCATCAGCCAGTGCGGCATGACCTTTTTCATCCATATGTTCACGGTCAGTAACACTTGGAGCAGCAAAATCAGATGCGTTTAAGAAGGCAGCATGATTTTGGAGTGCAATCTTGCGGTATTCATTAGCCAGATTTCTGGAAACCGCTACAGAAGCTGCATCAAATTCCGGATCAAAATCGGCATCTCCGACGCCAACGCCCAGGTGGATTGGCGAGATGACAAGCAGATCAAAATGCCGGGACGCATTCTGACGTGCTTTTCGGATTACCTGATCAAGTCCTTTTGCGATCACACTGGCGGATGTTTTGTAGCGTGTCTTACAGTCATTCGTGCCGAGCATGATGATCATGAGGTCAATTGGGTTATGCATCTCTACTGTGACTCCAATCAGATCCAGTCCGCGGCGGCCCTCACGCAGCTCATCCTGAAAGACAGTTGTTCTGCCGCAAAGTCCCTCTTCTATAATGTGATATCCAGATCCGAGTTTTTTCTGTAAAAGTCCGGTCCATCTTATATTTTCATCATAACGTCCGGATTTATCCGGCTTATATCCCCAGGTATTCGAATCACCAAAGCATAAGATATTCATAAGACCACGCTCCTTAATTAAACAAAATCATACAAACATACCAAATAAATATGTTAATATAATAAAGGTATTTCATTGAATTGTCAATGATAATTTTCAGAAATGAAAAGGTGGTCATTTTGTTTTTTAGGGGAGATAGAATTTAGAAAATAGTTAATTAAATATTGCAGATCAGGAAAAAAGAGAATATAATGGATATAAGTTAAATAAAACTAACTTAAACCATGAAAAAACTATTTCATGGATATAGCATATACTGTAAACAGAAGGGCATTTTGATTGGGGTGTCTGAATGACAATCATAAAATGCGCAAGGGAGGAGAAGAATGAATTTAAACGTATTTTATGGAATTTTGATTCCGTTT
>NZ_CAKRXI010000010.1 GCF_934424005.1 uncultured Blautia sp.
TCCTGCTTGCAGCCGGAGTTTTTCCGTCGCAGATTCTTGGACTGTATACGAAAGATATGAGTATTATAAATACTGGTTCAATTTATTTTAGAATCGTAGCGTTTTCTTATATTCCAATGGCTGTCAGCAATATTTTATCCTCCTGGCTGCGCTGTAAGGAACATGCCACGATACCATTTCTGGCAAGCTTTGGAGCAGTTGTTGTAAACACAGGACTGAACTATTTGCTGATATTTGGGAAATTTGGATTTTCATGTATGGGAATAAAGGGCGCTGCCATTGCCACATTTATTTCGCAGTTATTTAATCTGGTAATTATTGTTATTGAATTTGTCTTATGTATCAGAAAAGATGGAGATAAACCGATATTGTCTCTACACTTTAAAAAAATCACAATCAGGGATTATCTGATAATGATTATGCCGATTCTGATCAGTGAATTTTTATGGAGTCTCGGGCAAAATGTGGAGTCTGCTGTTTATGGACATCTTGGCACATCAAACCTTGCAGCCTATACACTTACCGGTCCGATACAAGGACTTATCGTAGGAGCACTTAGTGGATTGTCTGCGGCTGCCGGTGTGATGGTCGGCAAGAGGCTTGGCAGGAAAGAATATGATGAGGCTTACACTGAGTCGAAGAAGATTATGTATGCAGGCTTATTTGGTGCAGTAACGGTATCGGCTTTGCTCATTCTTTTGGCTGGAGTATATACCGGATTCTATCGTGTTGATGACAGCGTAAAAGAGCTTGGAAAGATACTGCTTATCGTATTTGCCTTGTATGCTCCGGTCAAGGTGGAAAATATGATACTTGGCGGAGGCATTATAAGAAGTGGCGGTAACACCAAAATCATTATGATCATTGATATTGTTGGCACATGGTGTATCGGAATTCCACTGTGTCTGCTTGCAGCTTATGTATTCAAGTGGGGTATTGTTGGTGTGTATACATTGCTTACCACGGAAGAATTATTCAGGCTTGCTGTATCGTTAATTATCTTTAGAAGGCGTAAATGGATAATTAGTTTATGCTGATTTACGATACATCCACTCCCCACTGAACCATATGCATAGTGATTTAATGGAAACTCAAAGCTTCCAGCTTACCGCCTGCTGCCTTGCATCTACAAATCTCTTATAAATACCTTCCTGCTTCATTAGCTGCTCATGTGTTCCCTGCTGCACAATTCTTCCTTTGTCAACAACCACAATCTGGTCTGCATGTCTGACTGTTTTTAATCTGTGGGCAATCATAATAATCGTTTTTTCCTTTGTGAGTGCATCTACTGCATCCATCAGGTCCTTTTCATTCTCCGGATCAACATTAGCTGTTGCCTCATCTAATATAACGATCGGTGCATCCTTCATGATTGCCCTGGCGATTGAAATACGCTGTTTCTCACCGCCGGAAAGTGTGGCTCCGCCTTCTCCGATTACGGTGTCATATCCATCCGGAAGTTTGCTGATGAAATCGTGACAGCACGCTTTCTTTGCCGCTTCCACCACTTCCTCATGGCTTGCATCCTGACGTCCGAATTTAATATTATTCTCAATGGTGTCTGCAAACAGATACACCGACTGAAATACAAATGAAAAATTACGCATCAGACTGTTCATGCTGTAGTCTTTTACATTCACACCTCCAAGCGTCACTTCCCCGGAATCCACATCCCAGAACCTGGCGATCAGATTGCAAAGTGTTGATTTTCCTCCACCAGATGGTCCAACGATTGCTGTCGTCGTTTTCTGTGGAATAGAGAGCGATACATCATCAATGATCTTCCGTTTGTCATAGGAAAACGAGACGTCAGAAAGTTTGATATCGTAATTTTCCGGCTGGATCTCTTTGCCGTCGATATCCATGGTGTCCAGCTCCAGTATTGCATTTGCTTTATCTACACATACGCTTACCACATGCAAAAGGGAGGAATAATTTCCTGCGCATTCCAGGCTGGAATAAAGCATAAATGCCGAGATTGTCATACCAATCGCATAGACCGCACTCATGGTTCCATTGATATAAAAATATGCACTGCATGCCACGATCACAGCACCTGTGATTTTTGTTATCACACTTTGCAGGAAATGATAGGGAACAAACAACATCTCCATCTTTGTATTGATCTTTTCGCATGCTTCATTTGCATCATTTAATCTTTTTGCCTGTTTTCCAAGCAGATTGTATGATTTTACTTCTGATATCCCCTGCAGATACTCCATGATCTGATTTACAAGCTCTGTATCACATACCACTTTTTGCTCTGAATCTTTTTTCCCTGCATTCTGCATCACAGAATTGACACCAAAGAAAATAAGTACTCCTGCTGCAGCGATCAGTCCGATTCTCCAGTCAAAAATAAGCAGCATAAGAATGATCATTGATGTTTCCAGAATCCCCTGCATGGTCAGCATGACCACTCTTGCAGCTACATCACCAAGTATTTCCATTGTATTGGTCGTAACAGAAGAAATTTCCCCGATACTGTTAGCATTAAAATATCCCATCGGCAGATAGCGCAGATGCTCTGCAATCTTGATTCTCATAAAAGCACTTGCGTTATAACCGCCTTCTGTCTGAAGTACTGTAGAATATCTCTTACAGATTACATCGACTACGATCGCAATGATCATGATCGTAATGGAGCCGCCAATATATTTCCCTATCGGTTTTCCACTCAGCAAACCGATCAATATGTACATAATGGCCGGAATCTTCATTGCTGAAGCAAGTGCCTCTATGAGTCCGATCACCATCGACAGTTTAAATTTATTACTATTTTCCCTGCCTGAAAAACGAAAGAATTTTGCCAGAATTCCAAACATATCATTCTCCCTCCTTCACAGTATCTTTTACAGAAATATGGGCATTCCACATTTCCTTATAAAGCGGGCATGACACCAGAAGTTCCTCATGTGTGCCATGTGCTGTTACATTTCCATCATTTACAACAAAGATCTGGTCACTGTCCTTAACGGTAGAAAGCCTGTGTGCTATCACGATCAGAGTCTTCCCTGCGACCAGTTTTGCGATAGAATTCTGCAGGATTGCCTCGTTTTCCGGATCTGTGTAAGCAGTTGCCTCATCAAGGATTACGATCGGAGCATCCTTTAACATCGCTCTTGCAATCGAGATGCGTTGTCTCTCTCCTCCTGACAGATGCCCTCCTGCACCTCCAACAACCGTATCAAATCCATTCTCAAGCTGCATGATAAATTCATAACATCCGCTTTTCTTTGTTACTTCGATAATCTGTTCATCTGTAGCCTTCGGGTTACCCTGTCTGATATTTTCACGTACCGTTTCATTAAACAGATAATTGTCCTGTGCAACATATGCAATTTTCCGGTTAAAATCTGCAAGTGCCATTTCTTTTACATCAACTCCGCCGATTTTGATGCTTCCGGAATCTACATCCCAAAGAGATGCGATCAGCTTTGCAATGGTCGACTTACCACTTCCGGAAGGTCCTACGATTGCATTTACCGTTCCTGCCTTTAATTCCATATTTACTCCATGCAGGATTTCTTTATCGTGATAACCAAATCTGATATTTTCAAGCGTAACAGAATTATCTTTTGGAACACTTTCACTTTTCTCTGGACGTTCAAGCTCCGGCTGTTCCAAAATTCCTGCTACTTCGTCAACGATCACTCCAATCTTGCCCAGATCATCTGTATAGGATCCCACTGTGATCAACGGTCCAACGATTCCAAGCGATAAAATAATACAAATGACAAAATCAGAAACCGCAAGTGTTCCATTCGCTACATAATGTGCCCCAAACGGCAATACCGTAAGAAGCGTATAAGGTGTGACCACCATCATCAGTCCATGAAAGATCGAGCACCGTTTCATCCAGGAAATAAAGGAATCCGCATATTCAAAAGCCGCCTTTGTAAATTTGGCATAAGAACTTTCCGTCTTTCCAAATGCCTTGATTACTTCGATTCCGTCAATATACTCCACTGCCGCATCGTTCAGATCTTTTGTTGTCTGAACCGTTCTCTCGAAGCTTGGCTTATAATCCAGCATCATCCCGAAATAAGATAAAAATCCAACAATAACCGGCACCAATGACCAGAGTGCCAGTCTCCAGTCTGTCAGAAAGAAATAGATCAGAATGATAACAGGTGCCAGCAGATTTGATGTGAATTCCGGGACTATATGTGCCAGTGTTGTCTCGATACTGTCGATTCTCTCCACCATGATATTTTTAAATGTACCGGATGGTGTATCCTTCACATAACCAAGAGGCACCCGCGCCAGTTTATCGCAGCAGGTTTTTCTTATATTTGCAAGTACCGCAAACGTTGCTTTATGTGACAATGCTGTCGATAGTGAATGAAACAGTTCTGCAATGACAAACGACAGTGCGATCAGAACTGCTTTTACAAGATATTTTTCAAATTCCTTTTCACCACTTAAAAACAACTTTACTACATCTGCAATGATAAAATACGGCAAAATCTTAAAAAACACATTTCCTATTGCAAGTAACACACTCCACACATAGGCAATTCTTTTTTGTCCGGCCCACATCAGGATCCAGCTGACTGCCGACTTCTTTTTTTCTTTCACATCTGTTCACTCCTTACTTTTGTTTTATTGTTTCGCCTTTTGTTAGTCCATTCTAACCCACATATAATAAATTTACTTTATCTTTTATCTATCTACTCTCTTCCATTCTGCAACAGCATTTCTCACCCGGCAGTCAATATCCAGATGCGCACTGCGGCATTCTTTCGGATATTTTCTTGCTGCCTGAAATGCCAGCTTCATGAAGATTCCAGAGCCAACCGGAAGCATTGTCTTTAACATGCTCTCTGGAAAAACGAAATGAGTTCCATGCTCATAAATGACAAACTCTAATCTGCATGTGTGTGGATGATCTTTCACACGCTGCTTCATTCGGCGGATATATTTTGCAGTATCCCACAACGCATCATCTTCCGCACCGATCAGCAATACTGTTCCATGGATTTTTTCAATCTTGATCATCTCGTCTTCTGTGATCGGATGAACTGCTTCCGAATCATCAAACAGTTTTCTTGAATTGATCATATCACCGGTCCGTTTTGTTTCTTTCTCAATCACATGCCAGTAATCCGGATGTTTGTAACAAAATGGCATATACGGAAGCGGTTCTCCTTTGTAAGAAAAAAGAGATTCTCCCTCAATCGGCCATTCTTTACATCCATCTTTTTTGCCCTGCATAAATCCCTGCCAGATAAAGTCACTCGGTGTCAGACCAATCGTCAATGTAATATCTTCAAAATAAGAAGCTGCAGTTAAGGCAAGTGTTCCTGTAGTAGATGCCCCGACAATTCCTATCTTCTGATTACCATGTGCTTTTAACCAGTCAATTGCTTTCTCTATACGCTCCAGCGGATAATTATGATGTCCATAATCCTTTTTTCCAGGTGACATTGTCATCACATTCACACCGAGTTTATGTAACCATTTCACAGATGTACGCGCCAGATAATCCTCTGAATCATCTCCGATCATGGCAATCATTGCACAGTCTGAATCTGATTTACATTTCCAGTATGCACCATAAAATCCATCTGTTCCCACATCAAAATGTCTTTTCTTCATCTGTATCATCTCCTGCTCGTATAATATCAGCCACGTTTCTCCATAACTATTATTTTGTTTGAGATATTCCGAACGATTGGAATCTTTCCTATCACATGATATACAGGCATAAGTTCTTTCATCCCTTCGACCAGGCTGACTTCCTGTCGGACGAATGCATCTTTTCACACTGTCAAAGAATGCCTGTATGGTTACTTTCATATCTTTCTGCTGATTTTGTAAACTCGTAGATTGACAATTTTTTGTATTCTTCGTTTTTCATGTATTTCCCTCCGATCACACCTGCACCATAAATCAATATTCTCATAGAAATCTGTCTTTTTTCATTTTCAAGTAGACTGTCAGGTTTTTGTTAGCAGTATCTAACTCGTGTTTTCTAAAAAACCGTGTGCACACAAAACTGTAATTCCACACGGTTTCTTTTCTTATGTATTCAGTATATCACTTTTGTCTGGTTTATCAACCACATTCTGTCATTAATAAAATAATGAAGTCGCATTTCACGACCTCATCACCTTAATTTATCCATTATTTCTTTCTTCATCAATTGGAGTTCCCTTATGTTGATGTGTTTTTATGAATGCCTGGACAGATGTTCTCGTTTCTTCTACTGCCTCCCAACATTCATCTACATCTTCCTTTGCCACTAGAAATGCAGTATCTCCCGGATGTCTTGTTGAGAAATAATAACCATCTGCCTGAAGAATAATTTTCCATTTGCAAGCGAATTCCGGAATATACTCCTGCATGAATCGACGCAGTGCCTTTAAAGAGTGTGTCTGCAATATTCTGGTCGTGTCACATTCCGTAATATAAGCATCTATAACATGTTTCAGATATCTTTCGCATATATTCTGTGCAGAAGAACACATAATATTTCCAACTCTTCCATCCTGCCAGTCTTTAAGAAGGAATTGATAGTCATTTTCCGCAAGATCATAATACGTTAATCCTTTTTCCATATCAGCTTTCCTTCCTTCTTAATATTCTCGTTAAAACGGTAACTCTGGCTGAATTCTTCTCCAGATGTAAATTTCAGATCCACCTCTGGCGCAGCTGCCATAGAGATAGATTTCCTTTATATATTCAGAAAATTCTTCTACAAGTTTTTTGATAGCCTGATCCATTGATATTCTATGTCTACTCAATATCATGTCGTCACCCCATTCCAAATACTTGCTATTTTTCTTTTATTGTAACAGATTTCAGTTTACCTTTAAACATAAATCAATTCTTTCAGGCAGTAAAAATGTCACAAACACCGTCCCCAGATTTCTGTGATGTGTTAATTACAAATATTCCCCGAGCATCTGCGAAACGCATGCCTGTATGGTGTCTATAATTTTTTCACAATTGCTCCTTCGCATTCCCGTTGCAATTCCTACTGCAAGAAGCTCTTTCCTGCCTGGATTTCGTCCGTTTCCGTCAATTGTAGTTGTATGTTCCCCATAATACGTATTACTGTAAGTGAGGTCATATGCCGGGCTCAATCTCCATTGATCATTTATTTCGTCATATAAATATGTAAAATTCTTTGAATGATCATCCCTGTTATGTGCAAATACATTAAAACACATACGGCAAAACATATTCTCCACATCTTCTTTATTATCTCTGGTCAAAATCTTTGTAAGTTTCATCAAACTATGATAATCCAAACTCGGTTGCTCAAAATCCAGTTCCAAAAGTGCTGCAGCCGTCAGCATATGAACTCTTTTTCCATCAGCCTCTCTATCGAATCGTCTGATTCCAAAATACCCTTTACATTTGTCTGATGGAAAAAGTCTCGTTTCACTCATTGTGATGCCACATTGTCTGGCACAACAGGAATAGTCGTATTCCATCTTTCCTGCATCTTTTCTATCTACATGTGCAGGAAATTTTATAATCCAGTCTTTCCCATCAACTGTCGTCATAATTTTGGGTCTTGCTCCACCACTTGTACCACCAAGGTAATATAGTTCATCCAGTTTATCTGAGTATTCCGTATTCAGTATCTTCTCACATTCTTCTGCCAGTTCATCCAGATTTACAGGTTTTTGCTGCTCTGAAAAACTTTTTTCCGGATAATATGTCAATGCCCCCATTCCAGACTTTCCAACTATTGCCAATCGGTTCAGAACTGTCAGTTCATCTGGATTCTGCTTATGCGACCGAAGCAGACGATTTAACAATACTCTACCCCAGTTATCTGGAAGGCTATCTGCAAAAGCCCCAAAAAGTCCATCAAAATAATCTTTTTGAGGAACAAATACCTGCTTTTCCAGCGGTAGAGAAAAAGGACTGATCGAGAATCCATTTTCCAGCCATTCGTCATCATATTGAAATGCCGCCTTATGATCAGCCGTCATTGCCAATGTTCCTACAAGTCTTTCGCCATAGTATACCTGCAATGCATTATTTTGTCTCATTTATGACCTCCTGAATATCCCTGTAAGGTACCGTTGTAAAAAGATTTCTGATATCATCCGCTATATCCAGTGCCATAGCGATCTTCGTGAGGGATATCAGCGAAATCTGCCCTGAAGTCTCAAATCTTTTAATCGAACCATAGCTCACCCCACTCATAGAAGCCAGCTTCTCCTGGGAGATAGAACGCCGCTTCCTGATATTCCGCACTCTCTGCGCAAGTTTCTGATCAAGTTCCTCTGCTGTTTCCCATATAAACTTCTCCATATCTCCCCTCCTTATTTATAGATAATATTTTGTCTAAAATAGTCGTTTTTTATTTAAATCAGATAATATATTATATGTAATAATTCTATCATTTATACACTCTTAATACAATCTTTTTTAATTTTATCTTAAAAATAATGAGGTCGCAATCCACGACCTCATCACCTTCATTTAAGCATAAATCACTTCTGTCACAAACACTTTCCCCAGAATTCCACTAATGTTGAAAGTAACTTATCAACCTGGATCGGTTTTGCTATATGACCATTCATTCCGGCTGTAAAAGCATCTCGCTTATCTTCTTCAAATGCATTTGCCGTCATTGCAATGATCGGTATGCATGCTTTATCCTTATCTGGCAGATTTCTGATTGCCTGTGTTGCTTTATAACCGTTCATTTTCGGCATCTGGATATCCATCAGGATCATATCATATGTGCCTGCTGGCATCTTTTCTATCCTGTTTACACATTGAATGCCATCCTCCACACGTTCTGTTTTAAGGCCGGCACGCTCAAGGATTGCCGCTGCAATCTCTGCATTCAGATCATTATCCTCTGCCAGAAGGATATTCTTGCCTTCAAGGATTTCACTTCCTGTTCCAGTCTCTTCAATATGTTTTTTCATATAATAGCTTTCATCCGCTATCCTGTGTTTAAGTGTAACTGTAAAGGTGCTGCCCTTTCCAAGTTCACTCTCTACATCTATTGTTCCACCAAGCATCTCAACATATTTCTTGACGATTGACATTCCCAGTCCGGTTCCTGCGATTTTGCTCTTTGTGGTGTTCTGTTCACGTGTGAATGCTTCGAAAATCTTTGCCTGATAATCCTGGCTCATACCAATTCCTGTATCGCTGACTCTGTTCCTCACAATCATATATCCAAGCTCGTCACATGGTAATTCATCTACGCTCATCATAACAGAACCGCCGGGCGGAGTATATTTTATGGCATTGCTCAGGATATTGACTAATATTTCTTTCACCTTGGTAATATCTGTCAGCACATGCTCATGCTCTACATTCATCGTGTACTGAAGCGCAATATTCTTTTTCCTTGCTTTCTCATCAAATACTGCAAACAAAGACTTCCTGATATCTTCAATCCGGCAGTAATTCTCATCAAGCTCCATTCTTCCACTCTCAATCCGGGCCATATCCAGTACATTATTTATGATTGACAAAAGAAGATTTCCCGACTGCTGCAGTTTTTCCAGATGTTCTAACGTTTCAGGCATGTCTTTTCCTTTTAGTTCATTCTCCATAAGCTGTGCATAACCCAGAATTACATTCATAGGAGTACGGATATCATGTGACATATTGTTAAGAAAACGGGTCTTTGCGAGACTGGCATCCTCTGCTTTTTTCAATGCGATTTCCAGTTTATCATTGAGTTTTTTTGTATCATTTGCTGCAAGCTTTGCGGCAGCTTCTGCTTTCTTTGCCTTTCGTAAAAGTACGAGGATAATAACAATGATGCTGAATGCAGAGAATCCTGTGGCGACAAAAAAAGCAAGCATATTGTCTTTTACAAAATCCCAAAAGGTTACCTTATCTGCAGAACTGTCATAAATAGCAAGTGCACTTGTAAGCATATCAGACGGCATGGCCTTTAAGGTTTTATTCAGTAACGACAAAAGAGTTGCCTCTCCACTCTTTACTGCAAAGCCTGCCTCCATTGGTTTTGTAAGTGGAACACTCTTGAAATTATGATTGTTATCATATATCATCGCCTGACTTGCGCCCATGAGAAAACAATCTGCTTTCTCATTAGTGACCATATCTGCAGCATCCTCAAGCGAATCATAATCCACAAGCTTCCATTGTGGATAACTGAAAGCAATATACTGTTTTAAAGCATATTTTTCCTTTGACACAGCTACTGTATACACATTATGCTCGTCAAAATTTTCCTCATCAGTCACCGCCATCAGACTGTAGGTCCAGGCTGTGTTTGTAAGTGCATATCCTTTTTCTTCTGCAAAACAGGGATTTCTGCTGACATAAAAAATCATGTCAATCTCACGCTCTTGTAACGCCTGAATCATTTCATCATAATCATTGTATTCCTGTATATTAAATTCCAGTATCTGATTCCCCAGACAGTCTTTGGCATAGGAGACATATTCTGCCAGCGTTCCGGTAAGTTTTCCAGTTTCTTTGTCCAGGGAAAATACCGCCGGATCATTGTTCAGAAATCCTATCCGGATGTCACCATGTTCTTCCACCCAGGACTTTTCTTCACCTGCAAGAACCTGACTATAATCAAGCGTAAAATACTTCTTATACAGATCTGCCTTGAAAAAAGGATTGTCTTGTTCCAGCTGACGCATAGCATAATCCATCTCTGTCTTGATATCGCTGCGCTCTTTATTTATTGCAAAATATATGCCAGATTTACCAATAGTGGTAACGGATGATATTCCCTGTTCAGACCAGATGGATTCCTCCAGAGATACAAAAGCATCAATCTCATGATTCGCTAATTTCTTTTCGACATCATCATTATTATTCACATTTACATGTTCTGTATGTATGCCATTCTTATTCTCCCACTCTGTCAGCATGATCTCTGGTTCTGTACCCATGAGCACACCTATGCGTTTTCCATCCAGAGACTTGAAATCAGATGTCCCAATATCCATATCTGACAAATCAGCATAAAGAATATATTTTTCCTCACCCATCGGTTCATCCGAAAAAAGCATCTTTTGTGTACGTTCATCGGTGTAAGAGATATCACCCATGATATCAATCTCACCATTTTCAAGCTTATCGAAGCAGTTGGACCAGTCACATTTCACGTACTCAAATTCCCATCCGGTATAACCTGCCAGAGCCTGCATGAGTTCGTAGCCATAGCCTCGCCTGACACCGTTTTTATCGACATAATCGAATGTATCCTCAAATGAACCAACACGGATGATCTGTGGCTGTTTTTCATCATTATTCTTTTCAGCGGCCTGGCAATGTACTGTTAATACCATCCATATTCCTAAAACCACAAATATAGCTGTACATAGTACGGTTGATTTTTTTCTACTTTTATGCATTCTTCGATTTCCTTTATTAGTTCTTACTGTCTGCCACTGGGGACAGTAAAAAAGTCACAAACACCGTCCCCTACAGGTTCCTGTAGATACTTTAAATCAAAAAAACACTGTCTCACAGACAGTGCACATCACCCTTTTATGCAACTGGCTGCCATTTTACAGGCCCTATAGCTTTGCGTCACAGACTTTCGTCTGCTTTGCCTATTATTTTTCCATTATACTTTTTAAAAATTAAAAGAAAAAAAGAACAGTCGATATATATGTATAAGTATATATTCGAACTGTTCTTCTGCTTCGGACTTCTTTTTGTTTCTGCAAAAGCCATTTTTCGTTTATATGTTTTTAATAATATCACAGGCAGTTACGTTTGTCACGAAAAAGCTTGATATGTTAAACAAATAACGAAATTTGAAATTTGTTACTATTCATTCTACATTATCAATTGTTTAATATTAGTTCAGATACTCACCAACCGGAGATGTATTATACTGTTTCTTAATCTCGATCACGATAGAACCATCATCATTGGTTTTTTCTGATATTATTTTGTACTTTGTACCACTCTTATCCAGCTGTGCTTTATACTTATCATACTCCTGTACAATCATTTTTTTTGCATACTCTGTCGTTTCTCCGTCATGGTTGGAAAAACACAATGTCTGAGTGATACAAGCTGCTTTGATTCTTTTCATTATAGCTACCTCTCTTTCATTTTACAGACACATTACATAGAAAAAGGGACCCTTCACTCAGTAAATTTGAATGAAATGATCCCTGATTTTCATGTAAATTGTACTTGGTTTTATAGTATAAATTATACTTTAATTTTTTCAAAAATGTAAGTATTTTTTATTTTTCAGCCTTCACATTTCTGCTATTACATATTATTAATTCTTTCTTTTCGGCCCTTCCAAGATAAATAACCGCCAGTACAACTGTTACTGTTTCACTGATCAGGAAGCTCCACCATATTCCATTGATTCCCATCATCTTACCCAGGATTGATGCAAGTGGAAGTAAAATAATAACCTGTCTTAATGCAGAAATGACAAGGCTGGATATTCCTCTTGAAAAACCCTGCAAAGCATAACAGGTCATAACAGAAATTCCTCCAAGTACAAAGCTGAGCCCCAGAATACGCAATGCAGTCACACCAAGTGAAAACATTTCTTCTGATGGTGCAAATGCTGATATTAACTGTACTGGAAGCATCTCCATGATTATCAAACCAATCAGTCCGATCAATGCAGAATATGCTCCGCTAAGGCGGATAACCTTCTTGATCCTGTCTACATGTTTGGCCCCGATATTAAATGCTACGATTGGAATCAGTGCATTATTTAATCCAAAAATCGCCATATATACAAATGTCTGTAATTTGAAATACGCTCCGAATACTGCAGTTGAAGTAGTTGAAAAATCGAGAAGAAGTTTATTAACCCCAAAGCACATGACACTGGACATAGACTGCATGATGATCGTTGGAATACCAACCGTGCAAATGCCTTTAAAATAGTAGCTTTCTACTTTAAGAGATTTGAAAATAAGCTGAACATCTTTATTTTTGGTCAGATTAAAATATAATCCCAGCAGCATTGCTATAATCTGACCTGTCACTGTGGCTATCGCCGCACCTCTGGTTCCCATTGCCGGCAAGCCAAAATATCCAAAAATAAAAATAGGATCTAAAATAATATTTATAACCGCACCAACGATCTGCATCACCATTGTATAAGAAGTCCGGCCCGTTGACTGCAGTATTTTTTCAAATATCAGCTGAAACATCTGTCCGAATCCAAACACACAGATGACAGTAAGATAATCAATACCCATAGAAACTATTTCTGCATCGTTGGTTTGAACTACATAAAAACTTCTTACACAGAAGATACCAAACAGTAATATCAATGCATAAAATCCAACACCAAGGATAATACCATGCATGGCTGTCTGGTTAACCTCTTTTTGCTTCTTTTCACCCAAATATCGCGATAACAATGCATTGATTCCTACACCGATTCCGGTTCCGGTTGCAATTATGATATTTTGTATTGGGAACGCCAGAGACACTGCTGACAATGCATTCTCTCCATAATGACTTACAAACAAACTATCCACCACATTATACAATGCGCCAATCAGCATAGACAAAACCATTGGAGCTGCCATTGTAAGCAAAAGCTTATTGACCGGCATGACTCCCATTTTATTTTCTTTCATTAAATCCTCCTTTAGGTAGTGTGCTACTTATATATTTTTATTAAAAGTGTACCCGAAATACAGGTACACTATTTTTCGATGTTTTCAAGCATTTTTTCTGATGCTTTCAAAAATATTTCCACATGTTCTTTGGGAATGCCTTCACAGATTTTATTAAAAATCTCCCAGTCCATTTCCTTAAGCTCCAGATGAATATTTCTATATTCGTCCGTGCAGTTAATCTTTTTGAAGCGCCCATCAAGCCGGCTCTGCGTGCAGATAACGGCGTTTTTCTTTTCCAGCCTTTTGATAATTTCTGTCATCGTCGGATGCGTGACAGCTAAAGCTTTTTCCAGGTCTTTCTGATTGATTTCTTCAGTTCCTCGTGACTCTGAACGACTTAGTTCTCCCAGTACTCTCAACTGTACAGCAGTTAAGCCCATCCGATTTGCGCGTTCTTCCAGTTTCTTTTTAAATTCTCTGTCCAATATAGAAAATCGAAGCCCTGGAGCAATATTAGTTTCCATAAGCGCCTCCCATTATGTAGTGCACTACTTATTATAAATATTTTTTGTCTCTTGTCAATATCTATATTTTTATGCTTTCGACACGCTTCCTTTAATATTACTGTTCACTCCGTTCACAGCAACTTGACTATGACTCACGCCTCTGTCATTTAATACATTCCATAATTATCTTCTCGCATCTGTCGTATCCAAGCTCTGAGCTGTTCAGACACAACGTATAGTTATCAGCTTTTCCCCATCTCTGATCCGTGTAGAAGTTGTAATTTGTCATACGTCTTTTATCGGTGTCTGTCATCATTTTAACAGCTTCTTTCTCTTCTACATTGTATAAACGAGTGATACGCTGTGTTTTTTCCGGCATATTTCCATGAATAAATACATTCAGCACATCGTCACGGTTTTTCAGAATATAATCTGCGTTTCTTCCAATGATCACACAAGGTTCCTTGTCAGCCAATTCTAAAATAACCTTTCTCTGTGCCTCATATACCATATCCTCTACTGATTTTCCTGTGATGTCACGTCCGGCAAATGCATATGCAAACAAACCTTTTTTCGGAGATAACTCTGCACTTTCCTGAATATATTCCGGCGCTAATCCGGACTTTTCTGCAATCTCATTGATAATATTTTTGTCATAATAGGCAATTCCAAGCTCTTTTGCAACTTCTTCTCCTATAAAACGTCCACCGCTTCCGAATTCTCTGCTGATCGTAATGATTCTTTTTGCCATCTCTGATTCCTCCTCAATCCAAAACATCCACTTTATTTTTTCTGATTCTCTTTAAGAACACATATCCTACAAAGCATGAAATTATTTCAGTGCTCGAAAATGCCCACCAGATCAGTGAAACTCCCATCTGACCATTTCTGACAAATATAGAAAAAATTCCCGCCAATGGTAAAATGATCACAAGCTGTCTCAAAAGTGAAATAACCAGTGATTCCATACCACCATCCAGTGCCTGATAAATTCCCTGATAAGCAACATTGATTCCGGCAAACAAGAAACTTAAAGAAATCACCCTCATGGCACTGATAAAATATGTTCTTGACTGCCCTGCATTAAACAGCGTTGCAAATCCCCCAGGGAAAATCTCTGTGATTGCAATGCCCAGAATCATTAATGCAATCGTATAGATCAGACCATATTTGATTCCATCCTGGATTCTCTTCTTGCTTCTCATTCCATAAGCAAATGCAATAATCGGAGTGATCGCATCTCGCAGACCAAACGCAAGGAAGAGAACAAACTGCTGTACCTTATAGAACAGACCATAGGCTGTCTGTGCTGACGGGTTGAACTTCAGGATCAGGTTCATCACATAAACCATAATGGACATCAATGCCTGTGCAATGATTGCCGGAAGTCCGATTGCATAGATTTCCTTGATGATTCCGCCATCCGGCTTCATGAATTTCGCTCCATGCTCAAATTCCTTATTTAATTTGATATGAAAGATCAGCAGTAATACTGCGGATGCTACCTGGCCAATTACAGTTGCATAGGCAGCACCTTTTACACCCATTTCCGGACAAGGTCCGATACCATAGATCATGATCGGATCAAGGATGATATTTACAACCGCACCGACCACCTGACCGATCGTAGAATAAAGAGAACGTCCTGTTGCCTGGAGCAGCTTTTCAAATAAAGAAAAGAAGATAATACCAAAGGAGATCACACAGCATATTCTCAGATAGCTGACTCCCATCTCAAGTACTTCAGGATCTACTGTCTGTGATGAAATGTATGCTCTCACTCCAAAGATACCAAACAGTAAGCAGACCACATAAATGATCACACCCAGAAACAGACTGTTTCCTGCTACCTTTGCAGCTTTTTTACTGTTCCCCTGTCCAAGTGTCCTTGCAAGAAGTGCATTCGTTCCTACACCAGTTCCGATTCCAACTGCCACCATAAGCATCTGAACCGGAAATACCAGTGTCAGTGCATTTAATGCTGCTTCACTGCCCACTCTCATGTTTCCTACAAATGCACTGTCTACAATGTTATAGACTGCCTGCAATGCCATGGATAAGATCATCGGGATTCCCATCTGGATCATCAGCTTATTCACCGGCATATCCTTCATTTTGTTACTTTCCGCCATTTTTATTCTAACTCCTCTCTTTTTTGCACAAAAAAAGTGCGCATCCTGTCTTATAAGCTGGACTTACGCTGACAAGCTACACACTTTTTCATGGCGAATATTATATTTTAAACTTACTGACCGTCCCTTTTATTCCGTAAATGTATATCGTACAAAAGAGCCGTTATTATCGCCTGTTACGATTACAACGTCTCCACTCTCATTGCTTGTAGTTTCCAGAATCGGAAATCTTCCATTTTCTTTTACATAAGCTTCCGGGCTGGCTGCTTCTGCCTCTATCAATGTTTTTTTGCTGTATTGTTCTCCTCCACATGGATTTATATCCTCAATAAAAATTTCATACTCATGCATATGCGCTTCCTCCTGAAATTAATTTTATAAAGGCGAGTAACGTATTTTTTGCTTTGCTGCATGATTACGCTACTCGCCGTTATGAATATTATAAAGCTATTTTATTTTTCTTTCAAAAGTGATTTTTACTAAAAATGCGCCTTCTGTTTTTAGGCATTATTACCACAGCAGAATGCGGTTCTAAATCCCTTAAATGCTTTTTTCATAAATTATCCAGAATGTATTCCATCTGCCTCTCTTTTGTTTTCATTCCCATTTTTTCATAGAATTTTTCTGCGGAAGTATTTCCTGACCATACATTTAATGTCACTTCATAGCAGTGCATTTTCCTGGCTTCTTTTTTTACATGCTCAAACAAGCTTTCACCGATATGCTGACCTCGTGCCTGCTGGTCAACGCATAGATCATCTATAAAAAGCGATTTAAACTGCACCATATTATTTGAGAAAGGCTGTTTCTGCAATTGACAAAAGGCATACCCTACACAAACATCAGACTCGTTCACTGCAACATATATCGGTTTTTCTTTATTTTTCAAAAGCTCTGTTAATTCTTCTACTGTATATTTTGTTGTACCAGGAATAAAAATATCTGGTCTTATATCTGCATGGATCTGCAGCACCTGCCCTAATAACTCTATAATTCTTGGAATATCTTTTTCTTCAGCTTTTCTGACAGTCATGTTTCGCACCTCCGGTTAATAAATCTGGTGTTTTTATCAATCAAAATCTCTGGTAATGTTTGTGAGCCATTTGCCTCTGAAATAATGGATAAAGACCACAGGCATTTTTTCAAACTCATCCAGAGTCATTACAAAGTATACCCAGATTGGCGGCAGTTTTAAAACATATGCTGCTAAGAAAGTAAGCGGCACTGCAACAAGCCACATAAATACGGAATCTATGATCATTCCAAATCTGGAATCACCGCCACCTCTGAAGCATCCGCAGATAAGGCAGGTATTGATACCTTCTCCCACAAGACGCCAGGTTGTCATAATTATAAAAATGCCAAGATAATAAATGGCCGTCTCTGTCAGTTTATCCCGATAGAAATCCAGTATCAAAGGACGAAGTGCCAGAATAATAACGCATCCGACCAGACTTACAACCATTGTTATCCTGAGCATGCGCTTTCCATATTCTCTTGCTGTATCAATGTTATCTTTACCCAGTTCCTGGCTGACAATGATGGTAGTCGCATTGGCAAAACCACGACAGGCGATCGCACCAATATTTACCACCATGACAGCAACTGCATTTGCGGCAACCATATCATCGCCAATATGGCCGAGTATTGCTGCGAATGCTGAGCTGGCAAAGCTCCAGACAACATCATTTATTACAGCCGGGGTGGCAATTTTCATAAAGTCCTGGAACAGAATACCTGATTTCGCAAAGAAGTATTTGATCCGGAATCTGACATCGGAACTTCTTAATGAATAAATGAGGCAGATCAGTACTTCTGTGATTCTGGCAATGACAGTACCAAGAGCCACACCGGTAACGCCAAGCTTTGGAAGTCCAAACAGACCAAAGATAAAGGTGGCATTACAAATTACATTGACACAAAGCGAAACAATGTACGTGACAGAAGGCAGCATTATTTTTCCGATACTTCGAAGGGCACTCATAAAAACCTGAGAGAATCCCATAAACATAAATGAAAATGAAATTACCCTTAAGTATTCACTGCCGGCAGCAATCGTATCCGGACTGCTTGTAAAGATCTTCATGATCGTAGTTGGCATAGAAAAGGAGATCACGAAAAACACGAGGGAAACGATCAGTGAGATTCGTTCCGCCAGGCCGAGAATTCTTTCTACAGTCTTTTTATCACCTTTTCCCCAGTACTGTGCACATAAAACTGAAGTACCCGTGGCCATGCCATAATATAAACAGAAAAGAATAAAAGTATACTGGTTCGCAAGGGATGAAGCCGCCATGGCAGTCTGGCTTACATATCCAAGCATTACCGTATCGGCAATGTTTACCAGAGTTCCGATCAGATTTTGGATCATGATCGGAAAGGCTAGTTTTGAAGCATATTTTAAGAAATCTTTTTTATTTAACATACATGGTTTTTCCTTAGTTCTTAGTATTCATAACCAATTGTATCATACTCCTTCATTATAATTCAAGAATGCCGAGGGCATTCTTGAATTATAATGAAGGAGTATGATACAGACATAACAAACCAAGTACATTTTATATAGAGAGAAGCATTCCTATGATCACATACATAATCCAATTAAAAACCATCGAAGACTTCAGAAAATACGTTAATATGGCGGAAAAAATCAGCACTACCACTTTTCAGGAACCTATATACTCTCAAAATATCCAACAATTCCTATATAACCATCTTTCTTTAAAGGAGACCACAATGTATGCAGTTTCAGCTTGTACATCTGGCTGTCATTTTCCACCTTCGCTTTTATCTGCACAGAAATTTCTTTATTTTGTACAGATGTCTGATGCAGCAGAACCCGAATATGTTGAATATCTTCCTCACTTACTTCGATCACATTGAATATATCAAACTTTGGATCATCTCTCTGACAAAGTATCTGCTGTTTCTCGTTTATTATAGTTAGCTGACCTGAAATTGCATTGTACTCAATAGAATTTTTCCCACTGTTCGATTTAAAAAAATCTATCTTTTCCTGCATGATCTTAACAACACTCTGTGAATAGTTTTGGTTCGGCAAAGATTTTTCACTGAGTATTTCATTCGAAAGCCTCTGTGCTTCATAATAATGTTTATTATCATCCGTCTCTTTACTGATCATTTTTGAAAACTGAAGACTCAGTTCTTTCAAACACTTAAGGAGGATCGGATTGAACTGTCCACATTGCCCGTCCAGGATCATCTTGATCGCTGTATCATGATCAAATGCTTTCTTATAACATCTTTCACTGGTGAGAGCATCATAAACATCGACAATTGATACCACCTGCGCAGAAATTGGTATTTCTTCGCCTTTCAGACCATCCGGATAACCCTTTCCATCCCATCTTTCATGGTGCCATCTACAGATTTCCCATGCAGTATGCACCAGTGGATTATCTTGTAAAAAATGCATATCCCGGATTATAGCTGCTCCAAGCTCACTATGAGTTTTCATGATCTTAAATTCCTCATCAGTCAGTCTGCCCGGTTTATTCAGTATTTCTTCCGGAATGCGTATTTTACCAATATCATGAAGCGAAGATGCGGTTGTGATTATAGCAATATTGGTCTCCGTCAGATGATAAGCATCCGTTGTTTTTATCAGTTGCCTCAGTATCATTTCCGTCGCAGTACGGATATGTAAAATATGTTCACTGCTCTCACTGTTGCGTGATCCTAATACATTGCTCAGGATCCTGATCATAATATTATTATTTTCTTCTTTTTCGTAAATCTGATCTACAACCACATTGACCAGACGCTTTTGGTTTGCATAAAGATCCAGGGTATTCTGAACTCTTTTCTTTACAATAACAGCGTCAAACGGCCGTGTGATATAATCTGTGATTCCCATCTCATATGCCTTACGCATCGTATCGACAGATTCTTCAGAAGATATCATGATAACGGGAGTTTCTTCAATACACAGACTTTGTTTCATCCATTTCAGGACTTCAAACCCATCCCTCTGAGGCATGTTGATATCTAAAAGCATCAGATCGATTCCCGGATTTTCTCCCATAATCTGGATTGCCTGATTCCCATTTTCGGCTTCCAGATAATCATAGGTTTCTCCAAGAATTTCCTTCAATATTTCCCTGTTGAACTTTGCATCATCTACAATAAGTATTTTTTGTCTTTTATTCATATTTTTATTTCCTTTATCCAAACGGGGTTTATGAAGTTCCAAACACTGGTAACGTACATCTGCTGCCTAGTCCAGCAGGTTGTCGTGTAAGGTACTGATCAATTCTTCAATAACTATTGGCTTGGATAAGAATCCATCCATGCCACATTCCAGGGCTTTCTTTCTGTCCTCATCAAAGGCATTGGCAGTCATGGCAAGGATTGTAATCCCCGCCAGTGCCGGATTATCCAGAGCACGGATTTCCTTAGTGGCTTCATATCCATTCATTACCGGCATCTGCACATCCATCAACACCAGATCATAATTACCCGGAGTCGAATTCTTAACTTTCTCCACTGCCTCTGCTCCATTTTTGGCAGTATCAACCAGGAATCCATATTCATTAAGGATCTCCACCGCAATTTCGCTGTTCAGCTCATTATCTTCCACAAGCAATATACATCTGCCTCTGAAATCCGAACCTGCTTCCGGAAGAATTGAATCTTCTGCTCCAGCCTGACTCTGGCCGATAGCAGTCATCAAGGTTTCTCGGATATCTGACATAAACAGAGGTTTCGCACAGAAAGCAGTCACCCCTGCTGCTCTGGCTTCTGCTTCGATATCTGACCAGTCATAAGCAGTCAGGATAATAATCGGTGTATCGTCACCAAGGCTGCGGATCTGACGCGTAACTTCAATTCCATTCATATCCGGCAGACGCCAGTCAATAATATACGCATGGAAGGCATCTCCCAGTTCCATAGACTGCCGTGCACGGAGAACAGCTTCCCTGCCGGAAAGTGTCCATTCTGAGCGCATTCCAACCCTCACAAGCATTTTTGTCACGCTGTCACAGGTATTGAAGTCATCATCTACAACCAGTGCCTTAAGGCCTTCCAGTTCTGCAATCTTCTCTATACGGTGCTGCTCAGGCTGAATCCGGAATGGCAGACGGACAATAAATTCAGTACCTTTGCCCTGTGCCGTCTGAACCTCAATGGTACCGCCCATCATATCCACAATATTCTTGGTGATTGCCATGCCAAGTCCTGTGCCCTGAGTCCTGCTGACTGTGGAAGTACGCTCCCTCTCAAAAGGAGAAAAGATCTTCTGTACAAATTCCTGACTCATACCGATTCCGTTATCCTTTACCCGGATCTCGTACAGTGCACTGCCTTTTGCTGTCCCCGGTAACTGCTTCAGTCGGACAGAGACAGTTCCTCCTGCAGGAGTAAACTTAACCGCATTGGACAAGAGATTCAGAAGTACCTGGTTCAGTCGCGTCTTATCACAATAGACATCCTCATTTGTAACATCCATAGCATCCATATAAAGCTCCAGCTGCTTCGCATGGATCTGCCCACTGATGATCGTCTTCAGGTCATGAAGCACATCCGACAGACTGACCTCCGTCTCTTCCAGGTGGATCTTTCCACTCTCAATCCGGCTCATATCCAGGATATCGTTGATCAGTGAGAGCAGATGGTTGCTGGAGGAAAGGATCTTGCCCAGATAATCCCGTACTCTTTTCTTATCATCAATATTACTTACAGCCAGTGTGGTAAAACCGATGATCGCATTCATTGGTGTACGGATATCGTGAGACATATTAGAAAGGAAAGTACTCTTCGCCTTGTTTGCTGTCTCTGCCGCACGTACTGCCTCAGAAAGTGCCTGATTCATTTTCCAGTCATCGGTACGGTCCGACATAACCAGGATATATTTCTTTTTCCCGTTTACTTCACTGCACATTGCAATATTATGGAACCAGCGTTTTTCTCCTGTTTTCAGATGAATATATTCAAAATCCCATTCCTTCTGCTCATGAACCTGGATCTCCTCCAGATAATTTTTCTCCGCGTCTTTGGAATTTTCGGGATCCAGTTTCCCAAGGGCACAAATATCTTTGCGGATCTGTTCTGCTGTAATACCCAGCAGTTTTTCCACATTCGGGCTGACATAATCTGCCTGATAGGTTTTGGCATCCAGCATCAGGAAAACGTCATCCACGTTCATTGAAAGCTTTTGGAACAGTTCATCACGGTACAGAATCTCCGTATCCTTTTTCCTGAGGTTCGTTCTGCCTTTTTGAATAATAAAACTGATAAGGAATGCGGCAATGCAGAATACAACCACACTGACAAGGAGTATCGTACTACGCTGCAGACTGTTCATACTGGCATTGACGATATCTGCCTGGACAAGTCCCAAAAATATCCAGTCCTGGATATCCGATTTTTCATAGACCAGATAATAGTTTCTTCCATCCAGATCCAGCAGCATCGCGTCGGTGCGTCCTGCTTTAAACTTCTCTGAAAGTTCATTGACCTCTTTTTCAGACATATCAGAATGCTCTCTCAGAACACCGAAAAAATTATACACATTCCCCCATACTTCAGAAGAATGATCGACCACAACACGGCCATCCGGATGAACAACAAAACTCTGGGCATTTCCATCGAAAGCAGAAATATCCAGTACATCTACGATATCAGAGTTTTCATAAGCAATGGCAATGGCATCATATTCAAATCCCTGATAAGTTCCGTGAGCCTTAGGGGTGGCAAAAACAAGCAGCTGAGATTTTCCGGGAACTGATGCATTCGCAATAACATCATTTCCCTGCCGGATCTCCTCTTCAATATTTTCCTGTAATCCAAGGTACCCGGTTTCCCCTGTTGGCATCTTATAGTTCCCATCGGCTGACAGAAAAAAGAATTCCAAAAAGCCGGCATCCTCCTGCGCTTTCTTTATATAATCACGAATTTCATCTTCACTGGATGTATTCTGCAGACTCTCTCCCCACATATGAAGATAGGTAAGGTTTTTCTCTGTCAGTTCCCTCAGCATATTATCAGACTGATGAAAAACTTCCGTCAGATGAGAAACACTTTCCTCATAAACAGTTTTGGACACAAATCCAAAATATTGGAAAACCATCAAAGCAATGCACACAAAACCAACTATAAAGACAGCTATCTTTAATCGGTTTCTCATGACAGGTTTCTTTCTGTCTTTACTATGATTCCTAATATCCATTCTTCTCACCTCAGAGTCATGTAGTCTTCTGGCTCTGCAAGAATGGCATCACCATCTGAAATATATTCCGTCCAGGTATCTTTCACAAAGGTCTCTTCCCCATCAAATACAATGTTTTCATCTGTGGGATAAGTTTCCATGTGTTTTGGTATTGCAAGACAGGTTACTGTAAAAGTATCATTGTCCTGAACTTTTTTCCCATCCTCTGTAACGTTGCTCAATGTATAGCCCTCATCTGTTTCTTTGATTTCCACGGAAATACCGCTGAACACAGGCAATGAGCCTCGGTTAAACGGAGTAAATCCGCCCTCATAGCCTTCTACAAAATTTTTAACCGTCTCTTTCAGTTCAGCTCCACTCATCTTGCTGCTGTAAGCCGACAGACTGTTTGGCATGATCATGTCGCCTGCCATTTTTTCAGTATATCCAGCTTTCAGCACGTTTCCCGTAAAGCTGTTTCCGGTTGCGATCAGCACATCCGATCCATAAATGCCGCGCAGAGTGTTTGCCATAACTGAATATGCCGCATTGCCCCCACTGCTATGAAAACGATTGGAATAGGATTTCTGCGAATCCAACACGATATTCTCCGAAATAGCTTCTTCCTCAAGAAGCTGAGTGTTAAATGACTCATAGGCCTGCTCTGCATCGTACTCTCCTGAGATCATCTTAGAAACCACATCCTTGGAAACAGAGAAAAAGTCATTTGACGCAATTCGGATATACATATGGTTTTCTTCGATCACCGGTTTCACATCTTTCAGATATTCCGTAAGCTGCATATCCACATCCTGACTGTAGCTTAACAGATCCTGTCCATCATAAATGATCTGGTTCTGTGCATCCTCTGAAAGCATTGTGTTCAGCACCTTTATTGCTTTCTTTCGACGTGTCTCATCCTTTGTCAGATCATTGTTTAAAGCCACCTGAAAATATGGTGTAGTCATAATCCACTTTTCACCGTTTTCCTGAAAGAACGGAAGAAAGGTTGTGTTTATTCCCTGATCCTGAAACATTTTTACCCCGGAAGAGCTGCCGAAGTACATGGCAAGCTTGCCACTTTGATACATCTCAACTATATCATCATAATTCACTTCCAGATCCTCCTGGCTCAGGCCGGTATCCTGGATGAATTGCTCCATACGTTCAAAAGCCTTTGGCCAGACAGTACTGTCCAGACCTTCTCTCTTTGTATTATCCGGATCACTGTAGGCAGTACGCCACTTTCGTCCGTCCACGGAAGACAGTTCTGATGCTGACAGACCTTGCAGTGTTTCCATACAGGTATAATCATAATAATAATCTGCTGTAAACCCACGAATCCCCACTTTGTCAAATGCCTGGCAGGCAGAGACAAAGCTTTCATAATCTGTTGGAAGAGGGATATCATACTTTTCAAAAAGATCTTTGTTCACTACAAACCCATGTGCATCTGCACACACTGGAAGCCAGTTTACGCTTCCATCCTCATTCATAAAATTGCTGAGGTATGTATCATAGACAGCACCTGCAACATTGGTTGTGGAAAGATCCATCAGACTGTCTTTCAGAGGACTCGCATCATGCAGCGAAAAACGACAGCAGGTTATAATGTCCGGCAGTCCACCGTTTTCCTTAAGGAACTTGTAAAAATCCAGATCATTATTTCCTACAACAAACTCAACATTGATGCCCGGGAGCTGTTCCTGGATGAATGGTGCATATTTTTCATACAAGCTTGTGCTCCATAAATACACCGTAATTGTTTCTGCATCTTCTTTTTCCGCACTCTTCTCGCCACAGGCTGACAGAAGTGATATGCTCATCACCATCATTACGAGTACAGACAAAACTCTGTTCCATTTTTTCTTTTTCATTACAAATCCCCCTTCTGAAATTGACTTTCACCTGTTCGCCAATTTATGAATTACTTTTACCAGTAATTCAACATCAACAGGCTTGGCAATATGTTCATTCATTCCTGCTTCTTTTGCTTTTAATCTGTCCTCCGTAAATGCATTTGCTGTCATTGCAATAATTGGTATTACTTTTGCATCCTCTCTGTCCATAGAACGGATCATCTTCGTGGCCTCATAACCATTCATGACCGGCATCATGATATCCATAAGAATCACATCAAACTCACCAGGTTCACTTTTTCTGAATAACTCAACGGCTTTCTGTCCATTCCATGCTTTAGTCACCTCAGCACCTTCATTCTGGAGCATAAATTCTGCAATTTCCATGTTCAGCTCATTATCTTCTGCCAGAAGAATGTTCAGCCCGCGGATGGAAGCTTCCGTTTTTTCTCCAGTTTTAACTTTACTGTCCCTGTCTGTATCGATCCGGAATGGAACCCTGATCACAAAGGTAGTTCCTGCGCCTTCTTCACTTTCAAAGGTAATGGTTCCGCCCATTTTCTCGACCAGATTCTTTGCAATCGCCATTCCCAGGCCTGTTCCCGCAAATTTTGTGCGGCTTCCTGTATGTTCCTGTGCAAATGGTTCAAACACACATTTCTGGAACTCCTCAGTCATTCCGATCCCAGTGTCACGACAGACAAATTCCATTGTCGTCATTCCTGGCTGTTCGGATGGGATTTCCATGCAGCTGATATAGATATGTCCGTTTTCTCTGTTATATTTCACCGCATTCGACAGGATATTCATCATCACACGTTTAACATACCCTGGACTTCCAATAAAATCCCAGTGTGTGATTTCTTTTTTCTCCCATTTGATCCGGATATTCTGTTCTGCAGCCATCTGCTCGATCACAACAAATACTTCCCTGGAAATACTGCTCAGATTAAACGGAATCTCCTCCAGAACAATCTCACCTGACTCAAGCTTACTCATATCCAGAACATCATTTACCAGTTCCAGAAGCAGATTGGATGCCTCTTTCACCTTTGTCCTGTATTCCGTCTGTTTCTCCATATCATCTGCATAATGATCTGCCATGTTGACCAGTCCGCAGATTCCATTGATCGGAGTCCGGATATCATGGCTCATTCGCTGAAGAAACTCGGTTTTTGCCTCATTGGCAGCTTCTGCCTTTTTTGCAGCTATCAAAAGTTCTGCCTTATACTTTTCATCTTTTTCCTGTTCCATTTTCTGATGCATCAGATTGGTTCTGTATGTCCAGAACCAAAATATGCTGTACACTAAAAAATAAAGAAAAACAACACCTATCACACTTAATGGAAGGTTATGGAATACTTCCGTATCCGGAAGATATGCATAGATATAATAATCACGCTGCTTCAGCATGATTCCATAACATCCGATTCCTTCCTTCTTCAAATGATAGATATGCTGACTGTCTGTATGCTTTTTCATTGCCTGAACAACTTCGTTGTCGGCTGTATTCTGCCCCAACAGGCTCTCATCATTGCTGGCAACAACTGTCCCATTGTCTGCAACAATAATCGTTCCGTCTTTCTGGACACTATAACCATTTAAAAGCCCCTGTATCGTCAGGGTATAGTTTCTGACAAATTCGGGAGATGTATAATAGTAGATTGCAACGATACCCGGTGCATCTTTTCTGGCGCAGGCTGCAATGTCGATACGTGAACCGTCTGCTCTGCTAAATCGTTCCGAATAAGATCTTTCTTCATATCCGCTGAAATCCATGATAATATCTTTCTGCAGATACTCCGTAATCTCAGCAGTCAGAGACTCATCTGTGCTGTATTCACAGTCTGTCTTTCCTTCTGCATCCAGTACAATGATACCATCCACCCAGAGAGTCTGCAGATTTTCCTTGAGGAATTCCCGACTTAGCTGACCACCGTTATCTGTTTCCATGTTAATATTGGTACTCATCTGTCTGGCACTTTCAATCGCACGGAGAAGACTTTTGGATTCCGAAGATTCATTATAATGGGTATAGGTTGAGCACTGCACTTTGACATAATTTACAATCTCTACCATTCTTTTCTCTGCTTCTATTTTTTCTGCGTGGAAGAAATAAAACAGAGAGACTGCAGCCACACAGATTCCGAGCAAAACGCCAACTATTATAATCCGTTTTTCTTTTGCTCTTCTTTTAATATCCAAGATCATCCACCTCCAGATACTTTTCCGGATCATCCAGATATTTTTCAACAATTTTCAGCGTTGTGCCATCCTGACGCATTTCCTCCAGCGTCTGTTCCATCTGCTCACAGATTCCTCTGTCATCATTTTTTGCAAAAGCAACACCTATTCCTGTGATCATCAGAGGTTCTTCCAGGATACGGAAGCTCGCATCATAATCTTTCATATACTGGACAATAGATTCCTCATGTGCGGCAACTGCATCCACATACCCTTTTCCCAGAAACGCATAGATCAGTTCTCTGTGTCCAAGACTGATCAGATTTTCCAGTTTTGGAATTCTCTCATCCGTCCTGTCCAGAAAGATGGCCTCCGGTTTGGTTGTGGACTGGACAGCCAGATTCTTTCCCTCCAGGTCACTCAACTTATAAATATCGCTGCTCTCGTTTACGGCTACCACCTGGCGGCTTGCAATGTATGGTCCAGCCCAGCGGTAATCATCAAGGCGTCCTTCCATGGAAAAGCAGCCCATGATACAGTCAATCTCTCCGCTCTCCACCAGATCTTTTTTCTCCTCCCAGTCAATCTGTACAACATCTACCTGATATCCCATTCTTTTGAAAGCTTCTGTGGCCAGTTCTACATCTATGCCCGTTGGTATACCATCCTCATTCAGATAATTGTATGGCGGATAGTTGTCGCTGCCGAGCGTGATGACCGGCTTTTCGGTTTCTTTTTTACTGCTGTCTGTGTTTTTACACCCTGTCAGGGTGACCGCTAAAATTCCCACAAGCAGAATGCCTGCGATCACTCTTTTTCCTTTCATTTTCCTTCCATCTCCTGTTGATACTTTAAATCAAAAAAGCACTGTCCCACAGACAGTGCACATCACCATTTTATGCAACTGGCTGCCATTTTACAGGCCCTATAGCTTTGCGTCACAGACTTTCATCTGCTTTGCCGATTATTTCCTATTATTGTTTCTACAAAAAGTGAATTTTTAAATAAGAAAAAAGAGAACAGTCAATATACATGTATAAGTATATATTCGAACTGTTCTCCTGCTTCTGACTTCTTTTCGTTTCTGCAAAAGCCATTTTTCGTTTATATGTCTAATAATATCACGGACAAATGCATTTGTCACGAAAGAGTTTATTTTACTCCTCTCTTCTCTCTTTTGGACATTATTACTATGTGTTTTTATTCGCTTACTCAATCTACAATCCCCAATAACCAGTCTCTGGCATTAATACGTCGAATTCCCTCATATTGTTCTTCTGGTTCTTCATCCATTGTTAAGATAATCTTTGGATAATGATCTCGTATCGCCTGTAATGGTCTTAATTCTCTCAAAAGTGTATTTTCATCTCGTACAGTCAGTGCTACCTGGAAATATACTGTTCCCTTTTTATTCTGTGCCACAAAATCCACTTCATATGAATCGATTTTTCCAACATACACATCATATCCTCGACGTAACAATTCCAGATAGACTATATTTTCCAGAACATGTCCTGCATCTGCCTGCCTCGATCCTAAAAGCATATACCTCATTCCAATATCAACTATATAATATTTTTCAAGAGTTTTTAAATATTGTTTTCCCTTTATATTATAACGTTTTGCCTGATATATAATATAGCTCTCGCTAAAAGCCTCTAGATATTTTTCCACCGTTTTTGTATCAATTTTTCGCCCTTCTGAGGTCATCGTATCTGCAATTTTTTTTGATGACAATGGATTTCCTATATTATCAAACACAAATCTTAAGACACTCTTAAGCATCATAGTATCTGTGATTTTTTTCCTGTTTATAATATCCTTTACAACAATCGTATTATAGATTCCTTCCAGATAATCTCTGATCTCATCTGGCTGATTTTTTAATTCCAGTGTAAACGGAAATGAACTATTCTGCAAATACTCAGCATATTTGATTCCTCTGTCATTCATACTGCCAGTACTCTCCATATATTCCTTAAAAGACAACGGCAACATTTCAATCTGAATATATCTTCCTGAAATCATAGTTGCAATCTCACTGGACAACATATATGCATTGGAACCAGTCACATAAATATCTATGTTTTTTTTAATATAAAGACTGTCCAGCACTTTCGGAAAATCTGTTACATTCTGAATTTCATCAAGGAAAATATATGTCATTTTTCCATCAATCAGACGTTCCTTTAAATATTTATATAATTTCCTGTAATCTGTCAGTTCTTCATAATCAAGATCTTCAAAATTAATAGAAATAATCTGTTCTTCCTCAATCCCATGCTCTTTTAAATAATTGCGATAAATTTCCAGAAGCATAGATTTTCCACAACGTCGTACACCTGTAACAATTTTAATCAACTGCTTATCTTTCCAGGCTATCAGTTTTTCTAAATATTCTTTTCTTTCTATAACCATGATAATCCTCCCTTCTTTTTAATAATTATATTCCAAAAACGATAAAAAAATCAATAGTTTTTGGATTTCAATCCCAAAACTATTGATTTTTGCATTTTTATTGGAACAGCAGTTAACTTACTGGCCGTTTCTGCATGAATCAATATTTTCTTACTGTATTATTCGCCTCCACATGGATTTATATACTCAATTCTCTTAAGTTCTCCGGTTATCGAATCCATGATGAATCCATAAATCTTAATGTCCTGTGGCATCAGTGGATGATTTTGCAGGGCAAATACCGTATCTTCTACAGACTGCTCTACACTGTCAAATCCCGCAAGCCATCTTTCCAGATCAATGCCACTGTTACGTATAATATCCATGTGTTTTTTCTCAACGCCACGTTCCTCCAGACTTTTTAACAATACCTTAGGATCCATTCCCTGTACACCACAGTCTGTGTGACCAATCACCATTACTTCTTCCACGCCAAGCTCCAGAATTCCCACCAACAGACTTCTTACCACACTTCCGTAAGGATGTGTAATCACGCCTCCGGCATTCTTGATCATCTTTACATCTCCGTTCTTTAATCCCAGTGCTGTTGGAAGAAGCTTAGTAAGCCGTGTGTCCATACAGGTCAGAATTGCAATCTTTTTATCTGGATATTTGCTTGTCATGTAAGGCTCATATCCTTTTTCTTCTACAAATTTTCTATTATATTCCAGTATCTCCTCTATCATCTTCTGTCTCTCCTCTTTTTACAAATTTCTCCGTTTCTATTCCATTTGTTCTTTCTATTTTACATCTGAAATCTGAAAACCAGGAGAGACTTTTCTTACAATTTATTAAGAATGTGAACTCTGTATTTTTCTTTACATCCTTCCAGGGCTGTTATAAAATTATGGTAACTGTTCGGTACCCTCGCGGGGTACTGCCTTCTGAATAGCTACAAATTATTTATGCCGCGGTGAGGAGCGGCGGAATGGAGATTTTATGTCTGATTATTTTATCACACAGATTCCCCCTTCAGATAAGCGTGGAAACCGTCTGGTAGATGAACTGCTTACTGCAGAAGGAATACGCAGAGATGGAAATCTTGATTATACCTGTGGAATGTATGACGATGATATGAATCTGATTGCAACGGGAAGCTGCTTCGGCAACACACTTCGCTGCATGGCAGTAAGCCATAAACATCAAGGTGAAGGGCTGATGAATTCTATTGTCAGTCATCTGGTTGAGTTACAGTTTTCCAGAGGAAATACACATCTGTTTCTTTATACCAAATGTGATTCTGCCAGATTTTTCGGTGATCTTGGCTTTTACGAAATTGCCCGGATCAATGGACAGATTGTCTTTATGGAAAACAAGCGCACCGGATTTTCCGATTATCTCAACATTCTTGCAAAGCAAAAAGAAGAGGCTCCACGCGTGGCTGCTCTTGTAATGAATGCCAATCCTTTTACCCTTGGTCATCAGTATCTGGTTGAAAAAGCAGCAAAGGAAAACAATATTCTTCATTTGTTTGTTGTCAGTGAAGACGCAAGCCTCGTTCCTTTTGCAGTGCGCAAAAAACTGGTCCTGGAAGGAACAGCTCACCTTCCTAACATCCGCTACCATGACAGTGGACCTTATATCATAAGCAATGCAACCTTTCCAAGTTACTTCCAGAAAAATGAACAGGCTGTGATTGAAAGCCATGCCATGCTGGATCTCACTGTTTTTACCAGAATTGCTGCTTCTCTTGGAATCAACCGCCGCTATGTAGGTGAAGAACCAACAAGTCTTGTCACTGGCATCTACAATCAGATCATGTCTGAAAAACTACCTGAAAACGGAATTGAATGTGTCATTGTCCCACGTAAGGAAAATGATGGAAGAGCAATCAGTGCATCCACCGTACGTCAGGCTTTGAAGGAGGAAAACTGTGAACTTCTCAGGAAACTTCTTCCTGAAACAACGCTGAATTATTTTTGCAGCCCAGAGGCAGCACCGGTGCTTGCGCGGATTCGCAAGTGTGAAAATGTTGTCCACTATTAATGGTCTATGCAATAATTCTATCTTGAATTTTATCTTATGAAAGGATTTTCAGAATATGCAAGGTCAGGAAGTTACCATAACAGATATGATGTTCTGCCGTGACAGACGTGTGCAGATCCAGAATGAATTTATAGAAAAGTATCACCATCCTGTAGTTTCTTTTTGTATGAATATCCCGGGACCGATCAAGACAACACCTTTGATCCAAAAAGGATTCGAAGCTGGAAAAGAAGCGCTGTTGCATGCTCTTTCTGTTTCAGATATGACTGTTCTTGAGTCTCGCGTTTTTCATGATATCACAGGAAATGAAATGTTACTCTGCGTTGATGCTTCTGCAGAAAAAATCAAAGATCTCACACAGCAGATTGAGGAAACACATCCTTATGGACGATTGTTTGATATGGATGTGATCGGAATAAATGGGCAGAAACTGTCTCGTCCAACATACCGTAAGTGTCTGATCTGCGATTGTCAGGCACAGGAATGCGCACGGTCACGAAAACATACGATTGAAGAGATGCAGGATAAAATTGAATCAATTTTACGTGATGAGGAAGCTACTCTTTAAGCTTTTATTTAAATATTATCGCAGCAGAAAAACAGCAGAACTTTTCTTTATATATAAAGAAGAAATTCTGCTGTTTTGTCATTTCATTGGTTAATTAAAATTTAACTACACCAAGCACAAGTCCCGCCATCAGGCAGATAATACTTACTCCCCATATCCATGGGAAACATCTCTTGATATGGTCTTTGATCTCCACATCAGCAAGTCCGATTCCAAGGAAGGTTGCCGGAACGACCGGGCTGATAAATGTTGCACAGTTACGGCATACGACCATAACAATTGCGATATGTACCGGAAGAACTCCGAAGTTTCCTGCGATTTCAATCAAAACCGGCATAAGTCCAAAGAAGAAAGAGTCTGTATCAAACATCAGAGTCAGTGGCACTGCAAGCACACCGATGATGATCGGAAGGAATCTGCCCATAGACATCGGCACAAATCCTGCCAGTACAGTAGCCATATTGTTCATGATTCCTGTGTTCTCCATAACGCCCAGAAATACACCTGCACAGAGAATTGTAGAAGACATCATGATTGCCGGACCGGCATGTGATTTGATAATCTTGTTCTGCTCTGGTGCTCCGCGGAAGTTCACCAAAAGTGCAATTGCGCAACCGATCATAAACACATAATAAGCCGGAACCTTCACAAAAATCAGACATACGATCACAGCAAGTGTCAGGATCAGGTTAAACCAAAAGAGTTTCGGTCTTGCATATTCACGTACTTCTTCCTGAGGATTGTCCTGTAATGCCACGCTCTCTCCATCAGCAGTGCCGGCACCTCTTTTTTTCTCAACAAATCCCCAGAAAACAGCCGTTGCAAGTGCGATGATGATACCTACGATCTGCATTGGAAGAATCTGCAGCCACAGTTCATTTGGCTCAATTCCAAGCACAGTTGCAGCTCTCATGGTCGGACCTCCCCACGGAAGGAGATTCATAACGCCCATGGAAGTAACACAGATCAGAAGCAGTGTTGTCGGTCTGATCTTAAGTTTTTTGTAAATTGGAAGCATGGCCGGTACAGTGATCAGAAAAGTCGCTGCTCCTGCTCCATCGAGATGTGCGATCATGGCAATAATACTTGTCATCAGTGTCACACCAACTACATTGTGTCCTACCTTTTTCATTAACGCGCCGATAATCTTATCGAACATTCCCACGTCTGTCATAATTCCGAAGAACAATACGGAAAAAATAAACAGCGCTGCAGTTGCATGTACACCCTTTACACCTTCTGCAATAAAATCCCCCATTTCTGATACAGAAAAAGTTCCTGTGGCAACAAGGATCGCTGATGTGATTGTTGCCACGCTGACGAATGCAAGCGATGGTACAGTTACGTTTTTCAGTAATAATGTAATAACTGCAATAATCGTTACAAATCCCAGCAGTGCAAGCATTGTTTCGTTCATTTTATTTCTCCTTTATCCCTTTGATAAATTCAGTATAACGAAGCAACCTTACACCACGAAGTTATTCGCCTTAATGTTTATTAAGATTGAGAAAATTCGTTTTTTCTGCATTCTCTCACTGCTTCCAGAATGCTCTTATCGGACAACGGCTTTTCCACAAATCCATGAATGATTCCTTTTCTTTTTGCTTCCAGAATTTCCTTACTGATACTGTCAATGCTGATCAGCCGAATCATATCCGGGTACTTTCCGGCAATCGACATACAGAAATCCACACCGCTTTTTCCCTCTATATTTTCTTCCACAACAAGTACATCTGCCTCTTCATTCTGCAGACTCTCAGAAACTTCATCCACTGTTATGCAGGTAACGATATTTATCCCAAGTTTCTCAAAACTGCTTCTGAGCATTTCCAGAACCTTGGCATTATCATCTGCAAAAATCATCCGAGTCTCACGTTTTTCGGAAACGGTAACCGTAGTCTCTGCCTGCTTCGCATCAAGCGCAGGAATTCCTATATAGAAAGTAGTTCCCTTTCCCGGCTGGCTTTCTGCAAAGATATATCCTTTGTGTGAAGTGACGATCTGCTCTGCCAGAGCAAGTCCCAGGCCGGTACCTTCGCCACCTTTTTTGGTTGTAAAAAACGGATCAAAAATCTGTCGCATTACGTCTTTATCCATTCCGCATCCATCATCTTTGATACTGATGAAAATATAGTTCTTCCAGGTATCCGGGAGATCTTTTTCTAATATTTTCTCCATCTGTTCTGTCGTGACAGACTCACATTTTATATAAATATATCCTTCTTTTTTGCCTATTGCATGTACTGCATTGACACAGATATTCAACATCACCTGGTTCAGCTGAGTCGTATTTCCAAGAATACATTCATTCTCAATCCGGATATCACTTTCCAGTGTAACCTGCGGCGGACATACGGAGGAAATCATCTTTACCACTCGCTGCATCATTTTTCTGACCGGAACACATTTGTAGACAGTCTCCACATTTTTGCGGCTCAGAGATGATATCTGTTTCACCACATCCATTGCTTTTTCGGACGCTTCCAGAATTTCTTTTGCACTGTCCTGCTCATCGGAACCTTCCGGCAGTTCCATCATCAGAAGTTCTGCATGTCCCATGATCGGAGTCAGAAAATTGTTGAATTCATGCGCGATTCCTCCTGTCATCGTTCCCATGATCTGCAGCCTTTCCTGGTGTGCAATCGTATTTTCGCTCTTCTGCACACTCTCCAGAAGAGAATTTAATTCCTTCAGATCTTCGATTTCTTTTGCAGATTTTCTGACTCTGATTATCAATCGGCCATAAATAAAAACAAGGATTCCTGCCAGAAGCAGTGCCCCGATAAATACCATCGTAAGTTTCAGAAAACCTTCTACGATCGGACGATAAAAATCATCATAATCAATGACTGCACTGATGATCCAGGCATCATTCCCCATATTCGCAGAACAGTATGCGCTGATCTTTTCTACTTTTTTCACTTCCGGATTAGTCCACCAGTAAGAATAATATCGAGAAATTCCCTCCTTTCCTTCTCTCTGTTCTTCCAGCATATTTTCAAGGCTGGAGTAATCGAGATCCGGAAAGCGCGTCTTTCTGCTGGCAATAATATTATGTCCCCACTGTTCCTCATCGGGATGCATGATGATCGTGCCTTCTTTATTTTTTACAATGATATAACCATTCGTTCCGACATGAATATCTGAAATCAGACGCTGATAATATTGTCCGGCATTTACAACCAGGCACAGCCAGTCTCCGGAATTTATTTTCTCTTTTAAAACAAAATATTTATTTGTTTCATCGGACATAAGCCAGATACTTCGTCCATCTGAATACGATGCCAGAAGGACCAGGTCCTGAAAAATAATGTCTTTTTCTATATAGCTTCTCTTTCCATCGGATGTTTCTCTGTACAGATTACAGATAAAATTCTTCTGTTTTTTGACATATTCTTTATAAATCATATCCTGCTCTGCAGCCTGGACATTGCAGAGAAAATCCAGATCATCCTGATATTCTTCCATTGCCACTGCCATATTATCCCGAAGAATCCTGGTCACGATCAATAACTGATCCTCCTGATTTTTCATCAGTGTATCTCTGTATTCCTTCCATACCTTTATTCCACTCAGTGCCAGCAGTAATATCAGGAGTACCGGTATCACTGTCAGAATTTTTTTCATTTTCTTCATATGAATTGCCCTCAAAGTAAATTGCTAGTACTTGTTTACAGGAAATATCCCTCGAGGTGTTCCGTCATGCATATGACAAAACACCGAGATATACAAATCAAAATGCCATCACCACAGGTGATCTGGAATGCATTTTGCTCAAGTCAATTATTACTTCAAACAGTAATAATTGACTTGATTTCAATACAACTATAATATTATAATATTTCTCATATAATGTGTACTTTTTTATCACATTTTGGGAGGAATATTTAATGACTGACAAAATACTGATTGTAGATGATGATCCTGCCATCTGCAAACTTCTGGAAAAAGTCATGCACAGCAATGAAATGGAAACCACAACAGTAAACTGCGGTATGGATGCATTATCTGTACTCAAAAATCATACCTTTGATCTTATACTTATGGATATTATGCTTGGTGATATGGAGGGATTTGAAGTCATCAAACGACTTCGCAATCAGGGTATCAGCACTCCTGTCATCATTATCAGTGGAAGAAGCGAAGACTATGATTCTCTTTACGGACTATCTCTTGGGGCCGACGATTATATTACCAAGCCGTTCCGTCCGCTTGTCCTTGGTGCCAAAGTCAAAGCAATGATACGCCGCAATAAGAACATGGTTCTGGACAGCCATGATACCCTTGAATGTGGTCCATTTTCTTATGAAAGTTCTACGATGCGCTTCTATAAAAACGGTGAAGAATTAATTCTTTCTTCCAAAGAAGGTGCACTTCTTCTTATGTTTATGAAGCATCCACAGCAGGTATTTACCAAGGATATGATCTATGAACATGTATGGGGAAATACTGTTGCTGTAGATGATAATGCAATTATGGTCTATATCAACCGCCTGCGTGGAAAGATTGAAGCCAATCGTCAAAAGCCTGCACATATCGTAACTGTGCGCGGACTTGGTTATCGCTTCGTACCGTAAATTTATACCACAAGAGCCCGGCTGCTTTATGCCACCGGGCTCTTATGGAATCCTGCCTGTCGGGGTTCCTTTTTTTGATATATAATACTTGAATTAAAAAGTCTAAATCCCCATGAGCTTACTCATAAGTGGATGAAAGACATTTGATAGGAGTTTTAGGAATTAATTTATCATTTTTATTTGGCTTTTTATTAAAGAATATGTGTGTAAATGTATTTGTTAATGAGGCATCTTCCCACAGATCATCGCGAGGAAAACGCTGACTGCAAGAAGGTCTGCACAGCCACCTGCACTGATATTGGCATTTGTATATTCTGCATCCATATGATACAGTTTTTCCAGTGCATGCTCACTGTAAGCACCGCCTTCGTTCAGGAACTTCATAGACTGAACCTGTACTTCATACAGGACAGCAGGATTTTTTCTGGCTAAAATATTGGAATCTTGTACGCGGCTCATCAATGCGAATAAAATCTGGATCTTAATCCTGTTCCACTCTTTTTCTTTATAGAGGCCATCCGCCAGAACCGGCAGTGCGATCTCTGTTACTGACGGATATCCCGCCAGTGCTTCCCCACGGATTCCCGTAGTCCCATACGCTCTCAGATTTCGCACACCATTGGTCATTTTTTCATCTGTTTTCTGAAGTTCTTCCAGTTCTTTTTTCAGAATTCTGGAAACCATATCCTGTTCTGTTCGGATCAGAGTTTTCAGTTTTATCTCTCCATAATCTTTCATGCATCTTCCCGCCGCCGCACAGAAAATACCCAGAGTAAAGATCATTCCTTTGTGCGTATTAATGTTCCCTGTTGCATGGAACATGGCTTTCTCTGCAAGAATCCCGGTCTTTCGGATCTCCACAAAAAGATCTTCTCTGGTACAGGTCAGCAGGTATCCCTGCGCTGCCATACGGATGAACCACGGGCGTAATGCTTCTGCACTTTTTTCAAAAGTCTGCACGTTCATATCCGTATGTGCGCCACAGGAATACAGATCTACAAGCCCCGGTTTCGGCGTTGTATACACCTCTTCGAGCAGAGCATAGTACGCTTTTGTACCAATATCTTCCGCAATATCTTCTGCTTTTTGTAGTACTGCTGCCTGATTTTCTTTCATAGTAGTTTTACCTTTTTTGCAGGGTTTTCTGTTTCACTGAGTGTCGTTCAATATGCTGAATTTCTATCTTTATTTCTCTTCTTCAAACTCAAACGGTTTTATCTGACGAACAACATCCATGATGGTTCCGTCACGACCTTCGATGATGCCGACTACACGGTCACTGAATTCTACCTTCTGCGGCTCACCTGCGATCTCGTATGCGATGTCACGCAGATGTTCGATCGTTGTAAACGGAAGATCTACATCTTTCATTGCCTCGATGAGGTCTTTTCTCTTAGGGTTGACTGCAATACCATAGTCTGTGATAACTACGTCTACGCTCTCACCCGGTGTCGTAACTGTGGTAACATCTGTACAGATTGCCGGTGTTCTTCCCTGAAGAAGAGGTGCAATAACAATCGCACATTTTGCACCTGCTGCGGTATCCGGGTGTCCACCCTGTGCACCTGTGATCATACCATTGGAATCCACAACAACGTTGCAGTTAAAGTGTACGTCAACTTCCAGAGCTGCAAGAATTACGAAATCCAGTTTGTTTACAACAGCACCTTTGTTGAACGGATTCGCATACTCGCCTGCACTGATGCGGTAGTGATGAAGGTCTTTGACAGATTCTACAGCAGCAAGGTCAAAGTCCTGTGTATCCAGAAGTGCATCAACCTGTCCATCGATCAGAAGCTGACACATCGGTTTTGTCAGACCACCGACACCAAATCTCATGCGGATTCCACGCTCTTTCATGACTTTTGCCAGAGAGATTGTGGAAGCAATGGAAGCTCCGCCGACACCTGTCTGGTAGGAAAATCCGTCTTTAAAATACGGAGTGTTTACAACAAACTGTGTACAATAATCTGCCATCATGAGTTTTCTCATATCTGTGGTAGGTTTTGCTGCACCGGTTGCAATCTTGTTCGGATCACCGATTGCATCTACTTCTACGACATAATCCACATTTGTCATGGAAATATGCGCTGGGAAATTTGGAAATGGAACCATGCAGTCTGTAATTGCAACTACATGATCTGCATAATCTGCATCTGCCATTGCATAAGAAAGTACACCACAGTCAGATTTTCCACCGATACCACGGCAGTTTCCGTATTCGTCACAGGTTGGTGTTCCGATGAAAGCAATGTCAATTTTTGTCTCACCTGTTACCAGTGCACGGACACGTCCACCATGAGAACGCATAATTGCAAGCCCCTGAAGCTTACCATTGGAGATTGCCTCCCCGATTTTTCCACGTACACCGGAAGACTGGATATTTGTGATCGTTCCATCTTCAATATATTCAACAAGCTCATCCTGGGCTTTTCCAAGGGAACTTGCACAGATTGTGATGTCTTTGATCCCCATCTCGTGAATCTCTCGCATGACCATGTTTACTACATAGTCACCTTCACGGAAATGATGATGGAAGCTGACTGTCATGCCATTCTTGATACCGCATTTTACAAGTACATCATGAATGCTGTCTACAACTTTGCTTCCATTTGAATTGATCACGCATCTTGTGTTTGCGCCATGTCTCTGAAAAACATGTCCATCGAAATGATGATTTCCCTGAAATACTTCTTTTCCTGTTTCTTTCAGAATTTCTTCCGGAATATCTCTGCCAACTGCATTAATCATCTTATAAATCCCCCTTATACACGCCTGATGCCTTTGCAAGTGCGATTGTTCTTTTTGCACCGTCATAGAAGGCAATATCTATCATCTTTCCGTCTACTGTGAATACGCCGATACCCTGTGCTTTTTTCTCATCAATCTCACGTACTACTTTTTCTGCAAAAATAATATCTTTCTGTTTTGGTGTGTAAATGTCATGTACAACGTTGATCTGACGAGGGTTGATGATGGATTTTCCGTCAAATCCCATCAGGTGGATAGTCTCTACATCCTGGCGGAAGCCTTCCATATTATCAAGATCTGTGTAAACGGTATCGAAACACTGAACGCCTGCGGCTCTTGCTGCGATCACAAGGTTCTGTCTGGCACCCATCAGTTCGATTCCGGTTCCTGTGATGTGTGTCTGGAGGTCTTTTGTATAATCACCACCGGAAAGTGCGATACCAAAAAGTCTTTCGCTGGATTCACAGATATCAAGGGCTTTCATAACACCCCTTGCAGACTCAACGGCTGCCATGATCAGGACGCTTCCTTCCGGACGTCCGAATTCTTTTTCTGCATAAGCGATCTCACGCTCTACAAGCTGTACATCCTGTGCACTCTCTGTCTTAGGAATACGGATGGAATCGCATCCCCCCACTACAGAACAGCGGATATCTTCTTTCCAGTAAGGGCTGTCCAGTCCGTTAATTCTGACTACTCGTTCACAACCACGGTAATTGATCGTCTTCAGTGCATGATAGAGTGAAAAACGTGCTGCATCCTTCTGATTCTCTGCTACTGCATCTTCCAGATCAAGCATGATGGAATCCGGTTTGTAAATATATGGATCTTTGATAAGTCCTGGTTTCTGTGCATTCAGGAACATCATGGTTCTTCTCAGTCGTTTTTTGTTCGGATTGTTCATCGGATAGCCCCTCCCCATGGTAAATGTTCGGTCTGTAATACAGAACGGTAAACTGCCGCCTCGATGCGCGCTTTGATCGTGCAGTCGAGTGCACCTTTATCTACGATTGTAAGTTTTACATCTTCTACTCCAAGATTATCGAGCGTTTCCAGAGCAACCTTACGAATCTGGTTTCCGTACTGATTAATGACGGAGCTTTCAAGGGAAAAATCCACTTTTCCTTCGCCCTTTTCTACTGTTACCTGACAGTCACTCGATTCCAGAGTTCCTGCTATGGCTGGTCTTGCGATATCCATGTTTATCCTCCTTTTGTCCGGTGGTGCAGTGATCATCGGATGTTTGTTTGATGTCTTTTTGATCTGTAGATATCGTAAGATTTGAACCTTACATGGGAAATATAGTTTTTCTTAATATTTGTTAAGATTCGGAGATATCAATCTGTATTTCACATTTCAGGAAATCAAAAACCCCCAGGATTAACTCCTGAGGGCTTTCTTACCTTATAGTATAAGAAATATCTATTCAGCAACTTATTTTTGGGTTATGATATATAATATCATCACACAAAAAACAGGAGCAAAGAAAAATGGTATTTTTATTAGCAATTATTTATCTTTCATTTATCAGCCTCGGACTTCCGGATGCTCTGCTCGGTGCAGCATGGCCGAATATGTATCCACAATTTCAGGTTCCAGTGTCTTACGCGGGAATAATCTCCATGATCATAGCATTTGGAACTATTATTTCCAGTCTGCAAAGCGATCGTCTCACAAGAAAATTTGGAACAGGTAAAGTAACTGCCGTAAGTGTTGGTATTACTGCATTTGCCCTGTGGGGATTTTCCATCAGCCACAGTTTTATCCTCTTATGCTTATGGGCAATCCCTTACGGTCTTGGTGCCGGAAGTGTAGACGCTTCTTTAAACAATTATGTTGCATTGCATTATTCCAGCAAACACATGAGCTGGCTGCATTGTATGTGGGGCATCGGAGCTACACTCGGTCCTTATATCATGGGTGCCGTACTGACTGGCGGCGCCACATGGAATACAGGATATCGAATTATTTCTGTATTACAGATCGCGCTTACAGCGGTTCTGATATTCAGTCTTCCAAAATGGAAAGGACAAAACACATCATCTGATGAAACAGTCCATGGAAAAGCTCTTTCTCTGAAAGAAATCCTCGCAATTCCGGGTGCAAAAGCAGTTATGATCTGCTTCTTCTGCTATTGTGCCATTGAATCAACAACCATGTTATGGGCAAGCAGTTACCTGCATCTGGCAAAAGGTGTAGATGCAAAAACTGCTGCTTCCTTTGCCGGTATGTTTTGTATCGGCATTACTATTGGCCGTGGAATCAATGGTTTTATTGCCATGAAATTAAAAGACTGCCAGATGATCCGGATGGGACAGGCAATCATTCTTGCTGGTATTATCGTGATGATACTTCCTTTTGGAAAGACGGTTTCACTGATTGGTTTTTCATTGATCGGACTGGGTTGTGCACCCGTCTACCCCTGCATTATCCACTCCACACCGTCACATTTTGGTGCGGAACGCTCACAGGCAATTATCGGTGTGCAAATGGCAAGTGCTTACGTTGGAACATGCCTTATGCCGCCATTGTTTGGCCTGATTGCAAATCACATATCTATCAGATTATTGCCCGTATATTTACTGATTTTACTTGCATTGATGGTATATATGCATGAACTGCTGGAAAGAAAATGTTAAGCTATCACGTTTCATGAGCTTATGTCAATCTATTTTTCACGTTTAATTGTTTTCATATTCAATGCATCTTAATTTTGTTTCTTTCATCTATCACAGATGCATTTTGGACACTAATGTATCTTCTCTTTGTGTAATTTTATATCCGAGGATGCATTTTTACAACAGATTACATCTTCAACCTACATTTCTTTAGACTTTAAGATACTTTCTTCTTATCAGAAATTGCTCTCTTTTCTGTTTGTCTGCTCTCTGCAGGCATTTCCTATATTTGTCAGGCAAAGTACTGTTGCGATCAGGAAAAGTCCCGGGATCAGGATGATCCACCAGGATCCTGTCATCAGTGCTTTATCTGACAGAGACAGCATACTTCCCCAGGTTATAACTTCAATCGGAAGTCCAATTCCCATAAAACTCAAGGTAGCCTCAGAGATCATTGCTGTTCTTACGTTCATGACAACCATAAACATGATCGATGAGAAGAAATTTGGTACCAGATGCTTCCACAAAATGCGGAAGAACCCTGCTCCCATACATTTTGCTGCAATGATGTACTCACTATTTCGAATCTGTCGAACCTCGGTACGTACTACCTTCGCAATGCTGGTCCAGCTGGTCACACCAATTACAAATGACAGGCTAAGGATATTTGCATTTCCCAGGATAGCCTGCAGTAAAATGATCAGAAGCAGTGTTGGTATACTCAAAAAAACTTCTGTAAATCGCATGATCAGTTCGTCAAGCCACGCCGGTGCCACACCACTGAAGGCGCCAACTACCACCGCTATAAAAGTAGAAATCACCGTAGCCAATCCACCGATCAGAATTGAAATTCTTCCCCCATACCAGATCATGGAAAAGATATCTCTTCCCATGGTATCTGTTCCAAAAAGGAACTCCGTATTTGGAGCCTTATTGTAATTGAGAAGATCCATATAGGCAGGATCCTTTGTCATGATTAGTTCTGCTCCCAGACAGCCCAGTATGATAAGAATCAATATTACTGCTGAAACAACTGGTTTACCTTCGTACCACTTTTTCTTTGATTTTGAAATTACAGTTTCTGTTTTTCTGATTCCTGCCAGTTCAAATGAATTATTCGTCATCCTTCCACCACCTCCGATTTCTCGGTTATCACTTCATCCTTCATACGAGGATCAATCTGTTCATTGATAGTCTGACTGATGATATTACAGAAAATAACCAGGATTCCTGACATCATACAAAGCAGCATCAGCAGATTGTAATCATGGTATCTGGCGCTCTCATAAGACAGAGCTCCTATTCCAGGATACGAAAATACACTTTCTACAACATAAGTTCCGCCAAGTACATGCGGAACTGCAATAGCCATGATGCTTAAGTAAGCAGGCATTACGTTTCGAACACAGTGTCTGAACATAAGCTTTTTCTTATCTAATCCCTTGGCCTTAGCCAGAAGCACGTAATCTGCACGGACTTCTTCCAGGATCTTATTTCGGATCATGTAAGCGTAGTACCACAGATGCTCCAGAACTACGATCGTCAAAGGCATGATCAGATGAATCACCCTGTCTCCGGCATCTCCTGCCTTTCCGGTACTGTAAGCACCACTGCTTGGAAGGATCTTGAGATTTACGGAGAAAATAAGGATCAGTACCAACGCCATCCAGAATTCCGGGATACAGCTGGATATCGTACCCAGTTTACATAAAATCCGGTCTGCCAGCCGGTTTTCGTACCAGGCACACAGGATTCCCAGAAGCAATGCTCCCGCGAACATAATGACAAATCCAATTCCTCCCAGCAAAAGCGTGTTGCCAATACGACCGCCGATCACTTCCAATACATCCTGCTTGTATTTAAATGAAATACCAAATTCTCCATGAAAAGCATTTTTTATCCATTTCACATACTGCACAGAAATTGGCTCGTTCAGTCCCAGTTTTTCCATAGCCCATTCACGTTCTTCCGGGCTCATCTTTTCTGTGCGGTCACCATAATAAGAAATCAGCGGATCTCCCGGTGCCAGACGTGCCACATAAAATACAGCAACAGACAATATAAATACTGAGATCAGGAAGATCAGACATTTTTTACCATAGTAGACGAACTTTTTTTGTCTCATTATATGCTGCACCCCTTTCCGTCAGCCGGGAGCATTGCAAAATGCCCTGGTGATACTTCTGTCCACACGCTGTTTTCCATTCCTTCGCCATCATAATACTGCAGGACTCTTTTTCTTTCCCGGATCGGGTCCGGCACAGGAATTGCAGACAGCAGTGTTTTTGTATAAGGGTGCACCGGATTGGAATACAATTCCTCCGATGGTGCCAGTTCTACCAGTTTTCCATGATACATTACCCCAACACGGTCACAGAGATATTCAACCATAGCCAGGTCGTGAGCAATAAACAAGAATGTAAATCCGTGCTCCTCCTGCAGATGGCGGAACAGGTTCACGATCTGTGCCTGTATGGAAACATCCAGAGAAGCGATTGGTTCATCAGCTACCAGAAATTCTGGCTCCATACATAAGGATCTGGCTATTGCCACGCGCTGTCTCTGACCGCCGGACAATTCGGATGGATAACGGTCCAGAAAACTGTTCTCAAGTCCTACATATTCCATCTGAAAGGCAGCTTCTTTTATATAGCTTCCTCTCGGAGGTGTGATATGCTGGATCCTCATTGGTTCCGTAATAATATCTGACACCTTCATCTTCTGATTCAGACTGGAGGCAGAATCCTGAAAGATCATCTGGCGTCTGGTCTGAAGCATTTTTTTATTCTTTCTGAATTCTTTTTTGTCACAGATATTTACATCTTTGTACCAGATTTCTCCCTGAGCCGGCTGATAGATATTCATCAGACATCTGGCTACGGTAGATTTTCCGGAACCGGATTCTCCTACCAGGCCAAAAATTTCACCTTTGTGGATCTGGAAAGAGACATCATCCACAGCCTTTACTTTGATCTTTTTCGTCAGATGAAACTGCTGGGTCAGATGCCTGACATCTAATAATACTTCTTTACTCACTGTACTGTCCTCCCATAGGTGATTTGATCTGTGGTGCCCTTGGGTCCAACAGCCAGGTTGCCGCATAATGCGTGTCTGTGATCTTAAATATAGGCGGCATTTCTTCATAATCAATATTCAGAGCATATTCATTTCGACATGCAAAAGCATCCCCCTCAGGCGGATCGATCAATGTAGGCGGCATGCCAGGAATTGTGTACAGACTTTCTTTTCCATTTGCAAATGCCGGAAGTGATCTCATCAGTCCCCAGGTATATGGGTGTCTCGGATCATAATAGACTTCCTCTGCTGTGCCGATCTCCACGATCTTGCCTGCATACATTACCGCTACCCTGTCTGCAACACGGGCAACTACTCCCAGATCATGAGATACCAGTATGGTAGCTGTTCCAAGCTTCATCTGAATTTCGCGCAGAAGATCCAGAATCTGCGCCTGGATGGTCACATCCAGTGCCGTGGTCGGCTCATCCGCAAATAAAATATCCGGATCAGCAGCCAATGCGATCGCCATAACACATCTCTGGCGCATTCCACCGGAAAACTGCCATGGATACTGGTGATAACGTTCCTTTGGATGAGAGATGCCCACCAGTTCCATAAGTTCCAGAACCTTTTGATTTACCTGTTCTTTTGTATAATTTTTATTATGTATCAACACTGCTTCCGCGATCTGTTTTCCAATTTTAATCGTTGGATTCAGGGATGTCATAGGATCCTGAAAGATCATGGAAAAAATTCTTCCACGAAGCTTCTGCATCTCTTTCTCCCTGTAACAGGTGATATCCTGCCCGTTAACGCTGATGCTTCCCTCTTTGATCCTAGCACTTGGCGGCAAAAGCTTCATGATGCTTTTGCAAAGTACACTCTTTCCGCATCCGGATTCTCCAACTATAGCCAGCACTTCTCCCTTTTTTAACGAAAAAGAGACATCTCTTACCGCCTGGACCTCTCCCGAAGGACCATCTATGCTGACTGAAAGATTTTTGACCTCTAATAAATGTTCCATTTTCAACCCTTTTTCCGCTCGTGTAAAAAGGGGGCACTCCGCGTGCCCCCGTCACAACCCTTATCTCGTTTTATTTATTCAATAGTCCAGTCTGCAACATTCCAGAAAATACCAACTCCGTGATGTCCCATAATGGTATCAGGATTGATTCCCTTGATATTGCTGTCAGCAACATAGTTTGCATCGATATAACAGATCATTGCATAAGCCGGATCCTCTGCAAGAGCTTTCTGGAAATTAGCATAAGCTTCTTTACGAACTTCCGGATCTGCGGACTGTCTTGCTTCTGTCAGATATTTATCAACTTCTTCGTTAGAGTAGCTGGAGTAGTTTGCTCCCTTATCTGTTCCGAATACTTTATATGTATGATCGTCAGCGTCAAACGGGCTTCCCCATCCGATCAGGAATGCCATCTGTCCAGCCCAGTCTGTCTGTGCCGGAATCTCAACAGATACATCCATACCGATTTCCTTCAGTTCCTGTGCTGCGATCTGAGCCATGTCTATACGTACCTGATCTCCAGAGCTTACGCTGATCACAAAACCTACTTTTTCGCCGTTGCGGTAGTAGAATCCGTCGTCACCCATTTCACATCCGGCAGCTTCAAGGATTTCTTTTGATTTTTCCGGATTGTAATCATAATGCTCAACATCTTCACAGTTGTAGATATTTCTCTGAAGAGGACCATAAGCAGGCATTCCCTGTCCCAGGATAACTGCGTCGATGATTGCCTGACGGTCAAGTCCGTAGCATACTGCCGGGATCAGGTCACGGTTTTTCTGCCAGTATTCGTTTCCAAAGTTGAACATGATTCCACGATAATCAGCAGTCTTCATATCATAACATGTATAAGCATCGTCTCCGGCAAAAGCTGCTGCATCCTTTGGAGTTAAAAGAGCCAGATCCAGTTCTCCGGATTTTAACTGAAGAGCTTTTGCATTGTCATCTGGTACGATCTTAAATACGATTTTATCGATAGAAGGCTCACCTTTGAAGTAATCTTCATTTTTAACAAGTGTGATAGCCTGTCCTTCATCCCAGGATTCAATTTTGTATGGGCCAGTTCCAACCGGGTTACGGAAGAAATCAGATGTCTGCATATCTTCTCCCTCAAGCAGATGCTTAGGAAGAACTGCCATTGTCATATAGTCAAGAAATGCAACGTTTTTGTCCTCGAGTTTGAATTCAACTGTATGGTCATCAACCACGTTGATCTCTTCTACATCTTCGTAGTTTGGTGCATTCTCAGAACCATTTTCCGGATCCATGATAGCTTCGATCGTAAATTTAACATCGTCTGCTGTAACAGGTTCGCCATCCTGCCATTTAGCATCTTCTGCCATGTGGAATGTGTAGGTATTTGTTGCATCATCAAATTCCCAGCTTTCTGCCAGTCCCGGAACTACCTGATTGTCTCCGTCATGAGCAGTCAATCCATTGAAAATCAGAATATTGATCTCGCCATGTTCGTCCATAGCCGGGTTGATTCTGGTATAATCTCCGCTTCCGTATACCAGTGTTGTTTCTTCGTCTGCCAGTACAGGCACTGTGGTTCCGGCACTGACCAGTGATACAGTCAGAAGCATTCCGGCAATTGTTAAAATCCCCTTTTTCATTCTTTCGTTCCCTCGCTTTTTTTAATTTGGTAACTTCTTAAATGATACCAAAACGGGCTATCCATCATAAGCCCCACGGGGGGATATTGACATATTCCTTTTTATGGCATACATATTCCTTTTATATATATATCTTTCACAAAGAAAAAAACACAGTACAACAGAAATACTCTGTCATACCATGTTTTTTAATTATTGTGAACAGTTACGTTTTTTACTCTGTCCTATTCTGCCAGCAATCCTGCCGCCCGCATATTTGCAAGCAGAAGATTAAACATATCTTCTCAAGTGTATCTGTATTCCATGATATTCTCCCGGCATAACATCAATCGGAAGCCCCACATGCATCAATACATTTCCGCTGTAGACTTTATTATCCTTCTCACATTCATACATCTGTTCCGGATTCAATCCTTTGCATTTCACATAATTTACCGGTGCGTTTGCATGCGTTGTCAATGTGACAATATTTAATAAAGCTTCACTCTGATCTTCTGCTACAAACTCCCATGCTGCAAACTCATGATTTGTATTCGGATTATGTAAGCGATAATACACCCCATTGTGAATCAGATTCCAGTATTTTTTGTAGTTTTTAATCTGCTCTTTTACAGCCTCTTTTTCTTCATCAGACAATAAATTTAAGTCCAATTCATATCCAAAGCTTCCCGCCATTGCCACAACACTTCTTGTCTGAATTGAAGTCACTCTTCCGGTCTGATGATTCGGTACTGCTGAGACATGAGATCCTACTGCTGAAATTGGATATCCAAAAGAAGTTCCATGTTGAATCTGGATTCTTTCGATCGCATCTGTATCATCACTGCACCAGATCTGCGGAGTATAATATAACATTCCGGCATCAAATCTTCCGCCGCCTCCACTGCATCCTTCAATCAAAAGTTCAGGATATCTCTGATTCAGTCGTTCCAGGAAATCATATACGCCAAGTACATACTCATACATGATCTTTCCATAATTCTGCTGCTGTTCAACTGCTGTATACACATCACAGATACTTCGGTTCATATCCATCTTTATATATGCTATATTAGCTGAATCAATTACTTTTGAAATAGAATTGAAAATGTAATCAACCACTTCTTTTCTTGAGAAATCCAAAACAAGCTGGTTTCTTCCACGCACTGGACGACGTCCCGGAATCACATATGCCCAGTCTGGATGCTCACGATACAGATCACTGTCTTCGTTTACCATCTCCGGTTCGATCCAGAGACCGAATTTCATCCCCATTGCGTTAATCTTATCTGCTGTTTCAGACAATGGACCACCCATTTTCTCTTCATTAACAACCCAGTCTCCCAGTCCGCTGTTATCTGTGTCTCTGCTGCCAAACCAACCATCATCCAGAACCAGCATCTCTACACCAAGCTCTGCTGCCTGTTTCGCAATCTCCACGATCTTATCTCCGTTAAAATCCATATAGGTTGCTTCCCAGTTATTTATAAGAACTGGTCTTCTTGCGTTTTTATATTTTCCTCGACATATATGATAACGAATCAGTTTATGATAAATGTGAGACAGTGATGTAAGTCCGTTTCCTGAGTATGCCATGGCAACTTCAGGTGTATAGAACGCTTTGCCCGGCTCAAGCGGATATTCAAACATTTCATCCAACAGCCCCATCTGCATACGTGTCTGACCGAACTGGTCTTTCTCTACTTCACATTTGAAATTTCCGCTATAAAGCATAGACATTCCATAACATGCGCCAAAATCTTCCGTTGTTTCTTTCTCTGCCAGAATAAAAAATGGATTCTGCTGATGACTGGACGTTCCTCTTCTGCTGCCAAAACTCTGATTTCCATAAATCACCGGAATTCTCTCTTCCATACGCTCCATTGCATGACGTCCATGGAAATGAAGAAGTTCGAAATCTCCTGTCAGGAAATCCATTCCTGCACTGTATACTTTCGTCAAATAGATCTGGCGCTTTCCAATGTTTTTCACGATAACACTTCTTGTAATTACATCCAGTTCTGGAAGCACACCATAACGCAGCGTCACTTCAAGTCCAAGCAATGTATCTTCCAGCACAACCTCTACTGTATACGCTCCGTCCGCTTTATCTGCATATACTGCCGGAAGTCCAGGAATGCTATATTTTCCATCTGTTACAGAATGACTCTTATATCTCAGATCAATACCATAAACTCCCTGTTCGTTCTTCACATTAAAAGCCGGGCTTCGGAAATCTCCATTTCCATAACATGGATATTCCTGCGGAAATGTATCCATAGAAAATGTTCGATCACTACCTGCATCATACGGATTTCCTGAAAAACCTCTGTCATATGCTGTCAGAAGACTGCTCATGTCTCCCTCTGCTTTTGGACCATAATACAAATGAAGCAGAAATCCATGCTCTGCAATTCCCATCTGATAGGTTGTGTGTTTTGTATGTAATGTTATAAGTTCCATCAAATTCTGCCCTTTCTATTCCCTTATTTTCCTCCTGTCATTGCTACACCTTCAATAAACTGTTTCTGGAAAATCAGATACAAGATTACCATTGGAAGCATTGCAAATAAGGAACCGGCCATCAACACCGGATAGTTTGTACTGAACTGTCCATTCAGACTGGAAAGTCCTGCTGATAATGTAGTTGAATTAATATTGGTGTTTACGATCAACGGCCACATCAAATCTGTATAAGCAAACACTGCTGTGAATACCGAAAGTGCTGCAAGAGAGGACTTTGTCAGCGGAAACATTACTTTCGTAAATGTCTGCCAGCGATTACAACCATCCAGATATGCCGCCTCTGCTATCTCATCCGGTATTCCCATATAAGCCTGTCTCAGAAAAAATGTTCCGAATGCACTGACAATTCCAGGGAAAACTAATGCAAATATCGTATCTGTCATTCCCATTTTCGCGATCATCTGATACTGTGGAATGATAAAGATCTGTCCTGGAATCATCTGTTGAACAATAACCAGCGTAAAAAGAAAATTCTTACCCCTAAATTTTAATTTTGCAAATGCATAACCGGCCATAGAACAAAATACAACCGCACACAATACACGGAACAAGATCATCAATCCCGTATTCAGATATAAATTTCCAAATGGCAATAAATCCAACACTTTTGTAAATGCACCGGAATTCCAGTTGGATGGTAAAAGTGTCGGTGGAACCCGAAGTACTTCTTCGTTGGTTTTAAATGCTGTCAGAATCATCCACGCAAATGGAAAAATCATTATGATAGATCCCAGAATCAGAGCAGCATATACAAATATATTTGATATTTTTTTGCTTTTCTTCATACTGTACCTCCTATACCTCGTAATTAACCCATTTTTTTTGTCCGACAAACTGTACTGCTGTTATTACTCCAATCAAAAGTACTGTCCAGATTACAATTGATGATGCATAACCACGGTTTCCAGAAATAAAGGATTCACGGTAGAATAAATAAATCAGTGATTGTGACTTACTCAGTGCAGGATTTCCTTCCCCTACCATCATGTATAACAAATCATATACTTTAAGAGATGCCATCAATCTCATGATCAATACAACAAACAATGTCGGTGAAACCATTGGCATGGTAATATAACGAAACTGCTGAAACTTTGTACAGCCATCCAGACTGGCTGCTTCATAATAACTTTTGGAAATATTTTGAATTCCTGAAAGCAGTAGGACTGCATCATATCCAAGAGCACTCCAGATTGCAACAATTGCAACTGTAAAAATTACTACATTTGGGTTTGTCGTCCACTTAATATTTGTATGGAAAATTGTATTGATAATTCCATAATCCGAGTTAAACATCCACTTCCAAACCATTGCTACCGCAGCCGGAGATACGACCATCGGGAGGAAAAAAATGGCACGAAAGGCTACTTTTCCTTTGATTTTTGAATTCAAAAGAACCGCTACGACCAGTGCCAGGAGCACACCTCCCGGAACTGTCAGAAGACAAAACAGCAATGTATTCCATGTTGCTCTCCAGAATTCAGTACTTGAAAACATCTTTATATAATTTTCAAGTCCTACAAACTTTGTTCCACCAAACACCTTTTTGGATGAAAAACTTAAAATAATTGTTTCTACAAATGGGTATACATTTAATATAATTAATCCAAGAATCGTTGGAGCTATCATCAGATAACCCCATTTATGATCCTGGTCAAACCTCGATTTTTTCTTCATCCGGCTCTACCTCCAAGCTCGTCTATTCTTCTGCGATTGCTTCCGTAACAATATTCTGCATATTCTGGATTCCATCATCCACAGATGTATTTCCGGCATAAATATCAAGTACTGCCTGTTCCACCTTTGGCTCCCATGACGGTCTCGAAGGATTGTTTACATATTTTACACTGTAATCAAACATCGGGATAATATTCTCTGGATGAATGTCATATCCTTTCTCCGCAAATGTATTCACCCATGTATCTTCCAATCCATTATATGCTGGAATTGCAACACCGGATTCTCCCTGGATCTTCTGTCCCTCCTCTGACGCAAGGAATTTCAGGAAATCCATTGCGGTATCCTTATTCTTTCCTTCTGCTGCTGTTGCATATGATACACTGTTAGAAATTACTGCACGTCCGTCTCCACTTTCCGGATTCGGGCATTTTGGCAGAACTGCTACATCCCATTTACCATTCATGTCTGTATAAGTTGAGCAAAGATTTACTAAATCCCAGCTTCCTGCAAAGAACATTGCACCCTGTCCTGAGAAGAACTGCTCTGTTGCACTTGTATTTGCAAACTGTTCCTGTGTCGGACACCAGTCATTATTCTGAAGATTCACATAAAATTTAATTGCATCACTTGTTGCCTGTTCTGTATATTCTGCTTTTGTTCCGTCCTCGTTCAAAATCTGTCCGCCATTCTGATATACAAAGTTCCAATATCCAACCTGATCATGAGCATATGCCATGTATCCATATTTTCCTGTCTGCTCATAGATTTTTTCAGAATTCTCTGTCAGGTCATCCCATGTCCATGTATCATCTGGATATGCAACGCCTGCCTGATCAAAGATTTCTTTATTATATACTAAAACCACCAGATCTTTATCTTTTGGAACTCCATAGATATTTCCATCACTTCCCTCAGCATTAGCAATTGAAATGTCCGAAAAGCTACTTGTATCTACAATATCGGAACAATCTGCAAGAATTCCGTTATCAGCATATTTAAACATTTGATTGGAATGCATCCAGAAAATATCCGGCATGGAATTACTTGTCGCAGAAGCTTCCAGCTTTGTCCAGTATTCATCCCATCCTGTTGCCTGCACTTCAATTTTCACATCCGGATGCTCTTCCATATAAGCTTCCGCCAACTTTTCCATACCTGCTTTTTGTCCGGCATCCCAAATTTGAAAAACAAGTTTTCCATCTCCACTGGATTCTTTTCCATTCGATCCACATGCAGTAAGTCCCATTACAAGAACTCCCGCCATTACAAATGCTGCTGCTCTTTTCATACTCTTTTTCTCCATGATAACCTCCCATATTATCTTTTCATATTGATACGCAACCAGATTTTCTTTCCGTCTACACAAACTATTATAATATATCTTAATGAGCACAAAAATAGCCATATATAGAATGTTTTATATCAAAATGTGTATAATTTATTATTTTTTGTTGATTTCATATCACATTATGATATATAGTGATGATATATTATTTTTTATTTTTTTATCTCTACTAGACAACAACTAATCGAGGAGGTTTTTCATGTCAGATAACACACTATTTCATTTCTTTCAGAATCAGTATTTTATCGATCTTTGCCTATATCAATATGGCTATGAACAATGTACACCTCTTTCCTCTTTCGGTCCTTTTATTCGGAATCATTACCTTTTTCATTATGTAATTTCCGGAAGTGGAACATTGGTTGCTACCGACTCCACCGGAACCGACCAGACTTACCACATTCGAAGCGGGCAGGGATTTATGATTTTTCCTGGACAAAACACACATTATTACGCTGACCAGAGTCATCCCTGGGAATATACATGGATTGAATTTGACGGTGTTCGCGTTGAAGAGGTTCTGACAAACTGTGGAATTAATATTTTGCACCCTATCTATCATGCTTCAGATCGTGCCCTTTCTGCTAAATTAAAGGATAAAATATTGGAGATGACATTTTCTGAAGATCCTGTGTCATCTTTCGGAATGATTGCCAAATTATACGAATGTATGGATTATATGATACGTTCTTCCAAAGATCGAAGACTGATTACCGGAGAACGCATTTCTGACTCTTATATTAAAGAAGCTGTTCATTTTATTGAACAAAATTTTCATAATGATATTACTGTCGAAGATATTGCCGCATTTTGCAATATCAGTCGAAGTTATCTCTGTCGATTGCTAAAGAAGCATACCGGGCAAAGTCCTCAGCAGCTGCTGCTCAGCTATCGTATGTCCAAAGCAGCACAGCTGCTGCAGCTGACTGATTTGTCCATTCAGGATATTGGAAAAGCGGTCGGTTATCCAAATCAGCTTCACTTTTCTAGGGCTTTTAAGAATACTTATAAAATGTCACCATCGCAATGGAAAAAAGAAAACAGCCTGCCCTGATGGAAATTACTCCCATCGGGGCAGACTGTTTTTTGGAAACTTTTATAATTTTCTGTTAATAATCCGTAGTGCACCTGCGGACGATTTCACATGGAACACATACATTCTTTTCAATCTGAGTTTCGTTTTCCAGAAGATTGATCATTCGTTCTACTGTCTTTCTGCACATTGCCCCCAGCTTACTGTCAACCGAAGTAAGTTCCGGATCAGTGGCAAGTGCAAGAATTGAGTTGTTATATCCTGTGATTGAAAGCTCCTCCGGGATGGACAGTCCCTTTATCTTTGCATATTTGATCGCACCGACTGCAATTCCATCATCCGTAGCAAGCACACTGTCAAAATCAAGCACTTTGTTATATTCAAGCAGCATATTTTTTGTATATTCAATATCATTTTTTGTTTTGAATTTCAGATTCCCGAGAACCGGATATCCGGCATCCTGCAGTGCTGCTTCATACCCTGCCATTTTTTGCCTTGCACTGAATGAGTCTGAATCATACATAAAAAGGATTTTCTCTTTTCCTCGACGAAGATAAGCTTTTGTTACTTCATAAGTTGCCTGAAAATCATCTGCATACGTGCAGTAGATATTATCACCCGTAACCTTTGCATTGATCATAAATACCGAAGCCTGTTCTGCCGCCTCGCGGATATAATCTGTGTCTGATTCATCCTTCCCTTTTCCTGCATAGGTAGAACCGACCAGAATCAGTGTATCTATTTTCTTGGACAGAAGAAGTTTTACATAGTTTTCCTTTTCTTCCTGCTTAAAACCACTGCATCCCAGAATGCAGTCATATCCATGATCATGAAGATTGCTTTCCAGATACGATACCGCTTTTGCCATATAGATATCATCTATATTCGGACAAATGATTCCAACCGTTTTCATTGTTCCGAGTCCAAGACCTCTGGCAAATGCATTTGGCGTATATTCATTTTCTTTCATGACCGCAAGAACCTTTTCTTTTGTCTTTTGACTTACCTTGGGACTGTTATTCACTACTCTGGACACAGTTGCAATAGATACATCTGCCAGCTTTGCAATATCATATATATTCACTCTGTTTCTCCTGTTCATTCTGAAAATAGTATAAAACTTCACTCAAAGATTTCTATTGAAAAAGCATATCAGACACTTCTGGTCTGATATGCTTTTTTCAAGCTCTGATATTTATTTTAACACCTGAATTTTTACAGGTCAAATCCAAAATAGCTTACAGCGTTATCGTACGCGATTCCGCACACAATTTCTTTTAAAGTCTTGTAATCCGCCGGATATTCTCCGTTTTCAACCCATCCTCCGATGAGTTCACAGAGGATTCTGCGGAAATACTCATGTCTGGTGTAGGACAGAAAGCTTCTTGAGTCTGTAAGCATTCCAACAAAGTTAGCAAGCAGGCCAAGATTTGCAAGAGATGTCATCTGTGCGATCATACCTGTTTTATGATCATTGAACCACCATGCACTTCCCTGCTGGATTTTTCCGGCAGCTTCTGTTCCCTGGAAGCAGCCGAGGATTGTTCCGATTGCTTCATTATCATTCGGATTCAGGGAATACAGGATTGTCTTCGGAAGTTCATTTGATGCGATCAGAGAATTCAGGAAATCTGCTGTCTGTGCACTTGGTGCATAGTTATTGATGCAGTCATATCCTGTATCCGGTCCAAGCTGTTCATACATAAATGCATTGTTATCTCTCTTGCATCCATAATGGATCTGCATTACCCAGTTCTTTTTATGATATGCTTTTCCGACAAACTGCATAAATGCTGTCTTAAAGATCATTTCCTCTTCTCTTGAAATACTTTCGCCATTCAGTCTCTTTTTGAAGATTTCATTTACTTTTTCTTCTGCTGCCGGTGCATACATAACATATTCCAGTGCATGGTCAGATACACTGCAACCCATCTGCGCAAAGAAATCCATTCTATTAAGAAGAGCTTCTTTCAGATCTGCAAACTCTTCAATTTTTACTCCACTTACCTCAGAAAGTTTTTTCATGTATTCCGGATATTCCGGTTTTTCCAGATTCATTGCCTTATCAGGACGCCATGCAGGAAGTACTTTTACCTCAAAGCTGTCATCCTCTGCAAGAACTTTATGCCATTTCAGATCATCTACCGGATCATCTGTTGTACAGATAAGTTTTACATTGGACTTACGGATGATATTTCTTACAGACATATCATCTTCCTGGAGTTTTTTGTTGCAGAGATTCCATACTTCTTCAGCTGTTTCTCCATTAAGATATCCTGTGTAGCCAAAATATCTCTGTAATTCCAGATGACTCCAGTGATAGAGCGGGTTTCCGATTGCCTTTCCAAGAGTTTCTGCCCATTTCTGGAATTTTTCACGGTCGCTGGCACCACCTGTGATGTAATACTCATCTACACCATTTGATCTCATCTGACGCCATTTGTAATGATCACCGCCAAGCCATACCTGGGTGATATTTTCAAATTTACGATCCTCTGCGATCTCCTGCGGGTTGATGTGGCAGTGATAATCTACGATCGGCATTGTCTCTGCATATTCATGAAACAACTTTTTTGAAGTTTCTGTTGAAAGTAAAAAATCTTTATCCATAAATGCTTTCATAATAATAATTTACCTCGTCTTTCTATTAGATGTATCCCATCATCTTCGGCAGCCATAAGCTGAGTGCCGGAATATAAGTAACAAACATAAGTACAACAAAGATTGCTGCAAAATATACAAGAAGCTGCTTGAATACAGTCTCAATCTGAACCTTTCCTACCTTAACACCAACAAACAGTGTTGTTCCTACCGGCGGTGTGATCGTTCCGATACACAGGTTAAAGATCATCATGATACCAAAGTGGATCGTATTCATTCCAAGTGATGTACAAACCGGAAGGAAGATTGGTGTAAAGATCAGGCAGGCTGGTGTCATATCCATAAAGGTTCCTACGATCAGCAGGATAATATTTATAAGAAGCAAAATAACAATTTTATTGCTGCTGACAGAAAGAAGTGCACTGGATACAAGTGTTGGGATATTGGTGAATGCCATTACCCATGACATAATGCTTGATACACCGATCAGGAAAATAATGATTCCTGTCATCTCTGCACTTTCTTTTAAAATCTGCGGAATCTCTTTGATCGAAATAGAACGATATACAAAAAGTGACAGACACAGACTATATACAACGGCTACTACAGAACCCTCCGTAGCTGTAAACACACCAAAAATAATTCCACCGATTACAATTACAATAAGAAGGAGACACGGTAATGCCTGAAGTATAATTTTTCCAGCTTCCTTTGCTGTGAACAGAGCTTTTGCACGATAGCCTTTTTTCTTGGCGATCACATATACAACCAGCATGCAGGCGATTCCCCACAGTGCTCCCGGAATATAACCGGCCATAAACAGTGCTGCTACAGATGTTCCTCCACTTACCAGTGAGTAAGTGATCATTACGTTACTTGGCGGAATCAGAAGTCCCGTCGGTGCTGTTGCGATATTGACTGCCGCTGAGAAGTTAGGATCATATCCTTCTTCTTTCTCAATCGGTCCGATGATGGATCCCATTGCAGATGCTGCTGCAGTACCGGAACCTGAAATAGAACCGAACAGCATATTTGCAAGGATATTTGTCTGGGCAAGTGCTCCCGGTGCACGACCGGTAATAAATTTTGCAAGGTTGATAAGTCTTACCGCAATTCCACCTTTGTTCATAATATTACCTGCCAGGATAAAGAAAGGAATTGCAAGCAGGCTGAATACGGAAATACCGGAAAAAATTCTCTGGCATCCAGTAAGTACGGCAACATCAAGATTCATAACCGGCAGGATCGCACATACGGATGATACTCCAAGGGCAATCGCGATCGGCACACCGGCGATCAGCATAACTACCAAAAGGACTAAGATGATAAGTCCTGAAACTAACGCTATGTTCATTTATTTATCCTCCTCTGTGTTCTCATATCCTGCGCAGAGATCGATCACATTCAGTACACCATAGATTGCAATCAGAATTCCGCAGATCGGTACAACTGCATAAATAACACCCATCATTACGCCAAGAGATGCTGTTTTCTGTGTCATGGTAAGTCCCATAATTGTAAATCCACCATAGATCAGTACGATAACTGCAAATGCGATGATCAGAAGTTCAATAACGATCTCCAGAATTTTTCTCTGTTCCTTTGGAAGTTTATCTGCAACAAATGTCATTCTCATATGATCACGTTTTCCAAACACATATGCACTGGAGAAAATTGCCATCCACGCAAATGTATAGGTAAGAAGTTCCTCTGATACAGTACTTGGGCTGTTAAAAATAAATCTTGTTATGATCTGATAGGTTCCTACAACAACCATAACCGCAAATAAAACAATGCAGATCGTTGAAACAACTGTATTCATACCTTTTCTGATTTTATGTAATGTTTCCATCATTTCTCCTCCCCTGCATATTTTTCGTTATATTCCTGAATATGGTCATACAGGTCACGAATATTCGGATTGGCATCGAGCATTTCCTGCTGAACATCCTTAACCTTATCTTTGAATTCATTCAGATCCGGCTCAATAAAGGTCACGCCCATATCTTCTTCAGCAGTCTTCTTTGCTGTTTCTACATCCTTTGCCCACTCTTCAATCTCTGTATCAGTGGAAATCTCTGCTGCTTTTTCAAATACAGCTCTTTCTTCCTCGCTTAATCCATTTAAGAATTTGTAGTTTGCGATCAGTACATCCGGAATCATCTGATGCTTGGAATAAGTAAAGTATTTGGCAACCTCTCCATGCTTGTTATCGGTAAGTGCAAGCTCATTGTTTTCTGCTCCGTCAATAACGCCCTGCTGAATAGCTGTATATACTTCACCAAAACTCATAGGTGATGCTGCAGCTCCAAATGCATTTGCCATTTTTATACTTGCAGGACTCTGCTGTACACGGATCTTCATTCCCTTCAGATCATCCGGTGTATTGATTGCTTTCTTTGCATAGAAGTTTCTTGTTCCTACGTTGTACCATGTAACAACCTGCAAACCTGTATCCTCAGTAGATGCATAGATCTTATTCATATAATCCGTATCATTCATCGCTGCAAAATAAGCTTCTTCTGATGTAAACAGATATGGCATACTGAATACTTCATATACATCTGCAAAGATCTCCAGGTTAGGAGTACCTGCTACTGTAAAATCAATTGCACCAGTCTGTGTAAGCTCAATTGCTTTTGTCTGGCCTCCAAGAAGTTCATTAGGGAATAACTGTACTTCGTATTTATCTCCCAATTCAGATTCTATATAATCTTTGAATTTTACAAGACCTTTATATTCCGGATGCTCCTCAGACTGTGAGAGAGCTACTCGAATGATTCTTTTCTTAGTTGCAGAACCATCGCTGCTTCCACATCCGGCTGCCAGTACACTGATCATACTTACACAAAGTACTGTGCTGACAATTCGTTTCCACTTAATCATTTTCTTTATTCTCCTTTCGGTTTCTGCCGAACTGTATATGCTAATTGTGTAAGCCCTTACACGTTATATTCAGTATATGACAACCTTTTAACAATTTCAAGTTATATCTTATTCGCATATTTCCTAAAATTTAACATTGATTTTTGTGCATCTTCACAATTATTTCATTTTCTTCATCTTTCCTATTGACGTTTTTGTTTTCCTGATGTAATTTGTGTGTAAGCCCTTACATAATCAATTCAAACGAAGGAGGTTCGTTGATTTTTGAAATCTTTTATTAAAATCAATCCTTTAGATAATGTAGCAGTTGCTCTTCAGCCTCTGGCTAAAGGCACCGTGATCGAACTTGATGACACCACACTTACTCTGACAGAAGACATCATGCAGGGACACAAGTTCTCATTAAAAAATTTAAAACCAGGTGATTCCATTATCAAATATGGAAATCCGATCGGACGGGCAACCGCAGATATTCCTGTTGGTTCATGGATCCACACTCATAATTTAAAAACCGGACTCGGAGATCTTCTTACCTATACATATAGTAAGAATGTTTCAGAGCTTCCACATCGAGAGCCAAAGTTCTTCCAGGGATATCGCAGAAAAGACGGCCGTGTTGGTGTACGTAATGAAGTTTGGATCATTCCTACAGTAGGATGCGTTAACAATATCGCAACTGCTATTGAACGAGCCTCACAGAAATACATTACAGACCAGATTGATGGCGTCTGTGCTTTCCCGCATCCTTACGGATGTTCCCAGATGGGTGATGATCAGAACAACACACGTCAGATTCTTGCTGATCTGGTTAACCATCCGAACGCAGGTGGTGTTCTGGTTCTCGGACTTGGCTGCGAAAACAGTAACATCGATGAATTAAAAAAATTCATTGGAGACTATGACTCTGAGCGTGTACGTTTTCTGGTAGCCCAGGAATGCGAAGATGAGATCAGTGATGGTATTGAAACCGTCAAAGAACTGATTTCCTATGCATCCTCATTTAAACGCGAACCAATCAGTGCATCTGAACTGGTGATCGGTATGAAATGCGGCGGCTCCGATGGTTTGTCCGGAATTACGGCAAACCCTACTGTTGGTGCATTCTCTGACAAGCTGATCTCCATGGGCGGATCTACGATTCTTACAGAAGTTCCTGAAATGTTCGGGGCTGAAGAATCACTTATGAACCGCTGCGAAACAGAAGATCTGTTCAACCAGACAGTTGCCCTTGTCAACGATTTCAAAAACTATTTTAAAAGTCACAATCAGACTATTTATGAAAATCCTTCTCCAGGAAACAAAAAAGGTGGTATCTCCAGCCTGGAAGACAAATCTCTCGGATGTACCCAGAAATCCGGAAGTGCACCTGTTATGGGAGTTCTTTCTTACGGAGAACCTGTAAAAGAAAAAGGATTAAACCTGCTGAGTGCACCTGGCAATGATCTGGTTGCCTCTACTGCTCTTGCTGCATCCGGTGCACACATTGTACTTTTTACCACCGGACGAGGAACACCTTTTGCAAGTCCTGTACCTACAGTTAAAATCTCCACAAACAACCAGCTTGCCAAAAAGAAACAAAACTGGATTGATTTCAACTGTGGAGTCATGGTAAATGATACTCCTCTTGATGAACTTTCAGAAAATCTCCTGGATTTTGTCCTTGAGATTGCTTCCGGAAAGAAATCAAAATCTGAAGAAGCCGGTTTCCATGATATGGCTATTTTCAAACAGGGAGTTACTTTATAAATCGAATTATATATGAAAGGAAAATACAGAAATGAAAAAATTATCTTATGCTACTTTAAAAGAACAGGGTTATGATGGATACCTTCTTGAATCAGCACCGGAACGTGTACTTCAGTTTGGTGAAGGAAACTTCCTTCGTGCATTTGTAGATTATTTTATAGATGAATTAAACGAAAAAGCTGGATTCAACTCCAAAGTTGTTCTGTGTCAGCCAATTGCTCCCGGTCTTGCTGATATGATCAACGAACAGGAAGGGCTTTATACCTTATTTCTCCGTGGATTCCAGGATGGCAAAAAAGTAAATAAAAAACGTGTTATCTCCTGTGTAAGCCGTTGTCTTAATCCATATAAGGATTTTGAAGCAGTTCTTGCATGTGCAGATAACCCGGACCTCCGTTTTATCGCATGTAATACAACAGAAGCCGGAATCACTTACGATTCTTCCTGTCAGTTTACCGATGTTCCGGCTGACAGCTATCCTGGAAAACTTACTCAGTTTATGTATCGTCGTTTCCAGAAATTCGGTCAGGAAGCCGGCAAAGGATTTATCATTCTTTCCTGTGAGCTGATCGATGATAATGGAAAAGAACTTGAAAAATGTGTATTAAAATATGCAGAACAGTGGAACCTTGGTGAAGACTTTATCAACTGGATCAAAGCTGAAAATATCTTCTGCTCTACACTTGTAGACCGTATTGTAACAGGATACCCAAGAAATGAAGCTGCTGCAATCTGTGAAGAACTTGGTTATGAAGACAACCTGATCGACACAGGTGAAATTTTCGGATTCTGGGTAATTGAAGGACCTCAGTCAATCAAAGATGAATTCCCGGTTGACAAAGCGAACCTTCCAATCCTGATCACTGATAACCATAAACCATACAAACAGAGAAAAGTTCGTATCTTAAATGGTGCTCATACTTCCTTTGTTCTCGGTGCTTACCTTGCAGGACAGGATATTGTAAGAGACTGCATGAACGATGATGTGATCTGCGGATTTATGAACAAGACTATTTATGATGAGATCATTCCTACTCTGGACCTTCCAAAAGCAGAGCTTGAAGATTTTGCTGCAGCTGTTACAGAGCGTTTCAAAAACCCATTTATTGATCACGCACTTCTTTCCATTTCACTGAATTCCACATCCAAATGGAAAGCACGTGTTATGCCTTCACTCAAAAAATATGTTGAACGCAAAGGTTCACTTCCTGCATGCATCACAGCTTCTTTTGCCTTCTACATTGCATTCTATAACGGATATGCTCTGAGTGAAGACGGACTTACAGCCAAAAGAGAAGCAAATGAATACACTGTAAAAGATGACAAGGCAGTTCTTGAATTCTACCTTGCACATAAAGATGATTCCACAGCTGATCTTGTTCATGCAGTATGCACCAATACTTCCTTCTGGGGTGAAGACCTGACACAGATTTCCGGATTTGAAGCAGCTGTATGCAATTACTTAACTCAGATCCGTGAAAATGGTGCGTATGAAGTAATGAAAACACTGGCTTAAAGGAGATTTTATATTATGAATACAACATTAGAAAAACTTGGTAAATTTGGTGTTGTTCCTGTTGTTGTGTTAGATGATGTCAAAGATGCTGCACCTCTTGCAAAAGCTCTCTGCGATGGTGGGCTTGCCTGCGCTGAAGTGACATTTCGTACAGATGCGGCCGAAGAATCCATCCGTATTATGACATCCCAGTATCCTGAGATGATCGTTGGTGCCGGCACTGTTCTTACAAAAGAGCAGGTTGACCGTGCAGTTGCCGCCGGAGCACGTTTTATCGTTACTCCGGGGCTTGATCCTGAAATTGTCAGATACTGTATGGAAAAAGGTGTTCCTGTAACTCCTGGAGTTGTAACTCCAAGCGAACTCGCTCAGGCTTATGCTCTTGGACTTCGTCTTGTGAAGTTTTTCCCGGCAGAGCCTTCAGGCGGACTTCCGATGATCAAAGCTCTGGCCGCTCCATATAATATGATGCAATTTATGCCTACAGGCGGCATCAGTGCTTCTACACTCTGCGATTATCTCCGCTATGAAAAAATCTTTGCATGCGGTGGAAGCTGGATGGTCAAAGGCAGCCTCATTAAATCCGGAGATTTTGATAAGATCACAGCCCTTACGAAAGAAGCTGTTGAACTTGTCCATACAGTCAGGGAGGTATAAAAATGGCTAAAGTTGTAACTTTAGGTGAGATCATGCTGAGACTCTCCCCTCCGGGGTATCAGCGTTTTGCACAGGCACGTGATTTTGAGATCAACTATGGAGGTGCAGAAGCCAATGTTGCTGCATCTCTGGCAGAATTCGGTCATCATTCCGTTTTTCTTTCCAAAATACCGGAAAATGCTATTGGAGATGCTGCGATCAGTACCCTTAGAAGTTTAAAGGTTGACTGTGACCATATTGCGCGAGGCGGCAAACGTCTTGGAATCTATTTCCTTGAAAACGGTGCCTCCATTCGTCCTTCCAGTGTTGTTTATGACCGTGCAGATTCTTCAGTTACCAAAGCATCTCCTGATGAATTTGATTTTGACGAAATCTTTAAGGATGCGGATCTTTTCCATGTATCCGGCATCACTCCAGTATTAAGTGAAGAAGCAAAAGAGCTTACCTTTGCTGCATTAAAAAAGGCCAGAGAACACCATGTAACGGTTTCTTTTGACCTGAATTATCGTTCTAAATTATGGACATCTGACATAGAAGGAAAGCAGAAAATGCTTTCTGACATGATGGAATATGTCGATATCTGCTTTGGAAATGCCCGCGACGCTGCAAAATGTCTGGGCTATGCAGAAGATGGCATTGATTTTATCGATGGTGAATACAATATCTGTGTGGATGAAAAACATATGCGCAATGTATTAGATCATTACCATTTCACCCACCTGATCACAACACTTCGCAATAGCATCAGTGCCTCCGACAATGGCTGGTCCGGTGCTGTCTGCACCTCAGACGACTATTATAAAGGTCGTGATTATATGCTTCATATTGTTGACCGCGTTGGCGGCGGAGATTCCTTTGCATCTGGTTTCCTTCATGGCATCCTTGCTGATATGGGAAGCAGAAAAGCACTTGAATTTGGGCTTGCTGCTGCTGCGATCAAACACACAATTCCTGGTGATCTGAACTACATCACCGAATCCGAAGTCCTTTCCATGATTGAAAGCGATGGTGCAGGACGCGTACAGCGTTAACCCTGTCGTTTTCATTCACTCTCTGATAATACACACATTTCGCGTAAAGAGGCCGTATTTTAGCGGCCTCTTTTTGCTGCTTTATTTATTAATGGAGTTTTTACTTCCAAGTCTTTCTTTAAAATCTGTATAACCAAACTCTGTAAGCTGCTGCATCGTATCATCTGCACGTCTGAGCCAGATATCCGGCAATGGCATTCCATTAAATGTATTATTTTTGCAGGTGGTATAGATCGCCATATCTCCAAACATCAGAAGATCTCCGTACTCCGGAAGCTGTCGGAATTTGTAATCTCCGATCACATCTCCTGACAGGCAGGTCGGCCCTCCAAGCCGGACTGTGATCCCGCTCTCTTCTTTCTCATCTGTTCCCAAAAGCGGTGGAATATATGGCATTTCCAGTACATCCGGCATGTGGCAGGCTGCACTGGCATCTACGATTGCGATCTGTGTCTCTCCGTTTTTCAGAACATCCAGCACACTGGTCAGGAGAAAACCTGCATTTAATGCCCATGCTTCACCAGGTTCAAGATAAACCTCTGCCTTCCATTCCTCTTGTACCATCCGGATACAGCGTTCCAGTCGTTCAATATCATAGCCTGGTCTTGTAATATGATGGCCACCGCCAAAGTTGATCCACTTTACTCTGGCTGCCAAATCACCAAAATGCTTCTTTACTGAAACAAGTGTTGTCTCCAGATCATCGGAATCCTGCTCACAGAGCGTATGGAAATGAAGACCATCCAGCAGATCCAGAAGTTCCGGATTTTTCTGAAGGGCCTCATCCCACTGTGTTCTTGTCGTACCCATTCGGCTTCCCGGTGCACAAGGATCATAGATATCATGCCCCTCCTGGGTGGAGCATTCCGGATTGATCCGAAGTCCCACGCTCTTTCCTGCTTCTTTTGCCTTTAAACCAAAACGAAGAAGCTGCGAAGGAGAATTAAACACAATATGATCCGCATACTGAAGAAGTTCTTCAAATTCATCTGCCCTGTAACCGGCGCAGAATACATGAACCTCTTTTTCCGGCATTTCCTCTGCTCCGAGTCGTGCCTCAAACAGTCCGCTGGCCTCCGTGCCCGCAAGATACGGCTCAAAAAATCGATAGCAGTCATAGTTACTGAACGCTTTCTGAGCCAGGAGCATCTTGCATCCTGTCCGCTCAGATACTTCACCGAGCAGTTTTGCATTGTTTATAAGAGCTTTTTCATCCAGAATGTAGCAGGGTGTTTTTATATTCTGGAATTCCGGTGGAATCATTCCGCCGGTGGCTGTAAACGGAGCTCTTTTATCTGATCCTTCCATCAGTCTACCAGCTTTGGATCGTGGCTTTCGCTGCGTGGCAGACCGTAACGGTCGAGTGCATCCAGGAACGGATCCGGATCAAATTCTTCTACGGTATACACACCTGGTCTGATCCATTTTCCGGTCAGCATCATAAGCGCTCCGCACATTGCCGGAACACCTGTTGTATAGCTGATTGCCTGGCTTCCTACTTCCTGATAGCATTCCTGATGGTCACATACGTTATAGATATAGTAGGTTTTTTCTTTTCCGTCCTTCACACCTGTAAAGATACAGCCGATGTTTGTTTTTCCTTTTGTACGTGGTCCAAGGCTTGCAGGATCCGGAAGCAGCGCTTTCAAAAACTGAATCGGAACAATCTCCTGTCCATTGTACTGGATCGGTGTTGTAGAAAGCATTCCTACATCTTCAAGACAACGCATATGATCCAGATAGCTCTGTCCGAAAGTCATAAAGAAACGAATACGTTTTACACCCGGAATTGTTTTTGCAAGAGACTCAATTTCCTCATGGTGGAGCAGGTACATATCTTTATCTCCAACCTGGTCAAAGTTATATTCTCTCTTGATATCCATCGGCGGGATTTCCACCCAGTGTCCGTCTTCCCAGTAGCTTCCCGGTGCACTTACTTCACGAAGATTGATTTCCGGGTTAAAGTTTGTTGCAAATGCATATCCATGATCGCCGCCATTGCAGTCCAGAATATCGATTGTATCGATCTGGTCAAATTCATGCTTTAATGCATGAGCGCAGTACGCCTGTGTAACACCCGGGTCAAATCCACATCCAAGCAGTGCTGTAAGTCCTGCATCTTCGAATTTTTTACGGTATGCCCACTGCCAGGAATAGTCAAAGTATGCGGAAAATCCTTCTTCTTTACAGCGTTTTTCATAGATTGCACGCCACTCCGGATCATCGGTATCTTCCGGCTCATAGTTTGCTGTATCCATATAGTTTACGCCGCATGCCAGGCATGCATCCATGATCGTCAGGTCCTGATATGGAAGTGCGATATTCATTACAAGATCCGGTTTATAGCTGTTGATCAGTTCGATCAGCTGATCTACATCGTCTGCATCAACCTTAGCTGTTGTAAGAACAGTTTTTGTCTTTCCTTTCAGTTTTTCCACAAGTGCATCACATTTTTCTTTAGTACGGCTTGCAATACACAGTTCTGTGAATACCTCATCTACCTGACAACATTTCTGAATTGCAACACTGGCTACTCCACCGCAGCCGATTACTAATACTCTGCTCATAATTTTTCTCCTTTAATAATATTATTTTGCAATTGCCAGAAGCAGTTCTCGAAGAACCTTGCAGGCCGTTGCAGTTGAAACGCCACTCGCATCCAGCATAGGAGCCAGTTCATTGACATCTGCTCCTACCACGTTCGCCTCTGAAACGGTGCGGATTGCTTTAAGAAGCTCTAAAAAGCTCACGCCGCCCGCCTCCGGAGTCCCTGTTCCCGGAAATACAGATGGATCCAGGCAGTCCAGATCAATTGTAAAATATACCGGAATCTGTTTCTCTTTCAGTTCTCTGACTGTTTCTTCCAGTCCGTCAAAAGTAAACGGATGAAAATCTGTGTGTCTGGAAGCAAACTGGAATTCTTCTCTCTCACCGCTGCGAATGCAGAACTGATGGATACAGCCGTCTCCCAGGATCTCATGGCATCTTCGAAGGACACAGGCATGACTTAATTTTGCTCCCAGATAATCATCTCTTAAATCTGCATGTGCATCAAAATGGATAATATGAAGGTCTGGATATTTTGCAGCTACGGCACGCACCGCTCCCAGTGTCACCAGATGTTCTCCCCCCAGAAGCAGTGGAAATTTTTCTGCTTTCAGAATTTCTTCCGCTCTCTTTTGAATATCTGAAAGTGCCATCTCACTGCTGCCAAAGCAAAGCTCCAGATCCCCGCTGTCAAATACATTAATGTCCATAAGGTCTTTATCCTGATACGGACTGTAGGTCTCCAGACCAAAACTCTCGTGGCGCATGGCTGATGGGCCAAAGCGGGCACCCGGGCGAAAACTTGTTGTAGAATCAAACGGTGCACCATAAAGAACAATGGATGCCTCCTCAAAGCTGCTTTCACAGCCGATAAAGGTTTCTATATTAGGTAAGATCATGACTTAATCCTCCACTTCTTTCAGCATCTCTTCCAGAAATGCCGGGAGATAAAAAGCTCCTTTATGGAGTCTGGTCGTATAGTAACGTGTGCGGAGATTTAACGCACTCCACGCCTCTGCATCCAGATCATCCACCGGATGATATTTTTTGCTTGCGAATCCAAACAACCAGTAGCCCGCAGCAAAGGTCGGGATATGTGCCTGATAAACACGGCTGATCTGGAAGGTACTGGCAATTCTCTTATGACTGCGCTGCATGGCATGTGCATCTTCGGCATAAAACGGACTTCCCTGCTGGTTTACCATAATCCCGTCGTCCTTCAGTGCATTGTAACAGTTTCCATAGAATTCACGGGTAAACAATCCTTCCGAAGGTCCGAACGGATCGGAGGAATCTACGATGATCAGATCATATTTTGCTTCACATCTTCGGATAAATCTCAGCGCATTTTCATAATGAAGATGTACTCTTCGGTCATCCAGTCTGCAGGCATTTCCCGGAAGATAGGCACGACAGGCCTCAACAACCATCGGATCCATTTCTACCAGATCAATATGACGCACTCTGTCATATCTGGTCAGTTCACGGACAACGCCGCCATCTCCGGCACCGATCACCAGAATATCTTTTGCTTCTTTATGGACCGACATCGGCACATGCGTGATCATCTCATCATAAATAAATTCGTCACGCTCTGTCAGCATTACATTTCCGTCCAGAGTCAGCACTCGACCGAATTCCGGTGTCTCAAAAATATCAATTCTCTGATACTCACTCTGTCTGGAATAAAGCTGGCGGTTTACACGGATGCTGTGTTTCACATCTGGTGTATGAAATTCTGAAAACCACATTTCCATTGTCATTCCCTCCCTGTCAGAACATTCAGTCTCAAAATATCCGGATCTTCAGGTCCTGTCATATTACAGCCCTTTGCTTTGGCATACTCAATATAATCCAGGATCTCTGCTGTGATACGTTCTCCCGGTGCAAGAATCGGAATTCCAGGCGGGTAGCACATCACAAACTCACTGCAGACCTTACCCTCGGTTTCACGAAGCGGCAGGCTGCATTTATCCGCATAAAAAGCATCCTGCGGGCTGGTCACTACCTGTGGATCAATATATTCCTGGCTCAGAAGCCCTGAACCATCTGTTTGAAAACGTCTTCGTATTTCTGCAAGCGCACTTACCAGTCGTTCTATTTCCTGTGCACGGTCTCCGATGGAAAGATACGCAAGAATGTTTCCAATATCACCAAATTCTATCTGGATATCGTATTCATCACGCAGAATGTCATAAACTTCGATTCCTGCAAGTCCGATATCCAGTGTATGTACACTCAGCTTTGTAATGTCAAAATCAAAGACTGAATCTCCGTTTACCAGTTCTTTTCCAAATGCATAATAACCGCCGATCGCATTGATTTCCTCTCTGGCATATTCCGCCATATCGGCTACCTGATGAAAGATCTGACGGCCGCGCTGTGCAAGGTTTCTTCGTGAGATATCAAGACTTGACATCAGAAGATAGCTTCCTGAGGTTGTCTGTGTAAGGTTAATGATCTGGCGCACATATCCCGCGTGTACGTCCGGACCAGTAAGAAGAAGGCTTGACTGTGTAAGACTTCCTCCACTCTTATGCATGGACACAGCTGCCATATCTGCACCTGCTGCCATGGCAGAAACCGGAAGACCTCCTCCAAAATAAAAATGCGTTCCATGTGCCTCATCTGCCAGGCAAAGCATTCCTGCATCATGGGCCATCTTGACGATCGCACGCAGGTCACTGCATATTCCATAATAAGTCGGATTGTTTACCAGTACTGCAACTGCCTTTGGATGTTCTTTTATTGCTTTCTCCACTTGTTCCCTTTTCATTCCAAGGGAAATTCCGAGCCGCTGATCCACCTCCGGGTTTACATAAACAGGAATCGCACCGCATAAAACAAGTGCATTCAAAACACTCCTGTGGACATTACGAGGCAGTATGATCTCATCTCCACGTTTGCAGGCAGTCAGGACCATCGTCTGAACAGAACTTGTCGTGCCTCCTACCATCAAGAATGCATGTGCTGCTCCAAAAGCATCTGCTGCCAGTTCTTCTGCCTCCCGTATTACTGATACCGGATGGCAGAGATTATCCAGTGGCTTCATACTGTTAACATCGACACCTACACATTTTTGTCCCAGAAATTCTGTCAGTTCCGGATTGCCTCTTCCTCGTTTATGGCCAGGTACATCAAATGGTACAACCCTCATACGACGGAAAGTCTCCAGAGCTTCATGTATCGGTGCATGATTCTGGTTTAATTTAAAACGACTTCCTTTCATCATTCCTCCAATTCCAGTTTCCTTTGTTTCAACCCTTAATCTACATTCCACAGACTGAACAAAATAAAAAAACGCAAGTCATGGCACTAAGCCACAAACCTGCGTTTGATCTATATCCGCATGCGTATCAGAGTCTATATAGCAATCATACTTTTACTACTCTTATTGATCGTTTCACAAGTCTGCGCTTTGGGCGCATCTCGGTTATCAAAGGAACCTACTTATAAAATTTGAGCTTTTAACTCAATCAATAAGGTAACCAAAGTTACCATAATCGGCAGTGGACCCGGCTGTCCGTATGGCCTTAACCCTGACGGGTGGTCCAAAACAATTGCTTTGAAAAGACTCTGTCTGTTACTCTGCATCTTCGTCTCTCAAAATCGAATTCATCATAACACGTAAAAAAAACGCTGTCAATGATTACTTAATTCACTACATTCACCACTTCACTGCGTTTTACATATATTTAATAAAATGCTATACTCAGTTACAATAATAACTCTTAAAGGACATGAATAAAATGAAAAGAATTGACTTTGAAAACGGAAGCGTGACCGGAAACATTCTGGGTGCAACTCTGCCCATGCTGGTCGCTCAGATCTTAAATTTATTGTATAACATCGTTGACCGTGTCTATATCGCACGAATCCCTAAAGTAGGAACTGTTGCACTTGGTGCAGTGGGACTTTGTTTTCCTATCATCGTGATCATCACGGCCTTCTCCAATCTGTTTGGAACCGGTGGTGCACCGCTGTTTTCAATCTATCGAGGAAAAAAGCAGGAAAACACTGCCGTCCAGATCATGGATACTTCTTTTTCCATGCTCTGCATCTGCGGTGTTTTCCTGATGCTCATCGGCTTTCTGTTTGCCCGTCCGATCCTGGTCGTATTCGGTGCTTCTTCGAATGCCCTTACTTATGCTTATCCTTATATAATGATCTACCTGATCGGAACCTTGCCGTCTATGATCTCCATCGGAATGAATCCTTTTATCAACGCCCAGGGTTATTCAACTATCGGTATGCTTTCTGTTGCCATCGGAGCTGTTGCAAACCTTCTGCTGGATCCTTTGTTTATCTTTGTCCTTGGTTTTGGAGTACAGGGAGCTGCGATTGCCACCATACTCTCTCAGACTTTATCCGCAGCTTTTGTACTGTTTTTCCTTACCAGAAAATCAGAATTAAGAGTCCGTCTTCTCAGGAAAAATGAAGTTCCACAATGTACCGGTTACGCCAAAGATATTGTAAGTCTTGGCTCTGCCGGCTTTATCATGCAGCTGACAAACAGCCTGGTAACAATCTGCTGCAACAATGTACTCTCTGTCACGGGTGGCGATATTTATATCTCTGTTATGACCATCGTATCCAGTGTACGCCAGCTGGTGGAAACACCTCTTCATGCCATTAATGAGGGAGCTTCTCCGATCCTGAGCTATAATTATGGTGCACGCCGTCCAAAGCACGTACGCAAATCCGCTGCGGTAATGTCTATCATGGTTCTGATCTATACTGCAATTACATGGAGCATGATCATTTTGATCCCGGAGTTTTTGATCCGAATCTTCAGCTCCGATACCGTGCTGCTGAAAGATGCAGTGATTGCATTAAAACAGTATTTCGCTGCATTTATTTTTATGGATCTGCAGTATATCGGACAGACTGTATTTAAGTCTCTGAATAAGAAGAAATTTGCAATCTTCTTCTCTCTGCTCCGCAAGGTATTCATTGTAGTTCCGCTTACTTACCTAATGCCATATGCCCTGCACATGGGAACCAAGGGCGTATTCCTTGCAGAACCTGTATCAAATGTGATCGGCGGAAGTATCTGCTTTGTGACCATGCTCTGTACCGTACTGCCTGAGCTTAAGAAGATGGAGAAGTAACTGCTTTTTCTTTGCGATTCAGATAAATAAAGAATCCTACATTCAAAATAATTCCTGTCACAGTTGCCACCGGTGCGGCCAGACCAATCTTGGTCAGGCTTGCATTTGGCTGGATACTCATATAGTATGCCAACGGCAAGCGAACCAGAAGTGTCTGGACCAGTCCCTGGATCATAACCCAGACGGTCTTATTATTTCCATTAAAATAGCCAACCATACTGAACAGGACTGCTGTTACAAGCGTTTCCGGTGCAAAGCCTTTCAGATAAGCAAAGGCATTCTGGATAACGGATGCATCGGTTGAAAAAATGCCTGAAACTACGTCACCTTTAAACATAACAAGCACAAATACCAGGCAGCCGACCACCAGTCCCACTCCGATTCCGGTAAACATGGACTGTTTTGCACGTTTTTTCTTTCCTGCCCCCACATTCTGGGATACAAAAGACGCCATCGACTGCATCAGGGAACTTGGTACCAACATCGCAAAGTTTACAATCTTGCAGGCAACGCCGTAACCGGAAGAAGCTTCCAGCCCCAGATGATTGACGAACGCACAAAGTGCAAGGAACGAAACCTGTGTCAGAAATTCCTGCAATGCCAGTGGCAGACCGATCTTAAGGAATTTCTTGCACTGTGGATTCAGTCTGAAATCTTTCTTCGTAATCTTAAACGGAAGATCTTTTCTGATCAGAAGCATTACTGCAAATACAACGCTCAGTGCCTGTGCAGTCACTGTTGCGATTGCTGCGCCTGCTGCATCCATACGAAAGCCTGCTACCAGGATCATATCTCCAATCACATTTACAATACATGCAACCAGTACAAAAATCAGTGGAGATTTACTGTCACCCAGTCCGCGGAAAATTGCAGACAGCAGATTATATGCCACAATAAAAAAGATACCGCCTCCACAGATACGTACATAACTGGTTGTCAGATCAACAGCCTCCACCGGTGCCTGCATCAGCACAGAGATCGGGTGTGCAAAAAATACCATTACAATGAACAACAGCACGGACATAATCGTAAATACAACTGCTCCACCACCGATAACAGCCCCTATCTTTTCCGGTCTTTTTTCACCAAGATAGCGGGCGATCAGAACCGTGATACCCATTGCAAACTGAACAACTACAAATGTAACAAGATTCAAAACCTGGCTTCCTGTGGAAACTGCAGAAAGCCCTGATGTGGAACCAAATCTACCTACGACCAGGAGGTCAACTGCACCATACGCAGCCTGCAGGATCAATGCGCCAAGAACCGGCATCATAAATGCAACCAGTTTTTTCAGGATGCTTCCCTGTGTAAAATCTGCTTTATCGTTTGTCATATTCTTTTCTCCTCTCACACATAATCTGATAGAACTTTTCAATCGTACGGATCATACAATCCGCATCTTCCTCGGAAATATCACTGAGAGAAAGTGCCAGTTCACTGAAATAATCCTTATCATATTTCTGGGACAGCTTCTTTCCTTCTTCGGTGATGGCTATATATGTAACACGTCCATCCTCCTTAGATGCAAACTTGTGAAGATAGCCCTTCGCTTCCATCTCTTTTACCGTTCTGGTCACTCCCGGACGCGGCAGATTCATTGCATCACTGATGTCTGAGATCTTCACCTGAATTCCCTGTTTTTCCAGTTTCTGGATCGTATCCATATACTGAATATAAGACGGCATGACTCCCTGCGGAAGTGGAGGAAGTAATTCCCGTATTCGTTTTGCCTTATAACATGCATCAAGCATTCTCTTAACTTTTTCGTTTGTCATAAAAAGCTCCTATATAGTTATCTTTGATAATTACCGTTGTTAATTATATAGGAGTTGGAGAAATTGTCAAGCTCTCTCTTTCGCTGTAACAAAAAACAGAACTCTGCATTACTGCCGGGTTCTGCTTTTTTCTGAATATGAATATGTGTATTAACTCCGATTATTTTCGGATTGAATCAACCAGTTTTCGTGCCTCTGCGGTCAGTTCTTTGATCTTGTCAAACTCTCCAGCCTTCACAAGATCACCTTTTACCATCCAGCTTCCGCCACAGCAGATGATCTTATCACAGGAAAGATACTCTTCAAGATTTTTGGCATTGATTCCGCCTGTCGGCATAAACTTGAGTCCTACATAAGGAGCGGCCATTGCTTTGATCATCGGAAGGCCGCCTGCCGGTTCTGCCGGGAAGAATTTTACGACCTTAAGTCCTCTTTTAACTGCCTGAGCAACCTCAGATGGTGAAACACATCCCGGGTAAACAGGGATTTCTTTTTCCAGACAGTAGTCTACGATCTCCGGATCAAATCCAGGACTTACAATGAACTTTGCTCCTGCTTTAGCAGCTGCATCCACCTGTTCTTTGCTAAGAACAGTTCCAGCTCCTACAAGCATTTCTGGAAACTGCTCTGTCATAAGACGGATAGATTCTTCTGCTGCCTCTGTACGAAATGTAACTTCTGCACATGGAAGTCCACCCTCAACAAGTGCCTTTGCAAGCGGTACTGCATCCTTTGCATCTTCCAGTACTACTACCGGAACAACTCCGATTTTCTGAAACTTCTCTGCTATATCCATCATTTGAATTTCCTTTCACTCAAAAACTATCTTATCTTTTAATGTCAAAATTCATTTCCATCACATGTCTGATCAGAGAAACATCATCTGTAATATTTCCGTCACCATGAATCGTATGCTTCACTGCACTTGCCGCAACACCAAAGTTTACAATATCCTCCGGTGTATATTCGTTCATCAGGGCATAGATGATACCACTTACGAATGCGTCTCCGCCGCCGACACGGTCAAGGATATGGAATGTCAGACGCTTGCTCTCATAAATTTTTCCGTTTAACCAGAGATATGCGGAAAGGCTGTTCTCACTGCAGCTGTGTGCAAAACGTACATGTCTTGCAATGCATTTGATATTCGGATATCTCTCCACAAAAGCTTTGAAAACTTTTTCCTGCTGGTCACGGTCCGGCTGGAACGGGATATCATCTTTTACATCACCTTCGCTGTGATCGTTTTCGTTTTTCCAGATATGATATGGCTCGATTCCAAAAAGAACATCTACATACGGAAGGCAGAGTGTACAGAAATCTCTCGCTTCTTCCCAGCTCCACAGGGTGCTTCGGAAGTTTCCGTCAAAGCTGACTGTCATGCCATTCTCTTTTGCTGTTTTCAGGCAGGTCAGGATCAATTCACTGCAGCTTTTTCCAAGTGCAGGGGTGATGCCGCTCAGATGAAGCCATGTGTATCCTTCCAGAAGCTTCTTTACATCTGTTTTGTTGAAGTCATACTCTGAAAAAGCGCTGTGTTTTCTGTCATAAACGACTTTACTTGGGCGTATTCCGTAACCTGTTTCCAGATAATAAGTTCCAAGTCGATGTGTCGGTGTCTCTTCCTCTGTTGAATAAATTACGCTGTCACAATTCACATCGTTGCTTCGCATCATACGAACAGCACTTTTTCCAAGACTGTTTCCCGGAACTACTGTAAAAAATGATGCATCTACTCCAAGATTTGCAAGGGAGAGGGCCACATTGGCCTCACTTCCCCCGTATCTTGCCTCAAAAGATGTTGCTGTTCTGATTTTTTCGTAATCCGGCGGAGTCAGTCGAAGCATGATCTCGCCGATCGTAATAAATTTATGCTTCATAATTAATACTCCAGATAGGCTCCCTTCATTGGACTTGCAGCATGCTGGCTGAAAAGTCTGAGTACACCTTTTTTGTATTTCATTTCACGTGGTTTCCAGTTTTTGCGTCTTTCTGCAAGAATCTGATCGATCTCTTCCATAGACTTACGTTCTCCTGCGATTCCGATGATGTTCAGTTTTCTTTCCATAACATCGATCTCGATAAGGTCGCCTTCTTCAACAAGTGCGATCGGGCCTCCGTCAACAGCCTCCGGGCTGCAGTGTCCGATAACCGGGCCGGTAGA
>NZ_CAKRXI010000011.1 GCF_934424005.1 uncultured Blautia sp.
TCAGAACTTCTAAGGTACCATGGTGTACAGAACTTTGCTAAGAACGATACAGAAAAGAGCTGAACTCGCTACGCTCAGACAGCAGCATTTTCTGTATCAACGCAAAAATCTGTACAACCAGGAACCTTCACGAAGTTCTTCAGGCGAGACAGTACCAGAGGATGATTCTAAAACTTCCTGACTGGAGTTTTTTATTTTGTTTCCGGGTTTACCGGACTTTATTTTGGGCTAGTGTGGTGGTGGCCGGAGTTAACTAAGACAGCGCGAAGCGTGGTCGGGTGTTTCTTCCTATGGCAATATACAGGAAGCCAGGTATTCATGTGCAGAGGACAGTAAATGCCTGCGAGGCTTTCGTTATGACGTGCAGGCAAGCTGCCGCCACCAAGCCCACTGTTTGAGGCGTAGCCGAGTTTGGGCGACTGGTGGCAAATAAGCGCATGCACGGAATAGAAAACGCAGCATTATTTAATGTCCCTGCATATGAGATACCATCTTCCGTTATATGCCACTACCATCATGTGCCAATTCGTGTTATGATATATGTTAATTGAAATATTACCAAGAATGAGCGCATGAGAGGAGTTGTGATATGGAATTCCAGCATGAACTGGTAATCCCGGATGAGGGACTGCCGTTTAAATTTTTCTTATTTGAGGGAAGTCAGGGAAATTATGTAAGAGAGAAACACTGGCATACGTCGGTGGAGATTTTTGCCGTGATGGAAGGGTCTTTGACTTTTTATCTGAATGACGAGAAACATCCACTAAAAGCAGGAGAACTGATGATCATCAATTCCAATGAAGTGCATTCGATTGATTCACCGGAGGAAAATCATACAGCAGTCCTTCAGATTCCGCTGAAACAGTTTGAAGATTATTTTACAGCACATCGTTTTATCCGTTTTGCTGCAAATGAGCCGGAGACAGATCCAAAGCTCTGGCGATTGGTTCGTGAAATGTATAAATTATATGGTAAACGAGGAGTTGGGTACGAATTCAAGATCCGTTCCTTCTATTATGATGTGTTGTATTTGCTGGTAAATCATTACCGTCTGGATGAGGCAGGAGAGCAGGAGGTACGTCACAGCCGTCGTCTGGATGCTCTTGCAAGAATTACTTCTTATATGAGAGAGCATTATCAGGAAGAACTCAAACTGGCTGAAGTGGCGAACATGTTCGGTTATTCCGATGCATATTTATCCAGAATGTTTCAGAAATATGCAAATGTCAATTTTAAGACGTATCTGCAGGATATTCGTATGACCTATGCGTATCGGGAACTTCTGAATTCTGATAAGACGATCAGCCAGATTGCAATGGATAACGGATTTAGCAGCAGTCGTGCGTTTACAAGAGAATTCCAGAAACGATATGGTATTTTGCCAAGTGAAGTTGAAAGAGAAAAATAAAGAATAAAAATACAAAAACAGGCGAATCAGAAACGCCTGTTTTTTATGTGTTTATCAAACTGTTTATGAAATTGGAAAAATACAAAGGTCAAAAAAGTGCACTAAAGAGGACAAAAAAACTGGCGAAAGGAAAAGGACTTCATGATATGATGGTTTCAACATAAAAATAAAGGAGGTAACTTCAGGTGAGGATTCAGAATGTAGCAGATGACGCGTTCCGTAGATATGGTAAAGTACTAGAGGGGTATGATTTTACGGAACTCCTGAAGGAAATGAAGCATACTCCGGTGCCGGAGGATGTAACTTACGTTCCTTCCGTAGAAGAAATGGAAGCACTGCCGGTTGCAAAAGAACTGCAGAACAAAGGATATGGCGGTCTGCCGATCGAAATCGGATATTGCAACGGACATAACAAGAAATTAAATGGTCTGGAATACCACCGCAGCTCCGAAATCAATGTTGCAGTGACAGACCTGGTATTGCTGATCGGACATCAGCAGGATGTAGAAAAGGATTTTACATATGACACATCCAAAGTAGAGGCGTTTCTTGTTCCGGCAGGTACAGCAATTGAAGTATATGCAACAACACTTCATTATGCACCGTGTCATGTAAATGAAAGTGGTTTCCAGTGTGTTGTAGTTCTTCCGAAAGGAACAAACACAGAACTGACTTTTGAAAAAGCAGCAGAAGGAGAGGACAAGCTCCTTACCGCTAAAAATAAATGGCTGATCGGTCACGAAGAAGCAGCTATCGAAGGCGCATTCAACGGACTGAAGGGTGAGAATGTCGGAATCGATTAAAAAGGTCGGAATCGACTGATTGTGAACTAAGAAACGAAACATAAAATATTTACTATATAATATGGAGGAATTTTTATCATGAATAACATGCCAGAAGTAAAAGTTGGAATCGTTGCAGTAAGCCGTGACTGTTTCCCGGAAAGCCTTTCCGTAAACAGAAGAAAAGCTCTTGTAGAAGCTTATGCTAAAAAATATGATGCAAAAGACATCTACGAATGTCCAATCTGTATCGTAGAGAGTGAAATCCATATGGTTCAGGCTCTGGAAGATATCAAAAAAGCAGGATGTAATGCACTTTGTGTATATCTTGGAAACTTCGGACCGGAAATCTCCGAGACACTTCTTGCAAAACATTTCGATGGACCGAAAATGTTCATCGCTGCAGCAGAAGAAACACAGAATGACCTTTGCCAGGGACGTGGAGATGCTTACTGTGGTATGCTGAATGCAAGCTACAACCTGCAGCTTCGTAATGTAAAGGCTTATATTCCGGAATACCCGGTTGGTGATGCAGAAGACTGTGCAGATATGATCCATGACTTCCTTCCAATCGCAAGAGCAGTTGAAGGTTTAAGCAACCTTAAGATCATCAGCTTTGGACCACGTCCGACAAACTTCCTTGCTTGTAACGCTCCGATCAAACAGCTTTACAACCTTGGTGTGGAAATCGAAGAAAACTCTGAACTGGATCTGTTTGAAGCATTCAACAAACATGAAGGTGATGAAAGAATTCCGGAAATCGTTAAAGAAATGGAAGAAGAGCTTGGTGCCGGAAACAAGAAACCGGAAGTTCTTTCAAAACTTGCTCAGTACGAACTGACTCTGAAAGACTGGGTAAGAGATCACAGAGGATATCGTAAATATGTAACTCTGACAGGAAAATGCTGGCCGGCATTCCAGACACAGTTCGGATTCGTTCCTTGCTATGTAAACAGCCGTCTGACCTCCCAGGGTATCCCGGTATCCTGTGAAGTTGATATCTATGGTACATTAAGTGAGTTCATCGGACAGGTAGTAAGCAATGATATTGTTACACTGCTTGATATCAACAACTCCGTACCGAAGGATATGTACAAAGAATCCATCGAAGGAAAATTCGATTATACACTGAAAGATACATTTATGGGATTCCATTGTGGAAATACTGCTTCCAGCAAACTTTCCTTCTGCGAGATGAAATATCAGATGATCATGGCAAGATCCCTTCCAATCGAAGTTACAAACGGAACTCTGGAGGGAGATATCAAACCTGGAGATATCACATTCTATCGTCTGCAGAGCACAGCTGATAACAAACTTCGTGCTTACATTGCACACGGCGAAGTTCTTCCGGTTGCAACTCGTTCCTTTGGAGCAATTGGGGTATTCGCTATTCCGGAAATGGGACGTTTCTATCGTCACGTGCTGATCGAGAAAGGATATCCACATCACGGAGCAGTAGCATTCGGACACTTTGGAAAAGCTCTCTTCGAAGTATTCAAATATATCGGCGTTCCGGTAGAAGAAATCGGATACAATCAGCCGGCAGGCGTAAGATACCCAACAGAAAATCCTTGGGGCTAATTTTTAAATAAAAAATAAAATAAAACCAATACAGGCATCCCGGGAGTTTTCCTGGGATGTCGTAGTAAGGAGGAAATATGTACTATATTGGCGTTGACCTTGGTACTTCCGCAGTAAAACTTCTTCTGATGGAAGAATCAGGAAAAATCTGTAATATCGTATCAAAAGAATATCCACTGTTTTTCCCTCATCCGGGCTGGTCAGAACAGAATCCGGAAGACTGGTTCACCCAGAGTGTTGAGGGTATGAAAGAGCTGACCGAAGGAATCGACCGTTCCAAGGTTGCTGGTATTGGCTTTGGCGGACAGATGCATGGACTGGTAACATTGGATGAAAATGATCAGGTGATCCGTCCTGCAATCCTCTGGAACGATGGACGTTCCCAGAAAGAAACAGAATATCTGAATAATGAGATTGGCAAAGATAAATTATCTCAGTATACAGCAAATATCGCTTTTGCCGGATTTACAGCACCAAAGATTCTCTGGATGAAGAAAAATGAGCCAGAGAAATTTGCAAAGATCGCAAAGATCATGCTTCCGAAAGACTACCTTGCATACAGACTTTCCGGATCCTTCTGCACAGACGTATCTGATGCATCCGGAATGCTGCTTCTGGACGTAAAGAATCGCTGCTGGTCTAAAGAAATGATGGAAATCTGTGATGTAAAAGAGGAACAGCTTCCAAAGCTTTATGAGAGCTGGGAAGTTGTTGGAACACTCAAAGAGGAGGTTGCAAAAGAACTCGGATTCTCCGCAGATGTTAAAGTTGTGGCAGGTGCCGGAGACAATGCGGCAGCAGCTGTCGGAACAGGAACAGTTGGAGACGGACAGTGTAATATTTCACTTGGAACATCCGGAACCATCTTCATCTCAAGCAAAAACTTTGGTGTTGACGAAAACAATGCACTGCATTCTTTTTGCCATGCAGATGGAAGCTATCATCTGATGGGATGCATGCTGAGTGCAGCATCCTGTAACAAATGGTGGGCAGAAGAAATCCTTCAGACAAAAGATTTCGCAGCAGAGCAGGCACCAATCCAGAAACTCGGAGAAAACAACGTATTCTTCCTTCCATATCTGATGGGAGAAAGATCACCTCATAATAACCCAGATGCAAGAGGCGTATTCTTTGGAATGTCCATGGATACCACAAGAGCAGATATGACACAGGCCGTTCTGGAAGGTGTTGCATTTGGACTTCGCGATTCCCTTGAAGTAGCAAGAAAACTTGGAATCAAGATTGAACGCACCAAAATCTGCGGCGGTGGAGCAAAGAGCCCACTGTGGAAGAAAATCATTGCAAACGTAATGAACCTCAAAGTAGATGTCCTTGAAGTCGAAGAAGGACCATCCATGGGTGGAGCAATGCTTGCTGCTGTTGGATGCGGAGCTTATCCGGATGTTGAAACCATCGGAAAGAAAATGGCACATGTAGTTGACACTGTTGAGCCGGAAGAGGAACTTGTGGCAAAATACGAAGAAAGATACCAGAAGTTTAAGAAACTGTATCCGGCCCTTAAAACATTGTTCTAGGAACTTCCTAAATTACCGTCTGTTGACAACTAAAAAACATATGCGAGGGGAGGGCGCTCACAGTTGCATATATTGGGGACTGCCCAATGTCCCGCCAATGGTTTGGCAATCAAGTAAATTCTGAGGGGGACCATCTCAGAGTTGCGAAAGGCCGAAGGTCCCCCTCAGACTCCCCCTGCTTGGCCCCGCTAAAAAGCAAGAAAATATAGGGCAATGTAGTTCATTGGGAGCAGCTAAATACTTGTTACTAGTTTGTCAGTAGAATGATAAAATGCCAGGAGATCTTCCCCATGAGAGAGAGAAGAGTCCTGGTATTTTTATATTCATTTCATACTTGATGAGAGAAGAAATTCTTATGCTTTTCCGCCCAGGGGTTGCAAGGGGACTGGCCAAGTCCCATTGCGGTTTCTGTATATTGTCAAATAAAAACAAAGTCTTAGGGCAATAGCCCTGATAGAAAGAAATGTCAATGCAAATTGACGGGCCCAAGGGAAGTTCCCTTATGTTTATTTATTCACAAAGGAAAAAAATCGAAAATATGTCAACATCATATTTGTGTAAAAAACATACAAAATTGAAAATCAATTTTTTGTACTTTTGTTAAAAGAGAAGAAAAAAATTGATAATTTGTTGACAACCAACATCGTTTATGATACTATTTTCTCATCAAGTCAATAAAGTCTCTGATGACTGGCGGAGTAGTGGAAATCACCACATGGGAATCAGAGATTTGCAGAGCCGACCGTCTGGGCAGTATTTGAGAAATTCTCAGATACTGCTTTTTTTAACCGGAAAGGAGTGTTCAGGATACTTATAGTGACAAGTGGTATTCTGACGCTTAGGAGTATATGTAGAGGGTAATGGTTAGAAAAGACGGGGCGCCCACAATGAAAGGAGAGACAATTATGGGATTCAAAAGTGACATCGAAATTGCACAGGAGTGCGAAATGCAGCCAATCACAAAGATTGCAGAAAAAGCTGGTATTGATGACAAATATCTGGAGCAGTACGGAAAATACAAAGCAAAAATTGATTACAATCTCCTGAAAGAGAGCGACAAGAAAGATGGAAAACTGATTCTTGTAACTGCAATCAACCCGACACCGGCTGGTGAAGGAAAGACTACAACAACAGTAGGTCTTGCAGATGGTATGCAGAAACTTGGAAAGAGTGTTATGGTTGCTCTTCGTGAGCCATCTCTCGGACCGGTATTCGGTGTCAAAGGCGGTGCAGCAGGCGGCGGTTATGCACAGGTAGTTCCGATGGAAGATATCAACCTTCATTTCACAGGTGACTTCCATGCCATCGGTGCAGCAAATAACCTTCTTGCAGCAATGATTGACAACCATATCTTCCAGGGCAATGCACTGAACATTGATCCAAGAAAGATCACATGGAGAAGATGTGTGGATATGAATGACCGTCAGCTTCGTAATGTAGTAGACGGACTTGGCGGAAGAACAAATGGTATGCCTCGTGAAGACGGATATGATATCACAGTTGCATCTGAGATCATGGCAGTTCTTTGCCTTGCAAGCGATATCAAAGACCTGAAAGAAAGACTTTCCAAGATTATCATCGGATATACATATGGTAAAGTTGCTGAGCAGAAACCGGTAACTGCTGGTGATCTTCATGCAGAAGGTGCTATGACTGCACTTCTGAAAGATGCCCTGAAACCAAACCTTGTTCAGACACTGGAACACGTTCCGGCAATCGTTCATGGTGGACCATTCGCAAACATCGCTCATGGATGTAACTCTGTAACAGCTACAAAGATGGCTCTGAAACTTGCTGATTATGCAATTACAGAGGCTGGATTCGGTGCAGACCTTGGTGCTGAAAAATTCCTGGATATCAAATGCCGTATGGCAGACCTGCACCCAAGCGCAGTTGTTATCGTAGCTACTGTACGTGCTCTGAAATATAATGGCGGTGTTGCAAAAGCTGACCTCAACAACGAAAATCTGGAAGCACTGGAGAAAGGTATCCCGAACCTTCTGAAACATGTAAGCAATATCAAGAATGTATACAAACTTCCTTGTGTTGTTGCTATCAATGCTTTCCCGACAGATACAAAAGCAGAGCTTGATTTTGTAGAAGCAAAATGTAAAGAACTCGGTGTAAATGTAGCTCTTTCCGAAGTATGGGCAAAAGGCGGCGAAGGCGGAATCAAACTTGCTGAAGAAGTTCTTCGTCTGGTAGAAGAACCGAACGACTTCTCCTATGCATATGAGCTGGAAGGCTCTATCGAAGACAAACTGAACCAGATCGTACAGAAAGTATATGGCGGTAAGAGAGTTGTCCTGACAGCAAATGCTCAGAAACAGGCAAAACAGCTCGAAGCTCTTGGCTTTGGCAACTGCCCGATCTGTGTAGCTAAGACACAGTACAGTCTGACAGATGACCAGACCAAACTTGGTGCACCGACAGACTTCGAAGTTACTGTACGTAACCTGAAGATCTCCGCAGGTGCAGGCTTCATTGTAGCTCTGACCGGTGAGATCATGACTATGCCAGGACTGCCAAAAGTACCGGCTGCAGAGAGAATTGATGTAGACGAGACCGGTAGAATCACTGGACTTTTCTGATAAAAGCGGATTGTAAAAGACTTTGTTTTGGCTTTTTAAAGCAAGGTAAATAATATTTTGTAAAATATGAAAAACCTTTACGAGGGGAGGGCGCTCGCAGTTGCGAAGGCCGCTCTCCCCTCGTGCTCCCCACCGGGCCACGCTGAAAAGAGAGTGCTAAGAGGCAGGACTTTTCATCTCGTACACATATAAGCCACGCTGAAAATGAGGCTAGGTTTACGTGAACCAATAGAACGTAAAATAACAGGATATCTTCTCCATACGAGAGAGAAGAGTCCTGTTATTTTTATATATTGCGATATTATTTATACGAAAGTCTTCCGATTTGAAACACCAGGAGGATTTTTCAAAGGGAAGCACATAAGGCAAAATTTCCGTTAATTATTTCGGCCCAGGGGTTGCCAGGGGACTGGCCAAGTCCCATGGCGGTTTTCTTATATTCCAATATAGAAAAAGGTTTCAGGAAAGTATTCCTGAGAAAGAAATGTTAATGCAAATTAACGGGTTTAAGGGAAGTCCCCTTGCGGGTCAGAGAGCAGTTCCCTCATGTACGAATCGGTTGATATAATGCAGTGCCGCGCCAATAGCCGGAGTATATTGTCCATGTGTGCCGACCAGCAGTTGATCAGCTGTGAGAGTGAACGGGTTATTTTCATTGATCAGATGTAGCAGCATATCGAGATCTTCTTGAATCAGGTAAGGTGCAAGATATCCGCTGATAATGATAGGGCTGTCGATGATCATATTCAGATTTCGCATCGCAAATGCAAGATGTTTAAGATAATCCTGCCAGATTGCATTCAGGTTGTCTGATTTTCCTTCGCGCAGTGCAGGGAAGAATTCTTTTATGCTCATTCCGGCAGTTGCTTCCAGAGAGTTTGCGGAGCAGTAAGTTTCCAGGCAGCCGTGATTACCACAGTAACAGAGCGGACCATTTGGATCAACGCACATATGCTCAATCGTACCGCTGTGCATGAAGCTGCCCTGATGAACATGATGATTCATGATAACAGCACCGCCAAGGTTACGATTCAGAAGAAAAACAACTGCATCGCTGAGATCAAAATGATTCCAGAGTTCCAGATAAGCCGCAGATTTGGAATCATGTTCCAGATGGCATGGATAAGGAATCCTGAAAGTAAAATCGGATAATTTCATCTCTGTATTATGCATAATCTCGCCATAAGTAACCGCAGATCCATCCGGTGAAATGATGCCCTGTGTGGCAATGGAGACACCAAGAATCCGTTCGCGGTCATACTGATTGTGGTCAATGAATTCTTCGATATTTTGAGCAAGCTGTGAATAATATTCTGCCGTATTTTCATAGGGGAGAGCAATTGTATCCATTGCCATTGCCTCGCCATACAGATCAACAGCAGCAATGTGGAACATGTTTTTCAGAAGGCCGATTCCAATTGCGATTTTTACATCGGTAACGATCTGAATTACCTGAGCTTTGCGGCCGCCAGTAGATTCAAAATAACCATCCCGGCAGATCAGGCCATCCTGTTCAAGTGCATTCAGATTTTGGCTTACTGTAGAAAGTCCCATCTGCAGATCCTGCACGATCTGCAACTTGGAGGTCTGCTTTTCACGATAAATATACTGATAGACTTTTTCACGATTTATTTTTTTTAATGTAATAGTGGTTACACCTTTTTCTTTCATTTCTGTGAGTGGGCCAGAGGATAAGAACTGTTCGCTGGCATTTCCTTTCTCCCGTTCAGAACGGGAATTTTAGCATTTCAGTAGGGCAAGTTACAATTAGTAATGGTAAAAGTTTTGCTTATATCATAAAACTAAGATTTGCATTTATTTTAGTATAACATAATGAATTACGGAAAAAAAGAGGAGGAGCGGATAGTTTGACTGGTCATTGACAAATATGGATAATCTGTTTAACATAATTTGGAGATGCAGCAATTTACAGTACGAATGGATAAGTGGGTAATTATTCGGAATAGAGTGGATAATATTACAAATTGTGAAAGGATATGTGGATAAAAGACACTGGCAGGGAGGACTGAAAATGAAGATAACAGAACGACTGAATGCTCTTCGTGAGTTAATGAAAGAAAAAAAGATAGATGCATATCTGGTGCCAACGGATGATTTTCATGGATCTGAATATGTGGGTGATTATTTTAAATGTAGAAAATATATCACAGGTTTTACAGGATCAGCGGGAACAGCTGTGATCATGCAGGATATGGCAGGATTATGGACGGATGGCCGATATTTTATTCAGGCGGCAGATCAGCTTCGTGGAAGTACGATTGAACTGTTCAGATCGGGCGAGCCTGGGGTACCGACGGTACATCAGTTTCTGGCAGAAAAGCTGCAAAATGCTATGTGTCTGGGGTTTGATGGAAGGACTGTCAGTGCAGAAGAAGCGGAGCAATTAGGTGAACTTTTGAAAGAAAAAAATATCACATTTGCTGTAAATGAGGATCTGATCGGGGAAATCTGGAGTGAACGTCCGGCACTTTCCTGTGAGCCGGTCATGGAGCTGGATGTGAAATGGGCGGGCGAATCAAGAAAGGATAAAATTGCAGGGATTCGAGAGCAGATGAAGGCAAAAAAGGCGGATATTTTTATTCTTACTTCACTTGATGATATCGCCTGGTTACTGAACATTCGCGGTAATGATATTCATTGTTGCCCGGTTGTTCTTTCTTATTTGATCATGACGGATACCGAGGTTCGATTATATGCAAACGCAGCTGCTTTTTCGGAAGAAATCTGTACAAATCTGGCAGATGATGGAGTAAAAATCTATCCGTATGAGGATGTCTATTCTTATGTTCAGACAATCTCAGAGGATAAAAAAATCCTGCTTTCCAAAGACAGTGTCAACAGCCGTCTGGTAAGTAATATTCCATGTAATGTGACGATTGTGGATGAGCCAAATCTGACACTTCTTCCGAAGGCAGTCAAAAATCAGACAGAGATGGACAACGAAAGAACTGCACATATCAAAGATGGTGTTGCAGTTACAAAATTCATTCGCTGGATGAAAACAAATGTGGCAAAAGAGAGGATTACAGAACTCAGCGCAGCAGAGAAATTATATCAGTTTCGCAGTGAGCAGGAGCATTTTCTTGGAGATAGTTTTGACCCGATCATTGCCTATGGAAAGCATGCGGCAATCGTACATTACAGTGCAACAGAGGAGACCGATATTCCGTTAGAGGACAGAGGAATGGTACTTGCAGATACTGGCGGACACTATCTGGAAGGTACGACCGATATCACAAGAACGATCGTACTGGGACCGGTAACGGAGAAAGAAAAGAAGTATTTCACAGCGGTTCTTCGTGGAAATCTGAATCTTGCAGCGGCAAAATTCAAATATGGATGCACCGGATTAAATTTTGATTATCTTGCAAGAGGTCCGCTTTGGGAACTTGGCGAAGATTATAATCATGGTACCGGACATGGGGTAGGATATCTTCTGAATGTGCATGAAGGGCCTAACAGTTTCCGATGGAAAAATCTTCCGGGAAATCCGGCACCGGTGTTGGAAGAAGGTATGATCACATCTGACGAACCGGGATATTATCTGGAGAATGAATTTGGAATCCGTCATGAGAATCTTTTACTTTGTAAAAAGGCAGAAAAGACTCCTTTCGGGCAGTTTATGTGTTTTGAACCATTGACTATGGTACCATTTGATCTGGATGGAGTTGAGTCGGAACAGATGTCGGACTGTGAACGAAAACTGCTGAACGAATATCACAAAAAAGTCTATGTTACCATAGCACCATATCTAGATGAGGAAGAAAAAGAATGGCTGAGACAGGCAACCAGAGAGATCTGACAAAGGGTGAAAAAATACCACAAGACATTACATTTTGAGTAAATGATTACAAAATAGAATCTGTCAAATAAAAATATAATATTTTACTTTTTGTGCGGAAACAGGTATTATATAGGTAAAATGTTACTGTGTATTTGTAAAGTGACAGAGTAACAATAACAGGAAGATTTTCTGTGTACAGACAAAGATTTTCACACAAGGAGGAAGATTATCATGAAAATTGGTTTTATCGGTTGTGGAAATATGGCAACAGCCATGTTAAAGGGAATTCTGAAAAGTGGAGAAGTGGCAGCGACAGATATGATCGCTTCTGCAAAATCAGATAAGACACGTAAAAAGATCGAGCAGGAACTTGGCATTCAGAAGGCAGATACTAACGCACAGGTTGTGGATTTTGCGGATGTAGTTTTTCTGGCAGTGAAGCCACAGTTTCTGGAAGGTGTTCTGAATGAAATTAAAGACAGTGTAAAAGAGGAACAGATTTTTATCTCTATTGCACCGGGTAAAACATTACAGTGGCTTGGGGAACATCTGGGAGAAAAAACAAAAGTTATCCGTACTATGCCAAATACTCCGGCAATGGTTGGTGAGGGAATGACAGCGCTTTGTGTAAATGAGCTGGTCACAGAAAAAGAAACTGCACTTGCCGTAAAACTTTGCGACACCTTCGGAAAGACAGAAGTGATTCCGGAACATCTGATGGATGCAGTGGTAGGCGTTTCCGGAAGCTCTCCGGCATATGTGTTTATGTTTCTTGAAGCAATGGCAGATGCAGCAGTCGCAGATGGAATGCCGAGAGCACAGGCATACAAATTTGCGGCACAGTCCGTGCTCGGAAGTGCAAAACTGATGCTTGAGACAGGCAAACATCCGGGTGAACTCAAAGATATGGTCTGCTCTCCGGCAGGAACGACAATTCAGGCAGTACGTGTTCTGGAAGAAAAAGGTCTGCGCAGTGCAGTGATCGAGGCTCAGACTGCATGTGTAAAAAAAGCAAAAGGAATGTAAAATAAAATCTAAAATGTTTCAATATGCTCCTGGATCGCAGTAATAAACTGCTGAGCGGCAGGAGAAAGACCGGCATAGGAACGGATACCGATACCAAGTTCACGTGAAAATCCGGGATCGAGAGGAAGCGCCTGAATCTGGGCGCGTGCATTTCCAATGACAAGATTTGGAAGCATGCTGATCCCGAGATTATTTGCAACCATGGAAATCACAACGTGATCGTCCATAGAGGAAAATCGGATATCCGGTTCGATGCCGGTTTCTTTGAGAACCTGATGGATATCATAATCGACACCCTCTGCAGAAATGACGAAAGGCTGATTGGCCATCTCTGTGATTGGAAAAGATTTTTGACCATGCATGTCCATGTCCTTTGGGAGGATTGCCATAAGAGGGTCTTCATAGAGGGTAATCCATTCCAGTGAGTCAACATTCCATTTACTCAAAAGTCCGAAATCAGCGCGACTGTTTTCTACCCAGTGAACAATGTCATCGGTTCCGCCTTCCAGTAGTTCAATTTCGATTCCGGGAAAATTCTTCTGATACGTATGGATTACAGTTGGAAGCCAGCTGCGTCCGATACTGGCAAAAGATGCAATCGTCAGGTGGCCTTTTGTGAGACCATTCAGGGAGCTGACAGTCTGTTCCAGTTGTTCATTCACAGCAAGAAGCTGACGCACCAGGGGAAGAATCGCTTCTGCATTATGTGTTGGAACGACTCCTTGTTTTGTTCTTACAAACAGAGGAAAACCGAATTCAGATTCCATAGCTTTCAGGATATGACTGACACCGGGCTGCGTATATCCCATACGTTCTCCACTTTTTGTGAAATTTCCTGTGTCAGCAACATCTGCGAAAAGCGCATATTTACTGATATCCATAAAATCACTCCCTTCAGAAATAAAAAAAGAGGACGCACATTTCTGTGGTCCTCCATTGGTTATGAACATTATATCGAATAAGAAAAGCATTTGCAATATCCTGAAAAGCTTTTTTTATCATTACAATCTGGAATCACAGGGATGAATAATTGTTTCTTTACGAATGAAAAGTGGTCATATATAATAGGATAAAAAAGATAAGTAGTTTATTTTGGCAAAGATGTCTCTCGAAGATATCTTTGCTTTTTTATTTAGAAAGGAATGGTGAGTCATGGGATTTCAGCCAAAAGTTCTGCCCTATGCTTATGAAATCAAAACGATTGATTCCCACACAATGGGAGAATCTACCAGAATTATTTATGATGGTTTTCCGTATCTTCCTGGGGAAACGATGATGGAGAAAAAGAAGTACCTTATAAAAAATTATGATTTTCTTCGTTCTGCGTTAATGCTGGAACCCCGTGGACATCGGGATATGTTCGGAGCACTTCTGACACAGCCGGTCCATGAGGAAGCTGATTTTGGTGTGATCTTTATGGACAGTGGCGGATGCCTGAATATGTGTGGACATGGAAGTATCGGAACTGCCTCCATGGTAGTAGAGACAGGAATGGTTCCGGTAGAAGAACCATATACAGAAGTAGTTCTGGATGCACCATCCGGACTGATCCGGACAAATGTTCATGTTGTGGATGGAAAGGCAAAAGAAGTCAGTATTCTGAATGTCCCGGCTTTTCTGTATAAAGAGAATCTGGTCACAGAATTGCCGGACGTAGGTGAAATTCATTTTGATATATCTTTTGGAGGTTCTTTCTTTGCACTCGTAGATGCCAGAGAAATCGGAATCTCACTGGAACTTCAGAATGTAGAAAAACTGACACATATTGGTATGGCATTAAGAGAAAAAATTAACCGTACTGTGGAAATTAAACATCCATATCTGGATATTACAACGGTTGATCTGGTTGAATTCTATGATACGACAGAAAATGAAAAGGCAGATCTGAAAAACTGTGTGGTTTTTGGTGATGCTCAGGTGGACAGAAGTCCCTGTGGTACCGGCACAAGTGCGAAGATGGCAGCTTTATATGCAAAAGGAAAAATGAAACCTGGAGATAAATTTGTTTATGAGAGTATCACAGGTTCACTGTTTAAAGGTGAGATTGCACAGGAGGTGGAAATTGATGGAAAGAATGGTATCATTCCTAAAATTACCGGAAGCGCCTATATTACCGGAATCAACAACTGGATTCTGGATGACGATGATCCGCTGGAATGTGGATTCCTTCTGGGAACCATGGAAGAACAGGAAGAAAGCGTCCGCTCCAGAATTGTCCGGGCAGCCTGGGGTATTTTTGCAGAAAAAGGATATGAAGATACATCGGTAACAGACATTGCAGAAAGAGCAAAAATAACAGAAGCAGAGTTCTACGAATGTTTTTCTGAGAAAGATGATCTGCAGAATACGCTTGGTGATCTGTTTGATCAGAAATATGCAGATCTGATGGTTTCCATGAATCCGAGGTTTAGCCAGTACGAAAAACTGGTCTATCTGAATCAGGCACTTTTTGGGTTGATCGAAGAACAGGTTCCGTTTAATCTGGTAAGCCATATTTATATGAGCACAGATCAGGAGGGGCAGAATATGCTGGACAGTAGTCGTTTTTATTATCATTTGATTCCACAATTGATCGAAGAAGGACAGAAGACGGGAGAATTCAGCGAAGAAGATACACCGGAAAATCTGGCAGACAACTATGCTTCTCTGGAGAGAGGATTGATCTATGACTGGTGTCTGAAGGGTGGAAGCTACAGCCTGAAGGAAAAAGGAAAACAGCTGCTTCCTGTTTATCTGAGATCTTTGTTGAGGGCTGCCTGATTTTACAGAAAGACGGATGATATTTAATGATGGAGAGAGCTTTGATCACAAATGTACAGAAATATTCGATCCATGACGGGGAAGGAACCAGGACAACGGTTTTCTTTAAAGGCTGTCCACTTTCCTGCAAATGGTGTCATAATCCGGAAACACAGTCTTATAAGAAGGAAATTTTATTTTATGCAGAGCGGTGTACCGGTTGCATGGCCTGTATGCAGGAATGCCCGGAAAATGCAATTTCCATGAAAACGGGAAAAGCATATACGAATCTGAAAAAATGTATCGGCTGTGAATCCTGTGTGGATCTATGTGTAAACAATGCAAGAGAAATCTGTGGGAAAAATTATGAGATTCAAAAGCTGACAGAGGAACTTCTGAAGGATCAGATGTTTTATGAAACTTCCCACGGAGGTGTGACGCTGTCCGGTGGAGAAGTTCTTGCAGGAAATCTGGATTATGTGGAAAATCTGATGAAACGTCTGAAAATGCGGGGAATCCGAATAAATATAGATACCTGTGGAGCAGTTCCATGGGAGGCGTTCAAGAGGGTGCTTCCGTATGTGGATGTTTTTCTTTATGATATCAAGTTTGCAGATGGAGAAAAACACAGATTATATACTGGAAGGGGAAATGAAGAGATTCTGAAAAATATAAAGAAATTGTCGGAAGCTAATGCGGGAATCTGGATCAGGATTCCGGTGATCGGAGGTGTGAATGACAGTGTTGAGGAAATATCGTCAATTGGAGAGTTCCTGAGAGATAAGGAGATCCGGGCCCGTCAGGTGAATCTGCTGCCGTACCATAATACCGGGAGCGGGAAGTATGGACGGGCAGGGAGAGTGTATGAAGGAGAGGAATTTTATACACCGGTGGATGAAGAAATGCAGAAATTGAGGAATACGCTGCAGAATTATATAAATTATCCGGTGATCATCGGTGGATAGAAAGGAGCACATATATGGAAAAACGTGGCATGAACTGCCGTATCCAGTCCCTGCGTGAACGCAGTGTTACAACCCAGGCACACATAGACATGGAACGTGCGAAATATTTTACTGAAACATACAGACAATACGAGGGAACAGTCAGTGTTCCGGAACTTAGAGCACTGGCCCTGAAGAATTATTTCTCAAAAAAGACTCTGTACATTGGAGAAGGGGAACTGATCGTTGGAGAAAAAGGCTGTGATCCACAGGCGGCACCGACATTTCCGGATCTCTGCTGTCATACAGTAGAGGATCTGAAAGTTATGAATGACCGTAAACTGATCAATTTTGCGGTAAAAGACGAAGATTATGATTTCCAGGCCAGGGAAATGATTCCATATTGGGAAAAGCGCTCCATTCGTCACAAGATACTGGAACATATGACACCAGAATGGAAAGCCGCATATGAAGCCGGACTCTTTACAGAGTTTATGGAACAAAGAGGCCCGGGGCATACTGTAGGTTCAGAAAATATTTATAAAAAAGGTTTTCTGGAGCACAAGCAGGATATCAGTGCTGCGCTTGAAGGCCTGGACTATATGAACGATCCGGAGGCGTTTGATAAAGAAGCAGAACTGAAAGGAATGGATATTGCCTGCGATGCGATCATGATACTGGCAGACCGTTATGCAGAATATGCGACAGAACTTGCAGAAAAATGTGAAGATGAGATCAGAAAGAAAGAACTTCTTCAGATTGCAGCAAACTGCCGTATTGTACCATCTCATAAGCCAGAGACATACTGGCAGGCGATTCAGATGTACTGGTTTGTACACCTTGGTGTAACAAGTGAGCTGAATCCATGGGATGCCTACAGTCCAGGAAGACTGGATCAGCATCTGATTCGATTTTATCGAAAAGATACAGAAGAAGGACTTCTGGATGATGAAAAAGCCAAAGAACTTCTGGAATGTCTGTGGGTAAAATTCAATAATCAGCCGGCACCTCCAAAAGTAGGAATCACACTGAAAGAAAGCAGCACATATACGGATTTTGCCAATATCAATACAGGTGGAATTACACCAGATGGCAGGGATGGAGTGAATGAAGTCAGTTATCTGATCCTGGAGTGTATGGATGAGATGAAGCTTCTGCAGCCCAGCTCCAATGTGCAGATCAGCCGCAAGACACCACAGGCTTTCCTGAAAAGAGCATGCGAAATATCCAGAAAAGGATGGGGACAGCCGGCTTTTTATAATACAGACGCGATCGTGCAGGAACTCCTGAACGCGGGAAAGACGATCGAAGATGCAAGAAAAGGAGGCACCAGTGGATGTGTGGAAACAGGTGCATTTGGAAATGAAGCCTATATTCTGACTGGATATTTTAATATTCCCAAAATCCTGCAGCTGACACTTTTTAATGGATACGATCATATGACCGGAAGACAGCTGGGACCACAGACCGGCTGGGGATATAAATTTAAAAGCTATGAAGAACTGTGGGATGCTTTCTGTGAACAGATGCGGTATTTCCTTGATATCAAGATTCGGGGAAGTCTTGTGATCGAAAAAATCTATGCAGAAGAAATGCCGGTTCCATTTCTTTCCATTCTTACAAATGACTGTATTGCAAGAGGAAAAGATTATAATGCAGGAGGTGCGCGTTATAATACCAGTTATATCCAGGGCGTTGGAATCGGTACGATCACGGATTGCCTGAGCGCAGTGAAATACAATGTATTCGATAAGAAAAAATTCTCCATGAAAGAACTTATGGATGCCATGGAAGCTGATTTTGAAGGTTATGACAGAATCTATAATCTTGTAACAAACCGGACACCGAAGTATGGAAATGATGATGACTATGCAGATGAGATTATGGAACAGGTATTTGAATTTTACCGTAAAAGTGTTACCGGACGGAGAAACAACCGTGGAGGCACTTACCGGATCAATATGCTTCCGACAACGTGTCATGTGTATTTCGGAGATGTCATGATCGCCAGTCCGAATGGAAGACATGCGCATAAACCGGTATCAGAGGGAATTTCACCGGAAAAAGGTGCAGATGTAAATGGACCGACAGCTGTTATCAAATCCTGCGCCAGAATGGATCATCTGTCTACAGGTGGAACACTTTTGAACCAGAAATTTACACCGTCTGTTGTTGCTGGCGAAAATGGACTGGATCAGATGGCAAATCTGATACGTGCATATTTTAATATGGATGGTCATCATATTCAGTTTAATGTAATTGACAGGCAGACACTCATCAATGCACAGAAACATCCGGATGAATACCGGGATCTGATCGTACGGGTAGCTGGTTACAGCGATCATTTCAGAAATCTGGATAAAGCTTTGCAGGATGAGATCATTGAAAGAACAGAACAGAGCTTTCATTAAAAAAATGTCAGAGAAGGCAGCCGACAGGCTGCTTTTTCTGTTATAATAATAAAATACGAGGAGATGATGCTTATGAAAAAAGAATATCTGTATGCAGGAACTTCAGTTTTATGTTTTGGAACAGTGGCCACCGTTTCGAAACTTCTTATGAATCAGTTGGACGCATTATATGTACTTGCCTTTTCATTTCTGTTTGCAACACTTTTTCTTGGCGTGTATAATTGGAAAAAGGGATTTTTATGTGAAGTAAAAAAACTCACGGTAAGAACCTGGATCCGGATGATACTGATAGGATCGCTGGGCGTGTTTTTTTATAATTATTTTCTGCTTCTTGGAACAGCACGTCTCAAAGCGCAGACAGCATTTGTGATAAATGAACTCTGGCCGGCGCTGATCATTCTTTTTTCCTGCTGGATCCTGAAAGAAAAGATGAATCTGGGAAAAGCAGCTGCTGTTATTTTTTCTTTTCTTGGAATACTGGTCGTTACAACAGACGGAAATCTGGCGGAATTTTCGCTGGGAGATTCAAGAGGTGTTTTTTATGCACTGATGGCGGCAGTGTGTTATGGCATGTACTGTACTTTAAATAAAAAAGAAATTTATGATAAGAATCTCAGTGTTATGATTTCCTATGCGGCAGGAACAATAACAGCATTTATACTTGTTCTCATACAGGGAAATCTGACCATACCAACAGGAGGTCAGGCAGCGGGAATGCTCTGGAATGGAATTATATGTAATGCACTTCCATATCTTACCTGGGCGTTGGCTCTTGATCTGGGAAATACAGCGGTGATTGCCAATCTGGCATATCTGACTCCGTTTGTGTCGCTGCTTTTGACACATTTTGTTCTGGGAGAAAAGATTACCGTGTTTTCTGTTCTGGGTTTGGTACTGATCGTGACAGGCATTATTATACAGATGATAGTAAATAAAAAAATGGAGGCATCCGAGATATGATATATACGGTGACGTTTAATCCTTCTCTGGATTATATCGTAGGCGTTGATGGATTTAAAACAGGAAAAGTAAACAGAACAGCAGAGGAACTTATTTTGCCCGGAGGAAAGGGAATCAATGTATCAATCGTACTTCAAAACCTGGGAATGGAAAGTATCCCACTTGGTTTTGCCGGTGGATTTACAGGAGAAGAGATTCGCAGACTGCTGAAAGAGCGGAAGGTAGAAGAGCAGTTTGTGCGGGTAAAGAAAGGAATCTCAAGAATCAATGTGAAGCTCCGATCATTGGAGAATATGCCAGATGGTGAAAAAACTGTATCAGAGGAATCTGAAATAAACGGGATGGGACCGGAAATCAGTGGAGAAGAACTGGAAACTTTTTATCGACAGCTGGACACCCTGCAAAAAGGAGATATCCTGGTTCTGGCAGGAAGTATTCCGACAGTCCTTCCACCTACGATCTATCGTGATATTATGAAGCGTCTGCAAAAAAGAAAAGTTATGATCGTTGTGGATGCGACAAAAGATCTGCTGGTAAATGTGCTGGAATATCATCCATTTCTGATCAAACCGAATAATTATGAGCTTGGGGAGATTTTTGGAGTTACATTACAAACAAAAGAGGATGTCGTTCTTTATGCAAAAAAACTTCAGGAAATGGGAGCTGGTAATGTGCTTGTTTCCATGGCCGGAGATGGAGCTGTCCTTGTGGCGGAGGATGGATCTGTTTATCGGGCCGAAGCACCTGAAGGCCGAGTAAGGAATTCTGTCGGCGCAGGAGACTCCATGGTGGCCGGATTTCTGTATGGCTACCTGAATTCCGGTACATATGAGGATGCTTTTTATTATGGAATATGCAGTGGAAGTGCGAGTGCCTTTTCTGAAAATCTTGCGACACGTAAAGAAGTAGAAAAATTGCTGAAAAAGATGAAACAGCAGAATATGGAAACGAAATAAAAAAGATATCTCCGTGTATGAAAAGGGAAAGAGAGGATTCATGCACGGAGATTCTTTTATCGAAACTCAGAAGTTAATTCAAAGATTAGTTATGGTTCAGACATTGTGACGATATTCATAAGGAAGAACTTTTGTCTGGTTAAAGCTCGGGCAGTCACGTACCCATTCCAGAGATTCTTTGATGATCGCTGTCTGCATTGGAATGTTGTTTGGTTCACCTGCATTGGATCCGATCGGTACATGTGGAGCGGTGATTCTTGGTGCACCCTGCTGTCTTGCGATAGGTGGGAGAGCAGCGATCACGCAGCAGCTCATGCCGGCCTCTTCACAGCATCTTGTTACGATCGTTGCGGAACGGTGACAGGTGCCGCATCCACCGGTGCAGAGGACAATGTCTACACCCTGTTCTTTCAGCTTTCTGGCAATTTCAGGACCTGTTTCGTTTTTGAATTTTTCGACGTTTCCGCCACCACCCATGAAGGTGTAGGTTTCTGCCGGGAGAGAGCCGATAAAGCCTTCGTCAACCAGTTCGTGAAGACGATCGATCGGGAACATGGCATTGACATCTTTATTGATATCAGAGTTATCAAAACCTCCGTGTGTAACCATCAGCATATCGGATGGGGTATCAAAAGGAATGACTCTGTAGGAAAAATCACCGGATGTGTTGAATGGTGTCTGATCTTTGCGGTGAATACCACCTGCTGTGATAAATGCGACCTTGCATTCGCTTAACGGTTTCTTTAATTCTGTAAATATTGGTTTTGGTGTAATCGGTACAAAAATTTCTGACTGCATACCTTCTACTGTAGTTAATTTCATAATAAGTTCCTCCTCTTAAATGGATTCTACCGGAATATCTTTTTTACCAATGACTTTCATACAGCTGAAATAGAATTCAGCTTCCTGGCCTTCCTCGAGGGTGACCGGAGTGAAGATCCAGCGCCGTGGTACGCGAATGATGCCGAGATCATTCATGATCGTGATGCCTACAGCGGTGTCATTGACTTCATTAAGAACACCGCCAAGCAGACACGGTTCCGGTTCATGTTCGGTTGTCATATCTGAGCTGTCGTAGTCATAAGGATTCTTAATTACCTGAATATAGCTGAAATAAAATTCCATTTCACATCCCGGCTCGATCGGGATATCAGTGATGATCAGTCTTTCGGGAACTGTGATGACTCCCAGACGTCCGTGTAAATGGACTTTCACATTTCCGTCAGACACTTCCTTTACAAGACCGCCCATTTTGACTGGATTAATGCTGTAATCGATCAATGAAGTGTTCCGCTTTCTACGAGTTTTGTTTCAGGGAGTCCGAGAAGTTTGTTGTTTGCATTGATGACATCATTGTTCCATTTCTTTTCAGCAGGTTTGATCTCGACACCTGCCATTTTGTTTTTGAGCATCTGGATCGCGCGGGCAGCAACTTCAGGCGTAACGCAGGAGGTTCCGGCGATATCATTCTCAAATCCACCTTTGTCCATATTTTCTTCAACCATCGCAGTTGCATATTCATTTCCGACAACCAGCTGTCCCTGATATGCACAGAAGGAAACACCTACTACAGGGATACCTCGTTTGCCGGCCTGTCCGATATGCTGGATAAAGTCGATGTGGTTGTTACCAAAACCTTCTGTTGTGATAATAACACCATCGAGGTTCATGGTTTCGAGAAGAGAACCCAGTCTCTCAGATACCCAGAGTTTTTCATCGTTTACCTGAGGAGAACCGACAAATACAACACCGATCAGATCGAGTTCGCTGTCAGCTGCAAGTCCTTCTACCAGTGGTTCACGGATGTAGTGGCGGGTCATTTCTTTTGTAGCAGGTCCGATGCAGGTAAGTGCGTGGATGGAACCGTCTCGTACCTGGTTCGGAGTAAGCATGATCGGCACGTTTCCACAGTCAACATTCTTCTGGCCGCCTTTGATACCACATGGTTCTTCCGGGCAGAGAACATTGTCATGCATGGCGCCCTGTCCCATGATTTCTTTGACAAGAGCTACTCGTGGGTTTCCAACGCGTCTGACATCTTCGCAGATTTCTTCACGTACGACTTCGCCTTCGTATTTTTTCAGTTCATTGCGGACTGCCTGGATAATGTAATCCTGGCATTTATGTGCTGCAAACGGGCCAGGTCTTGTCATACCGGAAAGTCTCTGGATGACTGCATGGCAGCGGATGATGATATCATTTTCATCGGCACATCCCGGATGACCGAAATACATTTTTTCATCGAGGTATCCTTCGGAGGAACCGAATTCATGAACCTGTACACCATCTTCATCAACTCCGGTCAGCATGAAAACTACACCATCGGCTACTTTGGTAACACCTTCTCCCAGTTCGCCTTCTACTTTGGTTGCAATCGGGCACACATCCATGATAGTTTCTGTGTAGAGATGTCTTTCATTTGGATGGATGACATCCAGTTTCAGACTCTTGCAGAGTATATCTTCTTTAACGGCATCGTTAACAATGCTTTCGTCAATGGTGATGACACCATCTTTGATAGAGGTTGTGTCACCGAGTTTGACATCTGTGATCTTGATATGTTTTTTTACGAGGCTTCGAATAACTGTTTTTTTACCGGTTTCCGGCAATTCGGGAGTTGTTTCCGGGACTGGTGCGGCTGGAACTGCACCTCCGAATACTGGTACATCAAGTTTCAGTCCTTCAAATTTTTCGGCTTTTCCAATTTCAATATGAATCATTCCATTACCTCCTGTGATAGGTTCTGCCGTAGTTACCTGAAGCGGAGCAGGTGCTTCGGCCGGTTCTGCAGCTTTTTCTTTGGATTCTTCAGGGATATCATTTACCTTATCAAGTACAGCAGAGGTGATAGGGGTAAGTGCTTCCACATCCTGTGTGAGGGTACATCCGATGACCTGCTCAATACGAAGACCGTCAGGACTTAAAGTAAGGAGTCCGGCATCCTGCATATCCTCGAATAAACCGGGATCTTCCAGGTCAGCGGCACTGATCACAAGACCTTTTTCTCTTCGGCAGCAGAAAATTGCGGGATCTTTTAAATGTTTTTCCAGTGTTTCGCGGGTAATTGACATAATAATCTTCCTCCTCGTTCTAAGATTCTTTGTGGAATCTTCTTATTAATTTATAATTGACAGCCCTCAGAGCACCATCGGTGCAGTGATAAACTGGCAGTTTTAACTGTGGGGCACAGGACATGACCGTGTTGGTGCAGTCTGTGCAGTTGCTGATCAGGACAGCTTTGGCACCGGCCTTTTTGAGGTTCATGACTTTCTGGACCTGACCTGGACAGCGTCCCGGATTTTCACATTTGCGGCTGTTTTTGATTTCTTTGGCCTGCTTGCAGTATTCAACGCCTACAACTTCAGCTCCCATACTGGAAGCCTGTTCCATCAGGCGTTCCCTGTTGGCACCGCAGGCGCATACCAGAAGTCCGATTTTATCAGGTGCCGGAAGAAATTCTTCAGCTGCGATGATACCACCGGTCGTTTTGACTACCGGGGAATCCAGTGTGGTACGCTTGCCGGTAAAAGGTCCTCCCATGATGAGTTCACCATATTTGGAACCAACACCACCGACTTTTGCAAGTACATCAGAAACTTTCATTCCAATCGGAACATCCTTTAAAATATGAATGGATGCATCTTCCTTTAATTTACCTGCAACTGTCATATCTTTGTCGATCAGAGGCTTCTTGAGTTCTATAGCTTCATAGATGCGAAGAAGTGTCTCTGCATTGATGACGATTGCGGATGCTGCAAGTGGAAGCTGATCCGGGGAGAGCAGCGTTCCCAGCGTTTCGCGGATCAGAGCTCTTTCCTCTCCCATTGGGTAGATGTTTTCCAGATGAAAGATGGAAATATTTTCATCAGAAATATGTTTTTCAAGAGACTGGATCGCTTCGGTATGAATTCCCTTGATCGCGATGATTCCACGGGATGCATGTACCAGATCCATGACAATGGAAAGTCCTTTCAGGATCTTTTCCGGCTCCTGTCTGATTCTTTCTATATTATGGGAAAGAATCGGTTCGCATTCAGCGGCATTGACGATCACGGTTCCATTTCCTTTGAAGTCTGCATTTAATTTTACAGAAGTAGGAAATCCGGCACCTCCAAGTCCGACGATGCCTGCTTCCTCGATCAGTTCACATGGAAGCTTTTTTTTTAATGGAATATATTTATCGAAGTCCGTATTCAGTTCTTCTATAATGATCTGATTATCTGTTATGGATTTTACTTTTCCATCAATACTGGAATAAAGATAAGTGCCAAGAGCTCCTGCTGGTTTGGTGGCAATGAGCTGACCTCTTTGTACCAGATCGCCTTCCTTTACCAGTGATACGGATGGGGCTCCGACATTCTGTTTCAGAGCAAAGACAAATTCCATAGACGATCTCTCCTTTCTGTTGTAAATAATAAAGAAAGGAGGCGACTCCTATGTGCTTCATAAGAGTTACCTCCTTTGGTTGAGGCAATTATAACGGATACTTATGACATTGGCAATACGTAAACGGCAATTTGCACATTACGATTCTGCATGACATTCATAAAAGGCTTTTGGGGCATCCAGGTCATTACAATTTGTTATTTACATTCCAAAAACCATAAAAAATCCTTGGGGTCATAAGTGTTGACAATCACACGGAGTACTGCTAAGATACTCACCATAAACCGACGGACAAGAACAACGGCGTTCACTTAAAACAAGTGAGCGCCTTTTTTGTTACCTGAAAATGAAAAGGAAACAGAGGCTGTTCTTTTCCCGGACAATAAGGAGGACATTATTATGAACAGAAAAACAGTGAAGAGATTTATGGCAATTGGTTTGTCAGCAGCTATGGCACTTGGAATGAATGCAACTGTATTTGCAGCAGATGACTCCTCTGATTCTGTAAAAGGTTCACTGGAAGGTGTAAAACTTTCTTTTGGTACCACCGCACTTTTTGCTCCGTTTACTTATTATGATACGGATGGAACCACACTGATCGGTTATGACCTGGATCTGGTGAATGCATTAAAGGATTATCTGGGATTTGAAATTGACGGTGATATTCAGGTAATGGATTATTCCGCACTGACAACATCTCTTGCAGAAGGAAAGCTTGACTTTGGTATGGCAGCTCTTTGTGCAACAGATGAAAGAAAAGAGGTAATGGACTTTACTGATACTTACTGTGATTCAGGCCAGGTAGTTATGATCAACAAAGAAACATCACCGAAAGAAATCACGGATATTGATTCTCTTACAAAAGGAGATTATAAGATTGCAGTAGAAAAAGGAACCGCATCTCATCTGTACTGTACAAATGCAGGAATTGATGAAAGCAGACTGGAAGTTCACGATACGATCACTACTGCATATGAATCTCTGGAGCAGGGCAAAGTAGATGCAGTTCTGCAGGATGGCCCGGGAGCTGCTTATTATGTAAAGACAACAGAAGGAACAAAACTTGAGGTAGTTGGTGATGAGTTTAATCAGGGCCAGGCACCATATGCAATCGCTTTCTCAAAAGACTGCGTAGAAGCAAATGATAAAATTCTTGATACTTTCAATCAGGCGATCAAGGATCTTACAGAAGATGGTACTATGGATAAACTCGCAAAAGAATGGCTTGAGTAATTCCTGAAAAAGAAAGAGGGGGTTGCCCTATGGATTTTAGTTTTTTAAATGTTTTGCTGCCCATGCTCTTTCGTGGGTTAAAAGTAACAATTTATATTGCAGTAGTTGGTATTCTGCTTGGTTTTTTGCTTGGAGCGCTGGCTGGATTTGCGCTCCAGACAAAATGCCGTATTGCCAGGGCAATAGCTGGTGTCTATATATGGATCATCCGTGCAACGCCGCTGATCGTGCAGGCTTTGTATGTGTATTTTGTCATTCCGAAGATGACGGGCGTTGATCTGAGCAGTAATACGGCAGGTATCATTGTTATTACGATTAACTCGGGTGCATTTATTGCTGAAATTGTCAGAGGTTCACTGGACAGTATTGATCCGGGACAGAAGGAAGCCGGACTGTCGCTTGGACTGACACCGATGCAGACAATGGTTCATCTGATCATTCCGCCCGCATTTCGTTCTATGCTGCCGGCACTGTTTAACCAGTTTATTATTTCTGTAAAAGATACTGCACTTCTGTCTGTTATTGTTGTAAATGAGATCACAAAACAGATCCAGAACTATGCTGCCATCAGTTTCAAGACGATTCAGGCCTATACGACAGGCGCAATTTTTTATGTTGTGCTGATATCGATTCTTATTATTTTGCAGAAGCAGGTAGAAAGAAGAATCAGGGGGTAAAAGCATATGATCAAAATTTCAAATTTACAGAAAAGATTTGATGATCTTGAAGTACTGAGAGATGTGAATATTGATGTGGCAGAGGGGGAAGTAGTCTGTATTATCGGACCATCTGGTTCCGGTAAAAGTACACTGCTCCGCTGCATCAATCAGCTGGAAACTCCAACCGCAGGAGAAATTGAATATGATGGAAAAAGTATCACCGGTGGCGAAATGAAGCTGCGTGACTTCCGTGAGGAAGTAGGGATGGTTTTTCAGAGATTTAACCTGTTTCCTATGAAAACAGTTCTGGAAAATGTGATGCTGGCACCGGTTTTGACGAAAAAGAAAAATAAAACGGAAGCAAGAGAAAAAGCCATGGAACTGTTAAGCAAAGTAAATATGGCAGACAAAGCAGGTAACAGACCATCCACATTAAGTGGTGGACAGCAGCAGCGAGTTGCAATTGCGAGAGCCCTGGCGATGGAACCGAAAGCACTGCTTTTTGATGAGCCGACTTCAGCACTTGACCCGGAGCTTGTAGGAGAAGTATTAAATGTTATGAAAGATCTTGCAAAAGATGGCATGACGATGATCGTGGTCACACATGAGATGGGATTTGCCCGTGATGTGGCAGACAGAGTGATCTTTATGGCAGACGGATATGTAGTGGAAGAGGGAAAACCTTCGGAAATGTTTACAAATCCTAAGAATGAAAGAACAAGAGCGTTCCTTTCAAGAATTCTGAACAGTTAGGGATGAGGTGAGCTGTTATGGCAGAGAAGAAATATATTGTTACGATCACAAGACAGTTTGGAAGCCTGGGACGTCCAATCGCCCGGGAGATGTCGGATATACTTGGAATCGACTATTATGACAGGGATATCGTGGAGGCTACATCAAAGAAAATGAACCTTCCGGTGTCGAAGATCAGTGAACACGAGGAAACATACAGCACAAATCTTTTTTCCATGTTGCTTCCGCTGGGGTCTGATTCAATCGCAAAACAGGATGAAATCTATAATGTGCAGAAGCAGGTAATCCGGGAGATGGCAGAAAAAGAATCCTGTATCATTGTAGGAAGATGTGCAGATTATATTTTCCGTGACCACAGAAATGTTTTGAATATATATATCTATGCACCGGTGGATGCGCGTTATAAAAACTGCGTGGAAGTGCTCAAGATGAAACCGGAGGAAGCTACCAAAATGATCTACAAGGTTGATAAGGCGAGAACTGCATATCATAAACGCTATGCCAAATATGCACCGGGCGACCCTGACAGTAAGCAGATCATGATCGATTCCAGTATGCTGGGAGTCAGAGGAACGGCAGAAGTGCTGGCAGAGATCGTACAGCGGAGATTTGGACTATAGATATTAACTGAAATGAGAATAAAATGAATAAGTGTAAGACAAGAAATAGTTATAATTCCGGAGTGGGGTTATAACTATTTTTATGTTAATATTTATTTACACGTGCGTCCTTTTTGGCGTTTTTGGCGTCTAATAAGTAGAAGCACATAAACAGAGGCTTTTACACAACATTTCCTGATGACCGGTCATAGACAGGAGAATGGAGAAATCAATGAATAATGAATTTTTGATACGAAGGGCGAAGAAAGACGACAAAGATGCTTTCTGCAGGCTGATGGATGAACATTTGCAGTGCATGTACAAGATGGCATCCGCATATCTCAAAAATGATGAAGATGTTGCCGATGCGATACAGGATACCATTCTTTCCTGCTACGAAAACCTGAAAAGTCTGAAGCAGAACAGATATTTCAAAACATGGATGCTGCGGATTCTGATCAATAAATGCAAGGACATTCTGAAGCAGAAGAAACAGGTTACATACACGGATCAGATGCCGGAGACTCCTTTTTACGAGGAAGAATATGCTGCAAAAGAGTGGGCACAGATGCTGGAACCACTGGACAATAAATATCGCCTGGTGATCCTTCTATACTATATGGAAGGATTCAATATCCGGGAGATCGGTGACATCCTGGATATGAAAGAAAGTACTGTGAAGTCACGTCTTCAGCGTGGCAGAAAACAGATTGCAGAACTGTATGAATATAAAGTCAGGGAGGGACGTGCCTAATGATGAGTCTTAATGATAATGAAAAGGATTTTCAGAAAAAACTTCAGGAAGAAACAGAAATACCAGTGATCGTGCATGAGCGTGTGAATCAGGCATATCGTCTGATCGAAAATAATACTGCGGTACAGAAAAAAGCACCAAAAGATCCTTATCACTGGATGAAGATCGGCGGAAGAATTGCAGGGGGGATGGCAGCAGTGCTTGCAGTTGGATTTGTACTTTGTGCGGTGAATCCTGTCATGGCCAAAAATCTTCCGGTGGTTGGAGGACTTTTTGAAATGCTGCAGGATAACGTGAGCTTCTTTGGTGATTTCGCGGACCATGCAACGACTCTGGAAGCTGTTGATACAACTGAGACAGAAGGAACCGCGGCAGACACTGGGTCAGACACAGAAGGAAATCCATCGGAAGATACTGAGGCGGGACAGGATACGAAAAAAGATGACACCGCATATACCAAGACAGCAGATGGTCTGACGATTACATGCTCGGAAGTATACGCGAACAGTCAGGCGGTCTATATAACCATGCAGCTTAAGAGTGATAATCCATTTCCGAAGACAGAAACTCTGGCAGAAAGTGGAACACCAGTCATTGATCTGGATATGACTGGAAGTGTGGATTTTAACCAGGAGGCAGATCCGATCATTGACGGTCAGGTGGAAGGACAGTTTCTGGATGACAACACCTATGCCTGTATTTTCCGATATGATCTTGCTCAGGCGGCAAAAGATTACACGGAATATAATGAGAAATACAATGAAATGACACAGCAGGTACTGGATGAGATGGGAATTACAATGGATGATATGGACGATGAGACAGATGAAGGGTATGCGCTGCTGGAAGAATTTATCAATAAAGTATCTGAGCGTGGTGGAGCATATCAGAAATATATTAAAGAAATTGAGATTCCGGATACATTTAACCTGCATCTGGATATCACAAAGGTAAGGGGGCTGGAAGCAGACTATGAGTGGTCAGAAGCTGATGATATACAGGATGCCGGTTACTACAAATATGAAGGTGACTGGAACTTTGATATTCCGGTTACAGTAGACGATTCTCAGACCGAGGTTCTGGAACTGAACGATACAAATGATGCAGGTATTGGCCTCAGATCCGTAATCCGTACACCGTATGAGCTGACGGTAAATGAGCTTTATGAGGATGGCTCTGACAGTGACTGCTTTATGGTTGCTCTTGATGCCAACGGAAACAAACTTCCATACAATGATTCGACTGGAAACTGCAATAATTTTACAATCCAGGACAGAGATATTTCCACTGTTGACATCTATATTCTGGATTATACTCAATACATGGATGAACTGAAGGGACCGGACAATTACAACAATAACGAAAACAAACCGGAAGGTCAGAAGTGGAGCAATCTTCTCGACCAGTATGCAAAATATCATAAGACCCTGCATTTTGACTGAAATAAAAAGATAGTATCTGGCAGTAAAACACTGCAATACCTTTGGTAAGACAGAAGGTTTGTTTGGTCAACCATTATTTCTACAAATGTAGAATTAGTGGTTGACTTTTTATTTCTACAGATGTAGAATACAAATAACTTCTACAGATGTAGAAAATAAAAATCAGGGAGAATCCATTATGAAAACAAAAACAACAAAAATTATGACACTTATGACTGCAGCAACACTTGGGATTTTTTCGGCCGGAACTGTTATGGCAGCCGGAAATAATGATTTTTATACACAGCCGCCGGCTGGTTCTGCCTGGGAGAAGGCAGATACGGAAGGTACTTATGTCAGCTATACGAATGGAAGTGATTATGTAAATATTTATAAATATTCACTGGAGGATGTCAAAACAGGAATTGCCAAATGTAACGATACATATGAGGCCTGCTACCAGACAATTTATTCAGAGGGAAACAGTCTGTATATGGCAGTAGGATATGCAAAAGATGCAGATGATATCGGTGACGTCAGAAAATTTGTAGAGTATATTTCTTATCCGGGAAATCCGTCTCTTACGAGAGAGGCTGACGAAAATGCAGCAGGAAATTCTGACAAATCAGAGACCGGTACTTCTGGCCAGAAGTCTGGGGGAGAGACAAATTCCTCTGATTCTGATACAGAAAAAAACGCTTCTGTCAGTTCATCAGACAGCAGTGATGATTCAGATATCCGTACTACTTCACCGATGACATTAGTTGACAGTGATGGAAATACAATTGAGATCAATTATATTCTTCACAAGGATTATTCCTGTGAATATCGTGGAGATGACGGAATGGAATATACGGATAACGGTGATGAAACCTATACAGATGAAAACGGGAATACGTACTCAGCTCTGAATGACGACACACATCATCTGGGACATACGCTGGAACAGCATGAGCTTCAGGATGCGGATGGCAATACTGTGACGGTTACAGAAACTACAAATGGTGATTATTATTTCCGTGACGGCAATGGCACCGGATTTACGGACAACGGAGACGGAACATGGAGCGATGAAAATGGCAGCAGCTATACCGAAATGAATTGATAGGTAACTGTTCACAGGTAATATTCCGCGAGGTGTTTTGCCATGAATATGGCAAAATCCCGAGACATACGGGGCAAAATCCTATCACCGAAGGTGATCTGGAATGGATTTTGACCAAGTTGCTGTGAACGGAGTGAACAGTAACATTGATAGCGAAGAGCTTCTGTAAAATATGCAGAAGCTCTTGCCATTTTCGGGACCCGTGGTAAAATAAAATTATTCCTACATTTGTAGAAAATATATCAGAAGGAGGATGGAAAAGAGTGAAAAAAACATATCAGAAATTACCTGAATCAGAATTGGATATCATGCTTGTTCTTTGGAATGGAACTCCTCCGATGACCAGGCCGGAAATTGAAAAAGTAATCAATACCAAGAAAAATCTTGCATCGACAACGATCCTGTCGCTGCTGACCAGGCTGGAGAGTAAAAACTTTGTGGAAGTGACGAAACAGGGAAAATTAAACCTGTATACTCCATTGGTTTCGCAGTCGGATTATCAGGCACATGAGAGTCAGAGTGTTCTTGAAAAATTGTATGGAAATTCATTAAAGAAATTTGTCACCTCACTTTATCAGGGGAAAAAGATCAGTTCTGAAGAAATTCATGAACTCAGCGATTTTCTTAAGGAGCTGGAAGACGGGGAGGAATAGCGAATTATGGAGTTTTTTGTTCTGCATATTCTGAAACTGAATATTATTGCCGCATCTGTTATTTTACTGGTCAGGTTACTGGCAGTTTTATTTAAAGGGCGAGTGTCAGCGAGGTGGAAGTATTTCATCTGGCTGTTGATTACAGTAAGTCTTTGTATTCCCGTACGCCTTCCGGCGAATTTGACATTGGTGGATTTTAAGGTACAGAGAAATATTCAACAGAATGAACAAAATCTGAAGACAACGGATTACACAGTAAGACCGGGAGAGAACCAGCAGAAAATGGAAACAATATCTTCTGTGAATAATAGTATGAAAAGTCAGTTTGAAGTTCCGGAACAAAAAGAGTTTGTCGTGTATACGACTGGAAAATGGATGGAAACTGTTGCTGTGATTTTCGTATCGGTCTGGCTGAGTGTGGCAGTGCTTAAACTGGCAGGAGAATTGCTGGCATATTATCTTTCGATGAGAAATCTCAGGAGAATGAGCCTTCCAGTCAATGATCCGGTGAGTATTCAGATGTATAGAGATGTATGCCGGAAAAAGTGTGTGCACAGAGTGCCGGAGCTCAGACAGAATGCGGGTCTTACCACACCGCTTCTTGCAGGACTTTTCCATACAAAGTTGTATCTTCCGGCAACCGGATATTCCGCAGAGGAGCGAAAACTGGTTTTTTACCATGAACTTACACATTATTGCCATCGGGATCTCTGGTATAAGATGCTTCTTCGAATCTGTGCATCGATATACTGGTTTAATCCGTTTCTTCTTATCATGCTGAAAGAAGCAGATAAGGATATCGAAAATCTGTGTGATACGGCAGTGATTAACCGAGTAAACAAAAAAGACCACAGGCTTTACAGACAGCTTCTTCTCCGTACGGTGGCGATGAATAATCAGATTCCATATGTGACAGCAAGTCTCAATGACAGCGGAATGGTGTTTAAAGACAGGATTCTGTACATGGTGAACATGCGGAAGCTTCGCAGAGGGATTCTTCCGGGAATCCTTGTGACGGTGCTTCTTGCAGGCAGTAACCTGGTATTTAATGTTTCTGCCGGGACAGATCCGATTCCGGTAAGGACGGAGAACTTCGGTCTGGAAAAGAATGCAGATCAAGAGGAAAAGAATGTACCGGATTACGCACCATATTCTGAAATGGTAGACATGCAGAAAAACGCAGGTACTCAGAGTGAAACGGGAGTGTCAGAGGATGCAGATACAGAAGCTTCTGTAAATCCGGGAGAAAACATAAGTGCGGAAACAAATTCTGATACTGCTGTGGAAAGTAGCGGACAGGAAAGTGAAATGACAGATAATGGAAGTGGTTCTGACAGTGATGGGTCAGGATCCTATTATGAGAATCTTCCGGCAGGAGTACCATACACCAGTGGATTCAGCGGTTCTTCAGGTGTAGGATCGATTGTGGCATCAGGTGAAGGTGATGAGGAATCCAGAGTCCTTTACGACAACGGAGATGGAACTTATTCTGACGATAACGGATTCCAATACAGCTATCAGGGAGATGGAAACTGGGCAGATGCCAATGGAAATTCTTATCGTACCTGGAATGACGAAGACTACAATTCGGGAACGAAGCTGGGACAGCATGAACTCCAGAGCAGCAGCGGAAGTGTCGATGTAAAAGAGACCACAAACGGAGATTATTATTATCGCGATGCGAATGGAGTAGGCTATACCGATAACGGCGACGGAACCTGGACAGATGAGAATGGAAATAGTTATACAGAGTAAAGTCTGCTATGCACAATAAAAAGATAGTATTTTACTTTTGAGGTGGAAACAGGTATCATATGGATAACAACGTTTTCGCCCAAGAAGGAGGAATAGCATGAGCAAGGTAGTAGATATTACAGGAGCTTCTTCAAAGGAATCCGGATTGAAAAGAATTATCGATTCTCTGGAAGAAATAAAAGATGCTCTTGTGGATGTGATTGATGCATATGAAGCAGAAGATGAGAGCAGTGACAAACTGGATCTTCTGACAGAGGCACTGGATGCACTGGAGGATGCGAATGACGCACTGAATGATGCATCCGATGAAGCCTGACACGGAGAGATAATATGGCATCAGAAAGAGCAGAAGAGCTTTATAAAGCGTTGATTGAAAAAGGATATCCGAAGGAACTCTGTGCAGAAATAGCTTACAAGTATCTGAATACGGATTATACAGCAACGCGTATGCTGGGTTATCTGTACCGGATGACAGAGCCACCAGCAGTCGAAGTTGTGGTGGATGAAATGATCGCAATCTTAAGTGACAGGGACCAGCTTATCAAAAAAAGAGAATCAGAACATGCCCAGGCTGTGATCAGTGAGATGTACAGGGAAGGGCTGTAGTGAAAATTCAAATTTCAGTTAAATAGGCAAAAATTCAGATTCCCATGGCGAAAGCTGTGGGAATTTGTCAATGAAAACTTGTTGTTTTGTATAGGGCATTATGCTACAGTAATTATATCTAATATTTCTATAGGTGATTCAACCAAACAAATCCAACTTAATAATATAAATATGGAAAATGAAAAACAGTCTTGCAGGAGCTGAAAAGATTTTATATAATACAACTATAGAACATAATGCTCTGCACAGCTGGCGCTTTCCATACTGTACAGGAGGGAAAATGTCAGAAAAAAATGATAATGAAAAGCAGAAAAGCCCTATTACATACCATAATAAAGATGTGATTTCGAAAATTTTCGGAGAAAATCTAAAAGAAAAATCATTGGATGTTTATGGGATTAATATACCGAAGATAAAAGCTGTGTTGCCGACAAATCTGCCAGTAGTGGAAGCGAATGAAATGCGATTGGACAATATATTTCAGCTGGAAGATGATTCTGTTGCACTTATAGATTATGAGAGTAAATATGAATATGCAGATAAAATAAAGTATCTGAATTACGTAGTAAGGACATTAAAAAGAAATGAACTGATTGGGAAACTGGATAAGCCTATTCGTATGATTGTAATTTATACTGGCGACGTGAAAAAAGGATCAACAGATCCAAAACTGGATACAGGGTGTCTTAAGTTTACTGTAGAAGAAGTTTTTTTATCTGAACTGGATGCAGTGAAAATTGAGGAAATATTAAAGAAAAAAATCGAGAATGGCGGAATACTCACAGATAAAGAGCAAATGCAGTTTGTGATTCTTCCATTGATTTATCCAGGAAAAGAGCAAAAACAGGAAACTATCCGTAAATGTTTTGAGTTGGCAAAGAAAGTTCGCTCACCTGAAATACAGACGTTTTTATTGTCAGGATTGCTGGTGTTTACGGATAAGGTAATTGCAAAACAAGATTCAGAAAGGATTAAACGGTGGATTAATATGACAAAAGTAGGACAGTTATTTGAAGAAGAGAAGCAGGAGGCATTACGGAAACTGGAGGAAGAACAACGGCAAGAGATAAAGCGAATAAAGAAAGCAAAGAAGGAAGCTGTTAAAGAGGCTGAAAAACAATCATCCAGAACGATTGCTCGACGTATGTTGGAAAAGGGTATGGAGCCTTCAGAGATTTGGAGTTTTATTCCTAATCTCAGTTATAGAGATATTGAAGAACTAAAGGAGTAGAAATCAGGAACATGCAATGATAAGAGTAAAAAGTTCTAAAACAAATGGGAATTATAAAGGCTGGCCTGAATCAGATGGAGTGAAATCTTTACCACTGGTAGCCGGGTGGAATTCATGTAGTACGAATATGAGTTATGCCAGCGGTCTTGAAAGATAAAAAAGAAAATTGACATTTTTATATAAAATAGTTATAATTCTAAACGTTTGAATTATAACTATTTTATTTTGCAACAAACACAAACAGGGAAGGAATATGAACTATGGATACATCACTGCATTATCTGACAATGGCGAACCAAATGCTGATTCAGAAGAAACTCCTGGAAAAAATAAAAGTCTCGGGGCTTACGCTTGGACAGCCGAAGGTTCTGGATTATCTCAAGGATCATGATGGAGCCAGCCAGAAGGAAATTGCTGCGGGCTGTTTTATCGAGGCAGGATCACTGACTTCAATTCTGAATCGTATGGAAGAAAAAGGCCTGATCGAGCGGCATATGCTCAATGGGAACAGAAGGACTTTTCATATTTTTATGACAGAAACCGGAAAGAAAAATCAGAAACTTGTGGAAGAAGCGTTTTCAGAAATCGAAGACACTGCGTGGAAAGAGGTATCTCCAGATGAAGCAGAGGTTTTCATGAGAATTTATCATAAAATTTACAGCAACCTGTCTGAGACAGACGGTGAGGAAAAAGGAAAAGAAGGAAGTAACAAATGAACAAATTAAAACGATATGTGATTTTTCTGATTGGTCTGTTTGTGAACTCCCTTGGTGTCAGTCTGATCACCAAGGCAAGTCTGGGAACATCACCGATTTCATCGATTCCGTATGTATTAAGCTTAAGTTTTCCATTTACGCTTGGAAACTTTACGATCTTTTTCAGCGTATTTTTGATCTTATTGCAGTTATTGATCTTGCGTAAAAATTTTAAACTGGAACATGTTTTGCAGATACCGGTATCCATTATCTTTGGATATTTCATTGATCTGACCATGCTTTTATTTACATGGGTAAATCCACAGGCGTATGTCATGAAGATTATATATCTTCTGATTGGATGTCTGATTCTTGGATTTGGTGTTTACATGGAAGTACTTGCAGATGTTGTCATGCTGCCGGGAGAGTCTTTTGTCCGTGCGATCGTTCTGACATGGAAAACCAACTTCGGTACGACAAAAATCTGTTTTGACGTATCTATGGCAGTTATCGCAGCAATTTTGTCCTTCGTATTTACCGGGCATCTCAATGGCGTGCGTGAAGGTACGATCATTGCTGCATTGTTGGTCGGATTTATTGCCAGAGTTCTTGGTAAAAAGCTTGCATTTGTCAAACCGCTTCTGTTTCCGGAAGAGTTCGCAGGGGAAAATGTGGAAAGCACCGGTGAATCCGGTGTGATATCTGTAGATAAAACGGCAGATGAAGTTCAGCGAAATGTCATCGTGATCGGCAGACAATTTGGAAGTGGTGGACATGATATCGGTAAAGCGCTTGCAGAAAAATTAGGCTATGCTTTTTATGATCAGGAGATCATCGAGATGACTGCCGGAACGACAGGATATACACCGGAATTCATTCAGAAAAAGGAAGAGATGATGACCAGCAGCTTCCTGTATGACCTGGTAAATCAGATGTACATGTATGCACAGCCGGACGAGGAAGCACCGAAAGATAAAATCTATGAGGCTGAATCCAGGGTTGTCAGAGAACTTGCTGCAAAAGGAAACTGCGTGATCGTAGGGCGCTGTTCCGACTACACACTCAGAGACGACAAAAAATGCCTCAGAGTCTTCTTCTCAGCACCAATGGAAAACAGAATGAAACGAGTGATGGATCGTCTGCATCTGTCCGAAAAAGACGCAAACCAGAAGATCCAGAAAGAAGATAAATGGCGCGCGGATAATTATCGTTACTACACTGGCCGTATCTGGGGAGCAGCCGCAAACTTTGATCTGACAGTGAATACAGCCCTTGGAGAAGAGTACATAGAAATGTGCATCCGCGAGGCGATGAAACGGTAAGTGTATTGTCAATCATGTATCTGTCAAAGAAAAATGTTCAACAAATTTTTTACAAAATCATCTTTTTGTCTCTTTAAAAAATATTTTCTGAGTGCTAAGATAGACGAGGCATAAATTATGTACTATGGAGGAAATATAAAGTGACAGAAGAAATTGAGACACAAGAGAACAAAAAATTACCGGTTCTGCGGGGTGAGCTGGCACTGCTGGTGGTGGTACTGATCAACAGTCTGGGAGTTGTGCTGATGTTGTATTCCGGTTCCGGAATTTCAGCGATTTCCAGTGTACCATATGCATTTTCAGAAGTATTCAATAAGATCTCCCTTGGAACCTGGACTTATATTTTCCAGGGACTTCTGGTATTATCTCTGATGCTCATGCGGAAGAAATTTGTTGCACCGTATCTTTTTAGTTTTGTTGTTGGATTTGCATTCAGTGAAATGCTCGATGTACATGAAATGTGGATAGGCGTCCTGCCGACAGCTATTGGTTATCGTGTACTTTATTTTATCATCAGCTACCTGCTTCTGTGCATCGGAATCGCACTTTCCAACCGCTGTGGCCTGCCGATCATCCCGACTGATCTGTTCCCAAGAGAGCTGGCAGATATTACGAAGGTAAAATATTCCAGGATCAAGATAGGATACGATGTTACCTGTCTTACTATAACCGCTCTGATGACCTGTATCATCCTGGGACATCTGGATGGACTCGGAATCGGTACGATCCTTGCTGCATTTACGATGGGAAAAGTGATCGGAATGATCGGGGATAAGATGGACCAGCATGTGAGATTTGAGTCATTTATGACAAGGAAAACAGCATAAAAAGACAGAACAGAAAAGACCTGAAATTCAGATTTCGTATAAAAATGGAAAACTGGATTCGGGTCTTTTTTATTGGAAAATTATATCAGATGTGAGATGACTCCCACCTCTGCAGGTGGTGAGCAACAAAATTATATCAGTGGTGGGATTCAATCTCCCATCTGATATAGCCTCCGGCAGGATTGCAGAGATGCACAGAAGAATATGTCATGCATTGCATGACGTGCATCTCGCAGCAAGAATGCCGAGGGCATTCTTGAAGCAACCATTGGGGACACGGATGAAATTTATCGTTTACGAAATTGTGAGATCAAATACATGATCACACCGGCGATGATCATAATCGGAATTAAGACACTTAAGACCGTGCACAGAAGGATGATCACAACAGCTGCAATCAGTATGACAGCCAGTTTGCCGTACCAGGTTGTCAGATCCAGATGGAAGCTGTGCTGTTTTACCTTTCCATGTCCGGAATCGGAATTTTCGTATCCATCATATCCGGAAGAATGGCCGTTATATGATTCAGAATAATATTCCGTAGTCTGAGGATTTCCAGATGCAGCAGCGTCCGTGTCCAGAAGTGTACGTGCGATCAGATGAGGATCGCCAAGCTCGTTTAAAATATCGCCTTCACTGCGTCCTTTACGCTGTTCTTCTTCAATATAACTACGATAGTACTGTACATGTGCTGCAATATTTCCTTCCGGCATCTGACCGGAAAGCTGTTCATATAAAATGTCAAGAAATTCTTTTTTATTCATAATAAATCTCCATAAAAGCAAATTCACTGCCTCTGACAGAGGCTTAATTATCAGAATGGCAACATTTTACCACACATAGCGAAGAAGGAATAGAGATTGAAATATTAAATTTTCATAAAAGACGGGATACAAAGTCGGATAAAAAACCAACTTAATTCATAAGAAATACACTCTTTTTTACTGCAACGTTTCCCGATACTGCTCTGGTGTCATTCCGGTTTTCTTTTTAAAAATCCGGAAAAAATATTTCGGATTATCATATCCGACCGCTTTGGAGATCTGGTACATTTTGCGGTTGGAATCTTTTAATAATTCTTTGGATTTTTCTATCCGGACTTCGTTCAGATAATCAATAAATTTCATCCCCGTTTTCTGTTTGAACAGGGTACTCAGGTAGCTTCGGTTCAGATAAAAAAGAGAAGCAATAAAATCCTGTGTCAGATTTTTAGGATAGTTGTGCTGCATGTAAGTCTGGATCTTCTCAACGACATCATCACCGGAGTAAATGCTTTCTGCTTTCAGAAGTTCCGTGATATTCATAAAAAACTGGTAGTAATAATCTTTCAGCTCTTTCAGAGAAAAGATGTAATTGACTACATTCTGGATACTGTTGGAGGATTTAGGTGTTTCCTGTTTCAGGTAATAATTCAGGATGTTGCGACACTGTCCGGAAAGATAATAGCAGTAATATTTTGCATCTGCGAGTGAAAAATCAGAGGTTCTGCTCATCAGATCAAAAAGCTGACCAGTCAGAGACTGGACTTCAGCAGTCATTCCTGCCTCCACACGGAAAAGAAATTCCTCTTCCTGTTCCCAGATAAAGGATCGAGGTTCTGCCGCCTCTTTGTAGTAGAAGATATTTTCTGAGTCTCCATTCAGCTTCTGACGGTTCAGAGCAGCGGAAGTTTCTTCAAAAGCTTCGTGCAGTTCGCTGAGATCAGCGTGAGGCTGACTGATACCGATGATCAGAGAATTCTGGAGATGCCGTACATAGTCAGTAAGAGCAGAGGAAATCTGATCGACCAGGCGGCGTGAATGAATCACTTCTGTATTAGGCATAAAAAGGACCAGAAATCCCATCTGATTCGAAGCTGTATTTGGAAGATAAAGAGCCAGGTCACCAAAACCGCCATCTTCCAGCCAGTGCTGAATATCGATGTTTTGTATCTGTGAAGGAGATTCAAAATACAGCGTGAGCAGTACAAGCTGATGCGTATCATTGATGAAATTCAGGCGCTTTGAAGAGATGGAACCTTCTCCGACATGATAACCAAGGATCAGGTTGGTCAGATGTTGGATATCATAATCATAGCAGGCTGCTTCTTTTTCTTCATCACTGTCTGTGACCCTTGAAAGCGTCTGGCTGTCTTCCAGGCGTTCAATCGCACGGGAAACGCAGTCCTGAATAGCTTCTTTGCTGAAAGGCTTCAGGATGTAATCGATGGCAGCAGCAGAGATGGCCTGTTTGACATAGTCAAAGTCACGGTATCCACTGATTACGATCAGTGGCATATCGGGATAATTTTCGGCCAGATAAGGAAGCAGTTCTTTTCCGCCCATGATCGGCATCTGCATATCCAGGATCACAATGTCCGGATGCACTTCCTGTATCAGTTCAATTCCGGCTCTTCCGTTATCTGCTTCACCGATACAGGTGATCAGATCCTCCATAGGCTGAAGCTTTTTGATGGTGCCTTTACGGATGAGGGATTCATCATCTATGACAATATAAGTATACATAATTGTCCTCCTGTTATTTCAAAATAGGAAGCCGGATCTGCACGTTGGTCCATTCGCCCTGGCTGCTGGTGACAGCCAGACCATAGCCTTTGCCATAATACAGTTCGATTCGGCTGTGAATGTTTTTCAGTCCGATGCTCTGCTTGTTGCGGTGTCCGAGCTCAGTAAAAGAAGCCTCTTCACTGAGCGAACTTTGTAGTTTTGTAAGTGTTTCTGCATCCATTCCCTGTCCGTTATCATGTACATCTATCATCAGACAGCTGTTTTGGGTAAAAGCACGGATAGTGATGGTATCACCGGTGGTGCAGTAATTCAGTCCGTGATATAATGCATTTTCTACCAGAGGCTGGAGAATAAGTTTTAATACCTTGTTGTCCAGATATTCAGTCGGAATATCCAGATCCAGATGAAAACGATTGTCAAAACGGATCCTCTGGATAGTAACATAGTCATTTACATGTCCGAGCTCATCCTGAACTGTCACAAGCTCACTTTGTGTTTTCAGGGTATAGCGGAACATATTTCCAAGTGCAAGTGACATAGTGGCGATGGTCTCATTATCCTCCAGTTCAGCAATACTGTTGATCGCTTCCAGTGTATTGAACAGGAAGTGAGAGTTGATCCTTGCTTCCAGCGATTTCATCTGTGCATCCAGAAGAACAAGCTTGTCCTGATAATCCTGTTTGACAGCGGCGTTTAGGGATTCTACCATGGCATTATATTCGTTATACAGTGTACCAATCTCATCAGTCCGGTTCAGGTAACGAGTGGACTGAATCAGAGTGTGTCCGGACTGTGAGGACATCTTATGGCTTAAGTGTTCCACAGGACGTACCATGTAGCGTGAAATAATGTAGGCAAAAATAATATATCCGGTGATGCATACCACACAGATGATGATGATCAGAACAGCCGTGATATTGAATTCTTTTGCCAGGTTTGTATAATCCATGACCATGGTAAGCCGCAGAGGAGAAAGATTAAGCTCTGTGTGCTGTACATTGCTTCCATTGTTTACAAAACCAGAAGGCAGTTCATTATAATTAGTATATAAAACATCATTGGTAGAGGTGTTGTCAATCGTAAGCAAAGTAACGTCCGGCATGGTATTGACAGCACTCAGGTCCAGCATTCTGGAATTACAGTCTAACATCAGGACCCCGACGACTTCATGAGTGTAGATGTCTTTCAGACACTGTGAAAAAAATATTGTCTGTTTTCCACCTGTAAAGCAGTCGTGAACTGCGTTGCTGCTTACATAAAGTGCACCATCAAGATCAAGCGTATCCTGATACCAGTTCGTATTCTGAAAATCATAATTGGACTGGATAGTTCCATTTTCTCTGTTAGTACAGTCAAAAACATAACCGGATGCTGTAAAGATATAGATGCCGTAGATATCCTGATCAGAATACAAAAGATTCTGGCAGGTTCGTTTGAAAGTCTGTGACATCTTAAAATATTCATAAGTATCCGGGGGTGAGTCAGGATCTTTGAATTTTTTAAGATCACTGATAATACTGGTACCATCATTGTAATAGAAGTTGAAAGTGCCAGCAGTCTGGCGTATGGTATCTAAAGTATTATTTGCCGTATTCTGTGCATTTTCAAATAAATGAGATGAGATCACATCCATTCGCTCATAAGTGGTCTGTGTATAACGCTGATAACAGAAAACTGTAAATAAAAGCAGTGGTATGGTGGCCAGAATACTGAATGTAAGAAAGATTTTTGTGCGTAGTTTCATTTGTTTACCTCAAAATAAAATCTAAAAAAAGTATACCATTAAACCCAACAAAAGTGTACCACGGCTGTGCTAGAATGTAAACATCAAATGAAAGACACGTGAACAGTGTGAAAATGTGAAAGGGAGGATTTTAATTATGAAATTCAAAAAAATGGCAGCAGTTGTTCTTGCAGGTGTTACTGCATGCGCTACCGTACCGGCAGCAGTTCCGGTATTTGCAGCAGAGGGTTATGATCATGAAGCAATCGAGAACGCAGGAGACATCACGATCACAGTAATGACTTCTGGTGTTGCAACAGACAATGACTTCGAAACAGAACAGTTACCGTCACTGGTTAAAGCAAAATGGCCGAATGTAACACTTGAGGTAACTAAGCTTCCGGATGATAACTACTACACCTCTCTGAAAACCAAACTTGCTTCCGGTGAATGCCCGGATATGATCCTTACACAGCCAATGTATGCCGGACAGAATTCCTGCTACGCACTTGCAGAAGCAGGATATCTTGCTTCCTTAAATGACTTGGACTGTGTGCAGGGAAGAGAATCCAGCCTGGCTTCTGTAACATATGATGGAAATATTGTTTCTCAGAATGCAGGTGTATCTATTCTTGGTACATACTACAACAAAGACCTGTTCAAACAGGCTGGTATTGAAAGTGAGCCTCAGACATGGGATGAATTCCTGGAAGACTGTAAAAAACTGAAAGATGCCGGAATTCAGCCAATCGTAATGGGAGACAAAGATCAGTATGTTCTTCAGTTCGGTCTGTATCAGCTTGCAGCAGATGAGATTTACTCCAAGAATCCTGACTTTGATACACAGTTAAGAGAGGGAGATGCAAGCTTTACAGATGAAGGAACATGGGACAAGGTTCTCGAAATGTACAAGACTCTGTATGATGAAGGATACATCGATGCTTCCAAATCTCTTGGATATGGTGCTTCTCAGGCAATTACAGACTTTATTGATGGAAAAGCTGCTATGACTTTTGATGGTTCTTTCAATGCGATAGCTCTTCTGGCAGATGGTGCAGCAGGAGATTTTGAAAGAGGCTACTTCCCACTTCCGGGAACAGATGGTGTTTACACAGCAACATGTCTCTCAGCAGGATACAGCATCTACAGCAAATCTGAACATATTGATGAGTGCAAGGAAATCCTTGATTACTGGATGGATGGTGAGTCCGATGCATGGGATGCTTATCTTTCAACTGGTAAGATCATTGCAACATATGGTAATGGTGCGGATTCCACACCAAACTATGAACTGTTCAAACCATTTGTTGAACTTCTGAATGATGGCAAAGGCTTCTACTGGTGCAACCAGGCATGGCCGGCAGGAACAGAGTCAGAAATGGAATCTCTGTTCAGTGAAATGGTTGGCGGTCAGGGAACAGAGATCGAAGATATCACTGAAGGAATGCAGGATAAATTAGAGGATCTTCTGGACGAATAACAGGGTTTAACCATAATAGAAAAAAGATGAATCATCACTGCCCTGGAACTTAATATAAGCTTCAGGGCAGTTCCATTTTAACTGGAGGGAAAAGGAATGGCACAAACAAAAATGAAGAAAAAAGGTGCAAACACATCTCTGGTATTTACCAACAAGATGTACTTCTTTCTGATACCGGCACTTGCATTTTTCCTGATCTTCTGGATCTACCCGGTACTGCAGCTTTTTTATTACAGTGTAACAAACTTCAATGGTGTCAATTATGATTTTGATTTCGTTGGAATGAAAAACTATATTAAGGTGTTAAATAACGGTACGCTGACCAACTCTATGAAAAACACACTGGTTTATGCAGTGATCACAGTCCTGCTCAGTAATGTGGTTGGTCTTACTGTTGCAATGATTCTTAATACAAAGATCCGTCTTAAGGGTCTGTTCCGTACCTGTGCATATTTTCCGGCACTTTTCAGTGCTATCGTAATCGGTTTTATCTGGTCATATGTTTATATGCCAGGTTCTGGTATGATCGCAAGCCTTCTGTCCATAATCGGACTGGATGGTGCAGCATTTAACCCGTTGGGAAATTATAAGACTGCACTTTATGCGATTGCGATCGTGGAAGCATGGAAAGCATTTGGTACAACAATGATCATCTATCTGGCAGGTCTTCAGACAGTCGATGAAAGTCTTCTGGAAGCAGGACGCATTGATGGATGTACAGAATGGCAGCTTTTCCGCAAGATCAAACTGCCGCTGATCTCATCTACTGTTACGATCAATATTATTCTTTCAATAATTTCCGGTCTGAAGGCATTCGACTATTCCTTCATTATGACAAACGGTGGTCCTGGTAAATCAACCAAGACATTGATGTTCCAGGTATATGAAACAGCCTTTACAGATATGAAGATGGGACGTGCAAGTGCATTTTCAGTACTCGCATTTGCATTTATTATCGTAATTACAGTATGTATGCTTCTTTATATGAATAAGAGGGAGGTGGAATTATAATGGCATTCGGAAAGAAAAAAGAATCACGTGAAGTGGAAGGATATATGAAGCTGACCCCAAAGAGTGCGCTGATCTATCTTGTAATCATTGTTTTCTGTATCGTTGTAATTTCACCACTGGTCATTGTATTTTCCAGTTCTCTTCGTTCACCTGGAAACCAGGCGTCTCCGCTGATCCTTTTCTCGGAGTTCACTCTGGCGAGCTACAAACAGGCATTCAGAAACATGAATTATCCGATGGAACTGATCAACAGTATCCTGACAACCGGTGGTTCTGTCCTCTGCGTAGTTATCTTTTCTACCATGGCAGCATATCCGATTGGACGTATCAAAACAAAAATGGCAAAATTTTTGTATTACTTCTTTATTTCAGGTCTGATCATTCCATCTCAGATGGTAATTGTTCCAATCGCACAGACTCTGAACAGACTGGGTATCCCGAATACTCGTTTTACACCGATGATCATGTTCATCACCTGTTCTCTTCCGTTCTCCGTATTCCTGTTTTCAGGATTTATGAAAGGTGTTCCGGTTGAGATCGAAGAATCTGCATACATCGATGGAGCCAGCCTTCCGAAGCGTTTTGCTTCCGTAGTATTTCCGCTTCTTCAGCCGGCTATCGTATCCTGTGTTATCACACAGGGACTCTGGATCTGGAATGATTATTTCTATCCAATGGTATTTATTTCAAAGAAAGCACAGTATTCCCTTCCGGTAGGCATGCTTCAGTTCCTTGGTGACAAGGAAAACCCTGCTCAGTGGAATATACTGTTTGCAGCATGTGTGCTCTGTGCACTGCCTCTGATCGTAGTATTCCTTGCACTGCAGAAACAGTTTGTCAACGGAATCGCAGCAGGAGCAGTCAAAGGCTGATGCCTGATACAGAACTATATATGGGTCGGTATTTTATGCCGGCCCATTGATTCTATAATGCAAAAACAATCTGCAGCTAAAACGTAGAAGTAAAGGAGAAAGGAAGTATTTCAGATGGATGAAAAAAAGAAAAAGAAGAGTATTAAGAATAATCTGGAGTACTTCTGGATGTATTATAAATTCCCGTTTATAGCAGGACTGATCGTTGTCATTCTGGTCTTGTATTTTCTGATCACAACACTGACCGCAAAAGATACAGCATTATCTGTTATGCTGATCGACTGTCACACGGAAATGAGCGGTGAAGAGATGGCAGAAGAATATATGGATACAGTCAGGCTCGATAAGAAAAAATATCAGGTACAGATACAGAACAATCTGATGTTCCAGGGAACAGATTCAGGCAGTTATTCCATGACAAGTCTTTCTAAATTTATGGCAGATATCGGAAGTGAACTTCTTGATGTGTGCGGTATGCTGAAAGATGATTTTATAAAGTATGACGGCTCAGAGACCTGGACAGATCTGCGTAAATGTCTGACGGACGAACAGCTGGAAGAACTGAAAGACAGGCTCCTGACAGCGGATGACGGAAGAGTGATCGGCATTCTGGCAGATAATCTTCCTGTCATACAGAGCGACGGATGTTACACAAATGAAGAAACTGATGCGGCAATCGGCATTATCTATAATGCACCGCACAAAGACGAAGCAGTAAAATATCTCCTGTATCTTGCAGGAGTCAAATAACAGGAGGTATAAAAAAATGGGAATTTTTTCACCGGATGGTGCTCTGGCAAGGTTTTTAAATACACTTGGAAATCTGATCGTACTGAATATCCTGACGATCATCTGCTGTATTCCAATCTTTACAGCAGGAGCAGCTATGACGGCTTTGTATACAATGGTCATGCGGATGGCGCGTAAGGAAGATGGAAAAATTGTTTCAGAATATTTTAAAGCATTCAGAGCTAATTTTAAGCAGGCAACCATTCTCTGGCTGATCTTTGGTGGGCTAATCGCATTTATGACATTTGATATCTGGCTCCTTCGTTCTATTACAGGAACTTTTGGGATGGCATACCGCGTGATCCTTTTCGTGATCATTCTGGTTTTTGCAATGGTGTTGATTCATATTTTTGCAGTACAGGCTCGCTTTGACAATACTATAAAAAATACAGCAAAGAATGCCCTGCTGTTCTGCGTAGGCAAGCTTCCGCAGGCAGTTCTGATGCTGGTGCTGACACTGATCCCAGCGGTGCTTCTGACGGTATCTTACCGTTTTATTTCGGTGGATTTTCTGCTCGGATTATCCGGACCGGCATATCTGGCAGCGATTTATTTTGCAGATCTTTTTAAAAATTATGAAGAAGTAGAGGAGGAAACAGTGAGATGAGAACCATTAAGACAAGACATTTTACTGGAACAACAGATAATACAGTAACCAAAAGAGAAATCGAAAATCGTAAAGTTGCAAGAAGAGCGGCAGCAGAAGGCATGGTGCTTCTGAAAAATGAAGGAATTCTTCCTTTAAAAGAAGGAACAAAAATTGCACTTTATGGCGTTGGCGCCTCCAGAACGATTAAAGGCGGAACAGGGTCCGGTGATGTCAATGAACGTGAGACAGTCAGTATTTATCAGGGAATGAAAAATGCCGGATTTGAGATCACGACAGAAGACTGGATCAAAGATTTCGATGAAAAATATCAGGCAGCCAGATATGCCTGGCGTGATGAAATAGAAGCAAAGGCTTCAAAACTGGAAAATCAGGTGTTGGGCTTTTTTAATGTTTACTCTACTACACCATTTCGTATGCCGGCGGGTGCCCCTGTCACACAGACAGATGCAGACGTTGCCATTTATATTCTCAGCCGTATTGCAGGAGAAGGTGCAGACCGTTTTGATGAAGCAGGAGACTATTATCTGACAGAGGAAGAAAAGAAACAGCTTTCAGATATCTGCAGTATGTATAAGCATGTGATCGTTGCAGTGAATACTGGTGGACTGGCAGATCTCTCTTTTATGGATGAGTACAAAAATATCGAAGCACTTCTTCAGATCGTACAGCCTGGTATGGAAGCTGGAAATGCTTTTGCTGATATCATCAGCGGTAAAGTGACTCCGTCCGGTAAGATGACTGACAGCTGGGCATACAAGTATGAAGATTATCCAAACAGTAAAACCTTCTCTCATAACAATGGAAATGTAGATAAAGAATATTACACAGAAGGCTTGTATGTGGGTTATCGCTACTTTGACAGCTTTGATGTTCCAGTAAGATATGGATTTGGTTATGGACTTTCCTATACAACATTTGAAACAAAAGTTCTTTCAACAGTACTCAAGGACAATAAGATTATCGTAGAAACAGAAAGCACTAACACAGGTGATATTTACAGTGGAAAAGAAGTTGTACAGCTCTATGCGACCTGTCCGGCAGGAAAACTGGAAAAGGAATACCGCCGCTTGGTAGCATTTGCAAAAACCGGACTGCTGGCTCCGGGACAGAGTGAAAAAATGACTCTTGAGATTACTTTAGATAAACTTACCTCCTACAATGAAACAGAAGCTGCATGGATTCTGGAGAAAGGCTCCTACGTATTCTGGGAAGGAAACTGCCTGGAAACTTCTGTGCCATGTGCAGTTCTTGCACTGGATGCAGATGTGACTCTTACTAAAACTCAGAATATCTGTCCACTGAAAGAAGAACTGGAAGAAATGAAACAGTCTTTTGAAAAGATGAATCAGAAACTTGCTGCACTCTTGAAGGATGCAGAAGAAAGAGCACTTCCGGTTATGGAACTGAAGGCAGTCGATGTGGAAACACGAGTGGTTGAATATCATTCTAACGCAGAATGTGTTCCCACAGAGGCACGTGAATTTGTGGATACTTTAAGTACAGAAAAACTGGTTGCTCTGGCAAGTGGAGATCCGGGAAAAGGACAGGGAAGCAATCTTGGTTCAGCAGGAATTTCTGTACCGGGTTCAGCAGGTGAGACAAATGACTGTGCACTGGAAGATGGTATTCCGGGAATTGTTCTGTCTGACGGACCGGCAGGCCTTCGTCTGATGAAACATTACAATGTATATGAAGGTAAGATTGTTAACAAACCGTTTAAATTCAGTCTGGAAGGTGGACTCTTCTGTGAAGGAGAACCGGCTGATCCGGGAGAAACCAGATACCAGTACTGTACAGCTATTCCGGTAGGAACACTTCTGGCACAGACCTGGGATACTGCACTTATCGAAGAAATCGGTGAAATGATCGGTGGTGAGATGGAAGAATTTTCCACAACATTGTGGCTGGCTCCGGGTATGAATATCCATCGTAATCCACTCTGCGGACGTAACTTTGAATACTATTCTGAAGATCCGCTTGTTGCCGGAAAAATCGCAGCAGCTATGACAAATGGAGTACAGAATGTTCCTGGATGTGGAACAACTATTAAACATTTTGCATGCAATAACCAGGAAGACAACCGTAAAGGTTCTGACAGTATTGTAAGCGAGAGAACTCTTCGTGAGATTTATCTGAAGGGATTTGAAATTGCAATTACAGAATCTCAGCCAATGTCTATTATGACCAGCTACAATCTGATCAATGGCGTTCATGCAGCAAACAATGAAGAAACCTGTACTAAGGCAGCACGCTGTGAATGGGGATTCCAGGGAATGATCATGACAGACTGGACAACTACAGAGGGAGGACCAGACTGTACAGCATCCGGATGTATGAGAGCAGGAAATGACCTGGTAATGCCGGGAGCATTCAGTGACAGAGACAACCTGAATCAGGAACTTGCAGGTGGGACTCTTTCCATAGACGATCTTAAGGCGTGCATCAGCCGTCTGGTAAATATTGTATGGCAGTCCAATCAGTTTGAGAATGCAATTCCGTATAAAAAAGTTAAATAAAATCGAGGCAGAACTATGAGCGAGAAGAAATTTGAAGTATACGATCTGAAAGTCAACCAGATCACGGAAGCACTTGGCCTGGATGTAGAAAAACCGGTATTTTCTTGGAAACTGAGATCCGAAAAACAGAATATTTTGCAGAAACAGGCACAGATTATGGTTGGAAAAACAGCCGGCAGTGCAGATGTCTGGGATAGTGGAGTGATGAATTCTGACGAGTCCGCAGGAACTGCTTATGAAGGTGAAACTCTGGAAGCAGAGACAAGATATTATGTAACAGTAAAAGTATGGAATCAGGATGGGGAAGAGGCAGAGACCTCTTCCTGGTTCGAAACCGGACTTATGAATGGTAGCATTTCAGCATGGGATGGAGCAAAGTGGCTTGGTGCACAGGAATTTAATGTTGCATCTGAAAAGCTTGGCGTGTTTGTATTGGAAAGTACATTCCGCATCAAAGAAGGCACAAAAGCAGGTGTCGTTTTTGGGGCCAATGATGCACGTCTTAAGGATATCAGTAAAAATGAACTGCAGGTCGAAGGAGAGAATGATATCCGTTTTGTACTGAATATCGAAAAAACACCGGCAGTGATTGAAGTTTACAGAAGAGGCTACTGTAAAGAAGATCAGGCAAATGTTCCGCTGTATGAACTTGGAACAAAAGATCTGAAGACAGGCAGAGAGCTGATAACAGAAGAAAACAGGCATGATTTTCATAAACTGACCATCGAAATAGAAGGAAATGGAGCCTATACTTATCTGGATGACTGTGCAGTAGATGAAGTTTATGTTGAGGGACCTTTCGGTGGACAGATGAGAACACCGAGGCAGCTGAATCCACTTGGCGCATTTGATGTCACAACATTCCCTCGTCTTTGTGAGATGGGATATTATGTCGGTGCTGACAGTGAGGCGGAATACCAGGGAATCCGAGTACGGAATCTTCGAAAACCTTGTGCAGAGATTCTTGCAGTTGATACCGAAAATGGAAAGACTCTCAAGGGAGAATGTCTGGAGATTTCCAACCCAAGTCGTTTTTCTCTGCCGATGCTACGTACAAACTTCACCGTAAATGGCAAAGTGGCAAGTGCAAGACTGTATGCAACTGCACGCGGAATCTATGAATGCAGCATGAATGGAAAACGTGTGACAGAGGAATATTTTGCACCGGGTGCAAGCCAGTATGACAGCCATCTGATGTATCAGACTTATGATGTAACAGATCTGGTACAGGAAGGCGAAAATGGTATCGGATGCATTCTGGCATCCGGATGGTGGAGCGACTCCTTCAGTTTCCGTCTGTACAACTACAACTACTGGGGTGACAGGCCATCTTTCCTCGGAAGACTGGTCATTACCTATGAAGACGGACATAAAGAAACCATTGTTACCGATGATAATACCTGGCAGTATTATGGCGAGGGACCATATCGCTATGCAGGTTTTTTCAATGGAGAGACTTATGATGCACGTCTGGAAGACTGTTATTATGATTTTTCCAAACCGGATTTTAAGGCAGATGGTCTGAAGAAGCCAGAAGTAATCACACCGGTAGTGATGGAAGAACAGGAAGGTATTTTTCCTGGTGCAGCATGCTGGCCGGCTATGAATGAGAAGGAGCCGGAGATTGTCGGTAACTATCAGGCACCGGTTCATGAAATAGAAACTTTTACTGCAAAGTCCATGACCGAGCCGCTGCCTGGCACTTATATTTATGATCTGGAGCAGGAGATTGCGGGCGTACCGGTTCTGAAACTCAGAGGAAAAGCCGGACAGAAGATCACAATCCGTTATGGAGAAGTTCTTTATCCGGATCTGCCGGAATATAAAGGTCTGGTTGGCCAGATGCTGCAGGCAAATCTGCGTGAAGCCTCCAATGAAGATACTTACTATTGTAAGGGCGAAGGAGTGGAAGTTTACAAGCCGCGATTTACATTCCATGGATTCCGTTACATCGAGATCAGTGGAGTTGATGAAGCACCGGCACTGGAAGATGTGCAGACAGTTCTTCTTTCCAGCGTGGATCAGATCACCGGTAAGTTCCATTGCGATAATGAACTGATCAACCGGTTTACACAGAATGTAAAATTCAGTCAGTACTGTAATTTTATCAGTATTCCAACCGATTGTCCGCAGAGAAATGAGCGTATGGGATGGCTGGGAGATACACATATTTTCTGTCGTACCGCAACCTATCAGAGCAATGTGAAGAACTTCTATCTGAGAAATCTGCAGGCAATGAAGGATATGCAGACAGAGGAGGGAAGACTGCCGAGTATTGCACCGGCCGGTGGTGGATTTGGCGGACAGACTTATGAAAGTGCTATGATCCTGATTGTATGGGAACTGTATCAGCAGTATGGAGATGCAGCACTGATTGAGGAATACTACGATTCCATGGATCGCTGGATGGACAGCATGAAAGCATTTGGACTTCCGGGAACACCGTCACTTCATATAAATGAATGGCTGGGTGACTGGCTTGCACCGGTCCCGGCAGATGATTATCTGATCTTTAATGCATTTCACTACAGAAATGCAGCCCTTATGGAGAAGTTTGCAGTTCTGATCGGAAATGCAGAGGGTCAGAAAAAATATCACCAGATTGCAAAAGAGACAAAGACATATTGGAACGATACCTTTACAGACAAAGAGACTGGTATCACAAAGAATGCAGATGGAACTACCTGTGATGTGCAGGGAAGCTATTCTATCGGACTGAGTTGTGATGTGTTTGCGGATGATATAAAGGAAAAAGCTTTTGCACATCTGGAGCGTACTACAAGAGAAGGTAACTATACGATTCAGTCAGGATTCTTTGGAACAGGTCCGATCAATCCGATGTTAAGCAAAGGTGGATATCCGGAAGCTGCACAGAAAACAATCACACAGACTGCTTTTCCAAGCTGGCTTTATCCGGTTACACAGGGAGCAACGACGATCTGGGAGAGATGGAACAGCTTTACCCGTGAGAACGGATTTGGCGGAAATAATTCTATGAACAGCTTTAACCATTATTCACTGGGAAGTGTACTGAGCTGGCTGTATGAGAATACGCTTGGAATCCAGAGAGATGAGGAACATCCGGGTTATAAACACTTTACGCTGAAACCAGAGATGGGAACCCTTGGATTTGCGGAAGGTGGAATTAATACTCCTTATGGCAGAATTGAAAGTGCATGGAAGAAGACAGAGTCAGGATATTCTTACACCTGTCGTATTCCAGAGAATACAACAGCAACGATTATTCTGAACAATATAACAAAAGTACTTGGGAGTGGGGAATACACATTCACTGTATGATTGCGGGGGAATTACAATCATTCGATATACTAGAAAAATACAGAAGGTGAAAATATGTCAACATCTATGACAAAAGGTAGTCCGCTGAAACTGATGCTTCATTTTGCACTGCCGCTGCTGATGGGAAATCTCCTTCAACAGACTTATAATATTATCGACGCTGCCATTGTAGGACAGATTCTTGGAGCAGATGCACTGGCAAGTGTTGGCTCCAGCAGCAGTATACAGTTTCTGGTTCTGGGCTTCTGCATTGGCTGCTGTGCAGGATTTGGAGTCCCGGTTGCAAAGCATTTTGGTGCCGGAGATCATCGTACCATGCGGGATTATATATTTAACGGAGCAGTACTTACAACAATCATGGCTGCAATTCTTACAATACTATGTTCTCTGTTCTGCACACAGATTCTTCATATGCTTTCTGTGCCGGAAGATATCTTCGAAAATGCCTATGCATATTTGATCGTCATTTTTATTGGGATACCATTTACACTGCTGTATAATTATCTGTCCAGCATTTTGCGTTCAGTGGGAGACAGCCGCACACCGTTCCTTTTTCTGGGATTTTCAGCAGTCCTGAATATATTTCTGGATCTGTTCTGTATTATTGTTTTAAAATGGGGCTGCATGGGTGCAGCAATTGCAACTATCACATCACAGGCAATCAGTGGAATCCTCTGTTTCTTTTATATAAAAAGAAACATGAAACTTCTTCGTCTGGAGAAAAGTAATATGATCATGCAAAAAGAAACTATAGGTGAATTGTTGGCTATGGGTCTTCCAATGGGACTGCAGTTCTCGATCACGGCAATTGGAAGTATGGTCATGCAGGCAGCAAATAATGGACTGGGAAGTATCTATGTCTCTGCTTTTACAGCAGCTATGCGAATCAAACAGTTCCTTCTGTGCCCGTTTGATGCAATCGGAACTGCGGCATCTGTATTCTGCAGTCAGAATCTTGGAGCACGCCAGCCGGAACGAATCCGGAAGGGTGCCCTGCAGGCTACACTCACCGGATGTATTTATGGGTTGTGTGCAGGTCTGATCCTGATCTTTTTTGGAAGATCATTATCCATGATCTTTCTGAGCAAAAATGCTGCAGCCGTTCTGGATGCTTCTGCAAAATATCTTCGCTGTATGGGATTTTTCTTTAGTATTCTTGGAATCCTTAATGTGTGTCGAATGGTAACACAGGGACTGGGATATCCAGGAAGAGCTGTTTTTTCAGGTGTTATGGAAATGATCGGGCGAGTGATCGTGAGTATTGGATTTGTGGGAGCCTTTGGCTATACTGCAATTTGTTTTGCAGATCAGGCTGCATGGGTAGCTGCAAGCTGCTATATTGCACCGACCTGTATCTGGTGTATCCGCCGTTCCATTAAAATGATCGAAGAAAAAGCGGCATGAAATAAATTATGTACAAAAGGTCCGGAGTTCAGTCTCATAAATTGAGAGACTGGGTTCAGGACTTTTTTATGTAATAGGAAATTACTTCGTAATGTTCCTATTACACAAAAACGCTCCGCGTATGTGTGATTTTCCAAAAAGAGAATATAAAAGTTTGATAAAAAAGCAACTTGTCTGAAAAAAATGAAACTGGTATAGTATATAGCGAATACTTTACACGATGTTATGAGGCAAATGGGGTGGAGAGATGTTAAAGATTTTTCTGGCAGAAGATGAGGTTGTAGTCCGTGAGACAATCAAACGAATGATCCCGTGGGAGGAACTTGGCTTTGAGCTGGTAGGAGAAGCTGCAGATGGTGAGATGGCATTGCCGTTGTTGATCAGACAGCAGCCGGACCTTTTGATCACGGATATCAAGATGCCATTTATGGATGGTCTAACGCTGGCACGTCTGGCCAAAAAGGAAATACCGGGGCTGAAGGTTGTGATCTTAAGTGGATATGATGACTTTAATTATGCAAAACAGGCGATAGGAATTGGGGTGGAGGATTATCTCCTGAAACCGATCACAAAGAATGCTTTGATTGAACGGCTTTCAGAAATCCGCAGCCGCTATGAACATGAAAAAACACAGAAAGAATATTACGAAAAATTCCAGAGAGAGATGCAGGCTTATGAGAAGAACAGCAGCCGCGATTTTTTTGAGGCATTGGTCGGCGGTTCCATGGATATGATGGAGGTCTATAAAAGAGCAGAAAAGCTTGGTCTGGATATTGTTGCAGAGGCTTACAATGTTCTGATCTTTACGATGAACTGTGATGAGGATTTTTCCGGACAGAGAGATGAATATTCTTCGTGGGAAGCAGAGTCACTGGAACTTCTGGAAAACTTTTTTGCCGGTCATTCATCGGCCATGCTGTTTCGAAGTAATATTTTCTCCTATGGTGTACTTCTTAAGGGACAGAGAGAAACTATTGAAGAAAATACAAGAGAGTGTGTGGATGAGATCCGTAAGATTCTGAGCAGGCAGGATGGAAGAAGGGAATGGTTCCTTGCAGTTGGTCAGTCTGTGGAGCGTCTGAGTCAGATACAAAAGAGCTATCATACGGCATCAAGAGCCTTTTCGCAGAGATATCTGTATGATGAAAATATTCTTTACTATGATGAGATGGAAACTATGGAGCATCCTGGTGGACAGGCGGAGACTGAAGATAATGCCTATCTGCAGAAAGTGGATGTGAATGCCCTGAATCCGGCAATCCTTCAGAAATTTTTGAGCAATGGTCTTCAGGAAGAGACAGAAAACTTTGTAAAAGACTATTTTTATGCAATCGGTCAGGAGCCGATGGAATCACTGGTATTTCGAAATTATGTTATTCTGAATGTTCGGTTTTCTGTTATTTCATTCATTAAAGGGCTGGGATGTGATACGAATGAAATGGAATCTGCAGATACAGAAGAAGTACTTGCAGAGAGTGGAAAGAATATGGAAAGTGCAATTGCTTATGCGAAAAAAATGATCTCACAGGCAATCGAGATCCGTGACCAGAATTCCGGAAACAAAAACCGCAGTATTTTAAAAACCGCGGTGGACTTTATTGACAGCCATTATATGGATGAAGAGATTTCACTAAATACGGTTGCCAATGTTGCAAATGTCAGCTCTAATCATTTCAGCGCTCTGTTCAGCCAGAATATGGGACAGACATTTATTGAGTATCTGACTTCCTTACGCATGAATAAGGCGAAAGAACTTCTGCGTTGCACGGGTATGCGTTCCAGTGAGATCGCAGGAGAAATCGGATATAAAGATGCACATTATTTCAGCTATCTTTTTAAGAAAACACAGGGTATGACTCCGAGTGATTACCGTAAGGCACGGGAGGAAAAAGCATGAGAGGAGTACCTCAGAAAAGAAAAAAGCAGATGGGACTTGAGAAACGTATGAACAGACTTCTGTTCAGTACGATGATTCCGATGGCCTGCCTGCTGGTTATTTTGCTTCTGATCTTCTGGCAGTATGCCGGACAGTATAACAAGCTGTCAGAGAATCTGGCGGTCAGCAGTAAATTCAACCTGAGCTTCAAGGATGAACTGGATCTGGAAATGTATTATCTGGCAATCGGATCAAAAGAAGCCAGTGAACTGGATGACGTTGTGGGACAGGTAGAGGATGCACAGGAGATTATGGAAAAACTGCGTAAAAATACATACCATGCCAGTGGCGTCAAATGTCTGAACAGTCTGGATGCGTATCTGGATAATCTGAAAAAGAGAATGCTCCAGCTGATGGAGATCAAGGAATATGATAAACGAATGGAATTTATGGACAGTAACATTCGTATTATCACAGGCCTGATCATGCAGGAGATGCAGAATTATATTTATAATGAATCTATGTATCTTGTGAAGGTCGAGACGAATCTTACCCACAGAGTTAAGATCCTGATATCGGGAATGGCAGTATTATTACTTGCAACGCTGGGAATTCTGATGCGAAGATCGTTCCGTCTGACTGGTGGGATCATCCAACCGGTAACCGAGATGCGAGATAAGGTGAAGAAAGTAGGAAAGGGAAATTTCGATGTTCTTCCGGTGTCTGCGGAGATTATAGAGATTGAGGAACTGGATCAGGGAATCAACAAAATGGCACACCGGATCAGCGGACTTCTGGAGAATGTCCGGCAGGAAAAGGAAATGCAGCATCTGACAGAACTGCAGCTGATTCAGGCACAGGTGAATCCGCATTTCTTATATAATACGCTGGATACGATCGTCTGGCTGATCGAAGGCGGTATGACGGAAGATGCGGTGGAGATGATTTCCAGTCTTTCTATTTTCTTCCGTACATCGCTTTCCAAGGGGAATGATATCATTCCTCTTTCAGAAGAGAAACGGCATACGTTGAGTTATCTGGAGATTCAGCAGTTCCGCTACAGAGATATCCTGGAATTTGAATTATCCATTCCACAGGATCTTGATGGGGTACAGGTGCCGAAACTTTCCATTCAGCCGCTGGCAGAGAATGCGCTTTATCATGGAATCAAGAACCGGCGTGGCAAAGGCAAGATTACGATCACCGGAAGGGAAGAAGAGGATGCGATCATTCTTACGGTCAGTGACAATGGACAGGGAATGACACCGGAGCGTCTTCATGAGGTACAGGAGGCAATACGTACAGGAGAGAGAGCCGGATTTGGGCTTGCGGCAGTTGCGGAACGTATTGCTTTGTACTACGGACCGGGCTACGGAATGACGATTTCTTCTAAAGAAGGAGAAGGTACAACGGTGGAATTACGGCTTGGGAAAAATATTCAACCGAAATCGTAAAAAATCCAACTTGTTAAAAATGAGACAGAAAGATAGATAAAAGACTAAACTTTTTTCCGAAAATAATCCATGGAGTTTTCGTAACAAATTGCTATAATAAAACCATCTTAAAAAACACGAAACAAATGTAAAGGGAGGATTACAAAATGAAGAAAAAAATGGTGACCGCACTCTTAGCAGTATCTATGTTGGCAGGACTTTCCGCAGTGAATGTTATGGCAGCGGACGACGACACAATTACAGTTGGTTTCTCACAGGTAGGTGCAGAATCTGACTGGCGTACTGCAAACACAGAATCCATGAAATCTACTTTCTCAGAGGATAACGGATATGAACTGATCTTTGACGATGCTCAGCAGAAACAGGAAAATCAGCTGACAGCAATCCGTAACTTCATCCAGCAGGAAGTTGACTATATCGTACTCGCACCTGTAACTGAGACAGGTTGGGATACAGTACTTCAGGAAGCAAAAGATGCAGGAATCCCGGTTATCATCGTTGACCGTATGGTAGATGTATCTGACGACAGCCTCTACACTGCATGGGTAGGATCCAACTTCAAACTTGAAGGCCAGAAAGCTATGGCATGGCTGGATGCATATCTCGAAGCAAAAGGCCGTGGCGATGAAGAAATCAACCTTGTTGATATTCAGGGAACCATCGGAGCATCTGCTCAGATCGGACGTACAGAAGGATTTGATGAAGCTGTAGAAGCTCATGACAACTGGACAACACTTGCTCAGCAGTCCGGTGAATTTACACAGGCTAAAGGACAGGAAGTTATGGAATCTATCCTGAAACAGAGCGGTGATGATATCGACGTTGTATACTGCGAGAATGATAACGAAGCATTTGGTGCAATCGATGCGATCAAAGCAGCAGGATATGAAGTTGGCGGCGAAGAAGGCCAGATTCTTGTAATGTCCTTCGATACAACAAACGCAGGTCTTACACAGACACTTTCCGGCGAAATTACATGTGATACAGAGTGTAACCCACTTCACGGACCACGTGTAGAAGAGATCATCCAGAAACTGGAAGCCGGCGAAGATGTTGACAAACAGGCATATGTAGAGGAAGTTGCATTCGCAGCTGACGATACTGTAACAAAAGTTACAATTGACGGAACAGATTATGACATCACACCGATCACTCAGGAAATCATCGACGGACGTGCATACTAATCTTAGATAACCTGAATTTGCAAACTGAATGCAATTGTTACTGTGAACGGAGTAAACAGTAACGATTTATAAGTAATGAGCCCGGGGCGTGGAACAGGATCCAGATGAGAGGATTTTATGGGCCACGCCCCTTTTGCGCTCAAAAACAGGGAAAATAAAGGAAAAAATGGAATAAAACAGGGAATGGAGGAAAGAAAATGGAACAAAACATTGTTTTGGAAATGTGTGATATAAGTAAAAATTTCACCGGTGTCCGTGCCCTTTCCCATGTGGATTTTACACTTCGCAAAGGTGAGATCCATGCACTGATGGGAGAAAACGGAGCCGGAAAATCAACACTGATCAAAGTTCTGACCGGTGTACATGAATTCGAAAGCGGTTCCATTCATATGAATGGTGAAAATAAAGACATTATCAATCATTCTCCGCAGGAGGCACAGGCAAATGGGATCAGTACGGTTTATCAGGAAGTAAACCTCTGTCCGAACCTGACTGTTGCGGAAAACCTGTTTATTGGCCGTGAGCCGCGAAACAAGGTTGGAATGATCAACTGGAAAGAAATGAATGCACGTTCTGCAAAGCTTCTGGAAAGCCTGAACATTAATGTTCCGCCGACACAGATGCTGGATGAATGTTCTGTAGCGATCCAGCAGATGATCGCGATCGCACGTGCTGTGGATATGAAATGTAAGGTTCTGATCCTGGATGAGCCGACTTCCTCTCTGGATGATGAAGAAGTTGAGAAACTGTTTGTTCTGATGCGCAGACTTCGTGAGGAAGGTGTTGGAATTATCTTCGTAACACATTTCCTGGAGCAGGTATATGCAGTGTGTGACCGGATCACGGTTCTTCGAAATGGTGAGCTGGTTGGGGAATATGAAGTAAAAGATCTTCCGCGAGTGATGCTGGTTGCCAAGATGATGGGTAAGGATTTTGATGATCTTGCAGACATCAAAGGCGATCATAAAGATAAAAAAGTATTCTCCGAAACTCCGGTCATTGAGGCTGAGGGTATTGGACATAGGGGAACGATCCGGCCATTTGATCTTAAGATCAATAAAGGAGAGGTTATCGGTCTTACCGGTCTTCTGGGATCTGGACGTTCTGAACTGGTACGTTCCATTTACGGAGCTGACAAAGCTGACAGTGGTACATTGAAGGTAAATGGAAAAGAAGTAAAGATCAACAGTCCTCTGGATGCCATGAAGCTTGGTATGGCATATCTTCCGGAAGATCGTAAGGCAGAAGGTATCATTGCTGATCTTTCCGTAAGAGAAAACATTATCATTGCAATGCAGGCAAAGAAAGGTATGTTCCATCCGATGAGCCGTAAAGAGATGGAAGAGGCGGCAGATAAATATATTGATATGCTGCAGATCAAGACTGCAAGCCGTGAAACTCCGATTAAGAGTCTTTCCGGTGGTAACCAGCAGAAGGTTATCCTTGGCCGCTGGCTTCTGACAAATCCGGAATATCTGATTCTGGATGAGCCGACCAGAGGTATCGATATCGGTACCAAGACGGAGATCCAGAAGATCGTTCTTGATCTTGCAGATCAGGGAATGGCAGTAACCTTTATTTCTTCAGAGGTTGAAGAGATGCTCCGTACCTGCTCCAGAATGGCAGTCCTTCGTGACGGAGAAAAGGTAGGAGAACTGGAAGAGAGCGAGCTTTCACAGAGCAATATTATGAAAGCGATTGCAGGAGGTGACGATAAGAATGAATAAAAGTAAATTAAAAAAGATCACGAGTGCACGACTCTTTCTTCCTATCGTGTGTCTGATCGCGGTCCTTCTGATCAATGTGATCAAGACTCCGGACTTCTTTAATATTACGATTCGAAATGGTGTCCTTTATGGATATGTTATTGATGTTATCAACCGTGCATCTGAACTGGTAATCCTTGCAGTTGGTATGACACTTGTTACAGCAGCATCCGGCGGACAGGATATCAGTGTTGGTGCAGTCATGGCGGTAGCGGCAGCTGTATGCTGTCAGATCTTATCCGGTGGAGCAGCATCAGTAACTGCATATCAAAATTCTATTATTCTTGCGGTTGTTGCAGCACTTCTTGCTGCAGCGCTCTGCGGTGCATTTAACGGATTTCTGGTTGCGAAGCTGAATATCCAGCCAATGGTAGCGACTCTGATTCTGTATACTGCAGGACGAGGTATCGCACAGCTTGTTACAAATGGACAGATTACTTACATCCGTGTTCCATCTTTCCAGATGGCAGGTGGATATATCGGTAAATCTCCGGTTCCGACGCCTGTTCTTTTCGCAATCGTAACCGTAGTTATCGTAGCTTTGATTTTGAAAAAGACAGCTCTTGGACTTTATATTGAGAGTGTTGGTATCAATGGTAAAGCAGCACGACTGGTAGGTCTGAACTCTACCATGATCAAGTTCCTGACTTACGTGATCTGCGGTGTTCTTGCAGGAATCGCCGGACTGGTGGCATCCAGTCGTATCTACTCAGCAGATGCGAACAACATTGGTCTGAACCTTGAGATGGATGCCATCCTGGCAGTTGCACTTGGCGGTAACTTCCTTGGCGGTGGTAAATTCAGCCTGATCGGTTCCGTGATCGGAGCTTATACGATCCAGGCACTGACAACAACTCTGTATGCAATGAATGTAAAAGCCGATCAGCTTCCTGTTTATAAGGCAATCGTTGTTATCATCATTGTAACCTTACAGAGTGATGTATTTAAGAAATTCGTTGCAAATCACAGAAGCAAAAAAGTTTCCGTTGCAGCAGAGGGAGGTCAGAAATAATGAAACAGAAAAAGAAAATGACAAGTACCGGATTTCTGCTGTTGATCACGATCGTTCTGTTCTTCGTTATGTATGCAGCAGGTATGGTGATCTTTGCAGATAAAGGTTTTGCCAAACCACAGATGTTTCTGAATCTTTTTGTATCAAATGCAGGTCTTCTCGTTATTTCCTGTGGCCTGACGATCGTTATGATCACCGGTGGTATTGATATCTCCGTTGGTTCTGTAACAGCACTTGTCTGCATGGTTATGGCAGACCTTATGGAAAACAAAGGCGTGAGTGCATATGTGGCAGTTCTTGCAGCACTTCTGATCGGCCTTGCTTTTGGTATCGTACAGGGATTCCTGGTAACTTACATGGGAATCCAGCCATTTATCGTAACACTTGCCGGCATGTTCTTCGGACGTGGTATGACAGCAATCATCAGTACAGACATGATCTCCATCAAAAACGAAGTATTCCTGAAATGGGCAAACTACCGTTTCTACATGCCATTTGGTTCTACAAACAAAAAAGGTAAATTTATCCCGGCATACATTCCGCCGACAGTAGTGATCGCAATTATCGTAGTTCTCATTATTGCAGTGCTTCTGAAATATTTCAAATTCGGCCGTAAACTGTATGCGATCGGTGGAAACAGACAGAGTGCCCTGATGATGGGTCTTGATGTCAAAAAGACAATGTTCCGTGCCTATGTACTGGATGGCTTTCTTGCAGGACTTGGCGGATTCCTTTTCTGCCTCAACAGCTGCGCCGGTTTCGTAGAGCAGGCAAAAGGTCTTGAGATGGATGCAATTTCTTCAGCCGTTATCGGTGGAACACTTCTTTCCGGTGGTGTTGGTACCCCGATCGGTTCCATGTTTGGTGTGCTGATCAAAGGAACGATTTCCAGTCTGATCACTGCACAGGGTACCTTATCAAGCTGGTGGGTACGAATTGTGCTTTCTGCACTGCTTTGCTTCTTTATCGTAATTCAGTCTGTACTGGCATCTGCAAAAAAGAAAAAATAGTCAGGGAAAAATATATGGAGGTTTTTTGTTATGGTTACAGGTAAAAATTATAAGTTCTGGTTTTGCACAGGTTCCCAGGATCTCTACGGAGATGAGTGTTTAAGAAAAGTAGCAGAACATTCCAGAATCATTGTTGAAGAACTGAACAAATCCGGCGTTCTTCCTTTTGAACTGGTGTGGAAACCGACACTGATCACAAATGAGCTGATCCGTAAAACATTCAATGAAGCAAATGCAGACGAAGAATGTGCCGGTGTCATCACATGGATGCATACTTTCTCACCGGCAAAATCCTGGATCCTTGGACTGAAGGAATACAGAAAACCATTGTGCCATCTGCATACACAGTTTAACCAGGAAATACCATATGACACAATTGATATGGATTTCATGAATGAAAACCAGTCCGCACATGGTGGAAGAGAGTATGGTCATATCGTTACCCGCATGGGAATCGAGAGAAAAGTTATCGTCGGACACTGGGCTGATAAGAAGGTTCAGGAGAGACTGGCATCCTGGATGCGTACCGCAGTCGGCATCATGGAAAGCAGCCATATCCGTGTCTGCCGTGTTGCGGATAACATGAGAAATGTAGCTGTTACAGAAGGTGACAAAGTTGAAGCACAGATCAAATTCGGATGGGAAGTGGATGCTTATCCGGTCAATGAAATATGCGATTATGTGAAGGATGTTTCAAAAGGAGATATTGATGTTTTAGTCGAAGAATATTATAATAAATATGACATTCTTCTTGAGGGCAGAGACCCGGAAGAATTCAAACGTCATGTAGCAGTACAGGCAGCAATTGAGATCGGATTTGAGAGATTCCTGGAGGAGAAAAACTACCAGGCAGTGGTTACTCATTTCGGTGATCTTGGTGGTTTACAGCAGCTTCCGGGACTGGCAATGCAGCGTCTGATGGAGAAGGGATATGGTTTCGGCGCTGAGGGTGACTGGAAGACAGCAGCAATGGTTCGTCTGATGAAGATCATGACTGCAGGGGTGAAGGATGCGAAGGGAACTTCTTTCATGGAGGATTATACCTATAATCTTGTTCCTGGCAAAGAAGGCATTCTTCAGTCACATATGCTGGAAGTATGCCCGACGATCGCTGACGGTAAGATTGGCATCAAAGTATGCCCACTTTCCATGGGTGACAGAGAAGATCCGGCAAGACTTGTATTTACATCCAAGACTGGTCCGGCAATCGCTACTTCTCTGGTAGATCTGGGAGATAGATTCCGTCTGATCATCAATGATGTTGAGTGTAAGAAAGTAGAGAAACCGATGCCGAAACTTCCGGTAGGGAGCGCGTTCTGGACTCCGCAGCCGGATCTGGCAACAGGAGCAGAGGCATGGATCCTTGCAGGTGGCGCTCATCATACGGCATTTTCCTATGATCTGACTGCTGAACAGATGGGTGACTGGGCAGCAGCAATGGGAATCGAAGCTGTCTACATTGACAAAGATACAACCATCCGCAATTTTAAGAATGAACTGAGATGGAATGAGGTCGCGTTCAGAAAATAAAAGGCGGATGTGGCAAACACAGAAGTCGGGAGGATTTACAATGAGTGTAAACGAAGCAAAGACAGCTATTTTAAACAATAAAACAGCACTTGGAATAGAGTTCGGATCTACCAGAATCAAAGCAGTTCTGGTAGATGACAAATATGATCCGATCGCATCCGGAAGTTATGAGTGGGAAAACCGTTACGAAAACGGTGTGTGGACTTACTCTCTGGATGACATTCATAAGGGATTACAGGGAAGTTACAGCGACCTGGTGAAGGACGTACAGGAGAAATACGGTGTGGAGCTTACCAGTGTCGGAGCGCTTGGAATCAGTGCCATGATGCATGGTTACATGCCATTTGATAAAGATGGAAAACTTCTGGTTCCGTTCCGTACCTGGAGAAATAATATTACAGGTGAAGCATCTGAGAAACTGATGGAACTTTTCCAGTATAACATTCCACAGAGATGGAGCATCGCACATCTGTATCAGGCAATCCTGAACGGAGAAGAGCATGTAAAAGATATTGATTATATGTGTACTCTGGAAGCTTATGTACATCGCATGCTGACAGGAAAGCGTGTTCTTGGTATCGGTGATGCAGCAGGAATGTTCCCTGTTGATTCGGAGAAAAAAGATTACAACCAGGAAATGGTTGAGAAATTTGATAAACTGGTAGAGTCTTATGGATTCCCATGGAAGCTCCGTGATATCATGCCGGAAGTCATGGTGGCAGGACAGGATGCCGGTACTCTGACAGAAGAGGGAGCGAAGTTCCTTGATCCGACAGGCAAACTCAAAGCAGGTATTCCGATGTGTCCGCCGGAAGGTGATGCAGGAACCGGTATGGTAGCGACCAACAGCGTGAAACAGCGCACAGGAAATGTATCCGCAGGTACTTCTGTATTTGCGATGATCGTCCTGGAAAAAGCACTTTCCAAACCATACAAAGAGATTGATATGGTAACGACACCGGCTGGCGATGCGGTTGCCATGGCGCATTCCAACAACTGTACTTCTGATCTGAATGCATGGGTGAATGTATTTAAGGAATTTGCAGAGGCAATGGGAATGGAAGTGGATATGAACAAATTGTTCGGAACTCTTTACAATAAAGCACTGGAAGGTGATCCGGACTGTGGCGGACTTCTGTCCTACTGCTATTTCTCTGGAGAGCATATGACGGGATTTGAAGAAGGCCGTCCGTTATTTGTCCGTTCCCCTGAGAGCAAATTTACACTTGCAAACTTTATGAGAACTAATCTTTACACCTGCCTTGGAGCTATGCGAGTAGGATTAAATATCCTGATCGATCAGGAGCATGTCAAGATTGACAGACTTCTGGGCCACGGCGGACTGTTCAAGACCAAGGGTGTCGGACAGCAGATCCTTGCGGATGCAGTGAATGCACCGGTATCTGTTATGTCAACTGCAGGTGAAGGTGGTGCATGGGGTATTGCACTTCTTGCTGCTTATCTTGTTGATAAGAAAGACGGAGAGACTCTGGATGAGTTCCTGGATAACTGTGTATTTGCCGGAAATGAGGGAAGTACGCTTGATCCGGAGCCGGAAGGAGTCAAAGGATTTAATGAATTTATGGACAGATATCTGAAGGGTCTGCCGATCGAGAGAGCGGCCGTAGAGTCAAAGATCTGGTAAGAATGATAAGACCGCAGGGTACTGTGAATGGCACAGTGCCCTTGTGCTGTATAAAAAGAACTGCGTAAAGGAGAAAAAGTATGCTTGAAAAATTAAAAGAAGAGGTATATAGAGCAAATATGGACCTGCCGAAGTACGGGCTGGTAACATTTACCTGGGGAAATGTCAGTGGCATTGACCGTGAAAAAGGTCTGTTTGTTATTAAACCAAGTGGTGTGGAATACGATAAGCTGAGACCGGAAGATATGGTAGTTGTAGATCTTGAAGGAAATAAAGTAGAAGGCGAATATAATCCATCTTCTGATACTCCGACACATGTGGTTCTTTATAATGAGTTCCCGAATATCGGAGGAATCGTACATACGCATTCTGAATGGGCAACGAGCTGGGCACAGGCAGGAAGAGCTATCCCATGTTATGGAACAACGCATGCGGATTATATTTATGGAGAAGTTCCATGTGTCCGAAATCTGACAAAAGAAGAGATTGAAGAGGCATATGAGAAAAATACGGGTGTTCTGATCGCAGATTATTTCCGCAAGCTTGATTATGAGGCTGTTCCGGCAGTTCTTTGCAAGAACCACGGACCGTTTACCTGGGGCAAAGATGCGCATGAGGCAGTGCACAATGCAGTTGTACTTGAGGAAGTTGCAAAGATGGCATGCCGCTGTGAACTGATCAATCCGCAGGTGAAACCGGCGCCACAGGAACTGCAGGATAAGCATTATTACCGGAAACATGGTGCAAATGCTTATTATGGACAGATTAAAAGATGATAAAGGATTCCCGGTGAGGAGAAAAGTCTAAGATCCAGTTAGGGATTTTCAGTGAATGCACCTCTGGTTCTGTCTCAATTCAGAACTTCTAAAGTACCAAGGTGTACAGAACTTTGCTAAAAGCGATACAGAAAAGTGCTGAACTCGCTACGCTCAGACAGCAGCATTTTCTGCATCAACGCAAAAACCTGTACGACCAGGAACCTTCACGAAGTTCTTCAGACGAGACAGACACAGAGGTGCATCACGAAAATCGTTGACTGGATTTTTTTATTCTTCTTGCCTCACCGGACTTTATCTGGGGCAGTGTGGTGACTTTCGGGAGAATGACGAAAGCAGGAACCGCGCGAAGCGTGATCTGAGGGTACCCACATAAAACAAAACTAGAACTCTGAATATAAAGACTGCCTGTCAGAAAACATCTGCAGAAATTTATAGAAACACTCAGGTTATTTTCAGGCTGAGTTATGGATAAAAAGTGTATTGTTTGAGCCGTCAGGCGAGTTATGCACTTTTTATCCATGTATTTAGCAGACTGAATAATAGCCCTAGTGTTTCTAAATTTCGAAGCCGTTTTCAGATAGGCAGTCTTTGATATACAGAGAATATAGTTTGTTTTTAACTCCTATTTAATAATCCCGGCCGGTGAAGACGGCGACGCTCCGCGGCCGCATCACGAAACTTCTGTCAATTCGGACTTCCTGTCCTTCCGGATAGCAGTACTGCCCGTTTCCATCTCCATACGTATTGACGCTCAAGTGCCATGCGCCTCTTCCGTGAAGATTTGGAAGCGTGATCGTGACGTCTTCCCAGAAAGTATTGACTGCGACATAGATCAGGTCATCTTTTCCCTTTTCTTTATCGTATCCTGCAAAGCTCACACAGAAGGTACGTGCATCTCGTGGAATATCTGTTTCTTCTGCATTCAGATTATGTGTGTGGATAGGATCCATGCCGCAGACGGATGTGGGCAGCTGTTTGTGGATGACCGGATGCTTTTTGCGGAATGCGATCATAAATTTAAAGAATTCAAACAGATCTTTGTTCTTTTCGAGCATACGCCAGTCCAGCCAGGAAGTAATGTTGTCCTGGCAGTAGCTGTTGTTGTTTCCGAATTTGGTATTCCCAAATTCATCACCGGCAAGAAACATCGGTGTGCCGCGGCTGCACATAAGGACAGCACAGGCATTACGGATCATACGGCGGCGAAGTGTGAGGACTTCCGGATCTTCGGTCTCACCTTCGGCACCACAGTTCCAGCTGCGGTTGTCATTGGCCCCGTCTGTGTTGTTCCAGCCGTTTGCTTCGTTATGTTTGTCATTGTACGCATATAGATCGTACAGTGTAAATCCGTCATGACAGGTCAGAAAATTCACGCAGGAATTGTAACCGGCATAGTTGCTGTGGGTATTGTCGTAATAGCCACCATAGAGATCACCGGAGCCGGAGATACTCCAGGCTGCATCCCATGCATTCCAGGAATCCCCTTTCAGATAACTGCGGAGAGAGTCACGGTATCTGCCGTTCCATTCTGCCCAGCGGCCGCTTGCAGGGAAACTTCCTACCTGATAAAGACCGCCGGCATCCCATGCTTCAGCAATCAGTTTTACGTTGCTTAAGATTGAATCATCGGCAAGAGTACGGAGCAGAGGCGGATTATTCATAGGAGAGCCATCTTCATTTCGGCCAAGGATACTTGCCAGATCGAAGCGGAATCCGTCTACGCGGTAATTGATCGTCCAGTAGCGCAGACATTCGAGAATCAGCTGCTGAACGACAGGGTGATTACAGTTCAGGGTGTTTCCGCAGCCGCTGAAGTTGTAGTAATTGCCATCAGGAGTCAGCATATAGTAAATATTGTTGTCAAAGCCTTTGAAACTGAATGTGTTTCCTTTTTCGTTTCCTTCGGCAGTGTGATTGAAAACAACATCCAGGATTACTTCAATCCCATTGTCATGAAGTGCTTTGATCAGTGTCTTTAATTCTGTACCTTCCTGGTTATGTTCATTTGCAGCGGCATAGCTGCTGTTCGGAGCAAAAAATCCGACAGTGTTGTATCCCCAGCATTCGAGAAGTTGTTTGTCGTCTACGGTACGGGAATTCATGGTCTCATCAAATTCGAAGATCGGCATCAGCTCCACTGCATTGATTCCCAGTTCTTTCAGATAAGGGATTTTTTCCATAAGTCCGGAAAAAGTTCCTCGATGCTGAACACCGGAAGAAGGATGATGAGTAAAATCACGTACATGCAGTTCGTAGATGATCAGGTCACAGAGTTCTTTTTTGGACTGTGGCATATCACCCCAGTCGAAACGGTCTTTGACGACACGTGCATGATACGTATGGTCCCAGCGGATGCCCCAGGTACGCTGACCGGCAACTGCTTTGGCATATGGGTCGAGCAGAATTTTATTTTTGTCAAAGAGCAGTCCTTTTTCCGGACAGTATGGTCCGTCTACACGGTAGGCATATTCAAATTCATCAATGTTCAGTCCATATACGATCATGGAATAAACATCACCGATCTTGTAAGCTTCCGGAAAAGGAAGTACAGCAAAAGGTTCTTCCTGTGCACGGTGGAACAGAAGCAGTTCACAGGAGGTTCCTCCGCATGTGTGAATGGTAAAATTGACACCATTTTGCAAAGGAGTAGCCCCGTTCAGATCGTAAATTCCCGGACGGACCGGAAAACCGGCGATTTCTGCCATAGGGGAAGATTCATAAGGATGGTCAGATACAAATTTCTGATGATAGGATTTCATTTTTTCTCCATTTCTGAAGCTCCCGGCCTGATGTACAGACCGGGAGCTTGTTTTGTATAGATTCTTGTGTCGGAAAATTTTTATAAATCGTTTGTCAGATGTAGCTTATCAAGAATATAGAAGATAAGGCTTAAAGCCATGGCTACTACACAGGCAAGAACCATTCCGGTGAGTTTTACGTTGCCAAGATTCAGGGCGATTCCGGAAAGGCCTACGATAAAGACTACAGAAGTCAGTGCCAGGTTACGGGATTTGCTGTAATCCACCTGATTGTCTACGAGCATACGGAGACCGGAAGTTCCGATCATTCCGTACAGCAGGAAGGAGATTCCGCCGATAACCGGTCCTGGGATCGTGTTGATCAGGGCAGCAAGTTTGCCGAGGAAAGAGCAGCAGATAGAAAGAACTGCAGCACCACCAATGACCTGAACGCTGTAAACTTTTGTCATAGCCATAACACCGATATTTTCACCATAAGTTGTGGTCGGCACAGAACCAAGACATCCGGATATGGTAGTTGAGAAGAAATCTGCAAAAAGGGAACGATGAAGTCCGGGATCTTTCAGCAGATCTTTGCCTACGATCTTACTTGTCACGATCTGATGTCCGATGTGCTCGGAAGTAACAAGAAGCAGTGCCGGAAGAATGGTCAGGATTGCCTCCAGATTAAATTTCGGTGCCTGAAAATTCGGAAGTGCAAAAAAAGCAGCTTCTTTTACAGCAGTAAAATCAAGAATTCCGCAGGCAGCTGCGGCTGCATATCCGGCAATGATCGCGATCAGGATTGGAATAACGGATAAAAATCCGCGGAACAGGATCTGGCCAAATACAGCAACACCGAGTGTGACCAGAAATACGATCACATTTTTCATATCGATCTGTTCGTCCAGAAGTCCGGCAGTGCTTGCAGCGCTTCCGGCAAGCTCCAGTCCGATCAATGCAACTACCGGTCCCATGGCTGCGGTTGGAAGGACAATGTCAATCCAGTTAGTTCCACACTGACGGATGATCAGAGCAACGATCATACCGCAGATGCCGAGGACAACAAATCCTCCCAGAGCATACTGGAAACCAAATTTGGATGCAACCAGGAGTCCAGGTGACAGGAATGCAAAACTGGAACCAAGATAGGCCGGTGCTTTGCCTTTGGTGATCAGAATGAACAGGAGTGTTCCGACACCGTTCATCAGAAGAACGATGGCAGGGTTGATGCCGAACATAAAAGGAACCAGAACAGAGGCACCGAACATGGCAAACATGTGCTGGATGCTTAAAGGTATTAACAGATTAACAGGTACTTTGTCTTCTACTTGGATGATTTTTTTCTCCACCTTACCCTCTCTTTCTTATCTGCATGCGGCAGATAACGTTTAACTAGGTGACCGTTTACAAACGGTTACGATTCTGAACAATTATACCATAGAGGAGCTTTCATTACTATTTAAAAATAACTGTGCAGAATGTAAAAATAATATGCAGGAGTTAAAAGTGGATGCAAGTGGGGGAAACGGTTATAATTTGGACAAAAATAGGGTACATATTGGTGAAATGTTGTTGCTTTTTTCAATATTTTATATTATAATCTTGTTTGTAAAAAGAATTTACCCTTCAAAAATTTTTTTTACATAACCCCTTATTTAATTATTTATACTCCCCTTGAAATACCCGGTAGCTCCCCTATCGGGTATTTCTCTGTTTAAAAATAGAAAATCATGGAAGTTTTCTGGCTGTTTTGTAAAGAATCCAGACAGTTATGAATAGTATCCTGTTCTTCTGGTCATAATAATGAATGTAATGAAATTGCTGCAAACAGTAATGTTACATTACAAAACGAACCAGGAGGAATGGACAAATGGCAAAAAATTACGAAAATGAAAACAAAGCAAAAAACTACAGCACGGATAAAACTTCAGACAAAAATGCAATGGACAGCCGAAACAGTTCCAAAAACAGCTCTAAAAATGCTTCCAGAAACAGTTATGGAAACAAAACATCCAATGCATATGACAAAGAGCAGAATGATTATTCTGACAGATACTAAGGAAGACTAAAACAGGATTTTCCCTTCTCCTGCAAAGAGGCTGGCTATGTGTCAGCCTCTTTTGCTGTCTGCAGACAGGGATGGTATTGATTTGGAAGATTGAAGAGGCGGACCGTGCACTGAAAAGAAATGGGAACATATGATAAATAAAAAAGGAAAGTTTGTCATGTTTCCTATTGAAACAATCTCAGCCAGGATGCTTGATTATTATGTGGGGCGAAACGATGCTTTGATCATAGATCTGCGAGAAGAAAAAGTATATGCCGAAAGTCATGTGCGGGGAGCTGTAAATATTCCATATGAAACACTGGAGAACAGAAAAGATTTTCCAATAAATAAGATACTTGTCTTCTACTGTGACAGAGGTGGTGCAAGTATGGCAGCCGCAAGAGAATTTGTCAGACGGGGATACAGGACACGTTCGGTGATCGGCGGTTTTATGGCGTACCGGGGCAGAAATCTTGTGAGTGGAGACAGGTAATGAAATCTTGTAATTTCCCTGTAACCATGATAAGGTAAGAAAGAGAAAATGTTATTATTCAGAGGAGAATTTAATATGAAATACATGTTTGCATCTGATGTGCACGGATCGGCATACTATTGTCGGCTGATGCTGGAGAAATATGAAGAAGAGCAGGCAGAACGCCTGGTGCTGCTGGGCGATCTGCTTTATCACGGACCGAGAAATGACCTTCCGAAGGAATATGCGCCAAAAGAGGTCATCAAAATGCTGAATGGTATGAAAAATGATATTTACGCAGTAAGAGGTAACTGTGAAGCGGAAGTGGACCAGATGGTTCTGGAATTCCCGGTAATGGCAGATTACTGTATTATGGCAATTAACGGACTTACTTTTTATGCGACGCATGGACATGTCTATAATGAAAATAATCTTCCACCGTTCCACGAGGGAGACATTCTGATACATGGACATACACATGTGCTGAAAGCAGAACAAAAAGAAGGGTATATCCTTCTGAATCCGGGATCTGTATCTATTCCGAAAGAAGGGAATCTGCCTACATATGCTGTCCTGGAAGACAAAACATTTACGATTAAAGATTTTGATGGAAATATCATCAAGGAAATGAGGCTTGGATGAAATATATGGAATTGATCGCACCGTGCCACTTTGGCATGGAAGCAGTTCTGAAACGCGAGATTCTGGATCTCGGGTATGAGATCAGTAAGGTAGAAGATGGCAAAGTTACGTTTCTGGCAGATGCGGAAGGGATTGCACAGGCCAATATGTTCCTTCGTACGACAGAGAGAATTCTGCTGAAGACCGGAGAGTTTAAGGCAGTGACATTTGACGAACTTTTTGAAAAAACAAAGGCGATCCCGTGGGAAGAATATATTCCGAAGGATGGCAAGTTCTGGGTAGCAAAAGCCAATTCTGTGAAGAGTGCGCTGTTCAGTCCTTCTGATATTCAGTCCATTATGAAAAAAGCAATCGTAGAACGTCTGAAAAGTGTTTATGGAATTTCCTGGTTCCCGGAGGATGGGGCAAGTTTCCCGATTCGAGTAGCTTTCATGAAGGATGTGGCTACGATCGGCATTGATACATCCGGAGTTTCTCTTCATAAGAGAGGATACCGTCAGATGACCGTCAAAGCTCCGATCACAGAGACTTTGGCATCTGCACTGATCATGCTGACACCATGGAACAAAGACAGAATTCTGGTTGATCCATTCTGCGGAAGTGGTACGTTCCCGATCGAGGCAGCTATGATAGCAGCAGACATGGCACCGGGAATGAACCGTTCTTTTCTTGCAGAAGACTGGAAACATCTGGTTCCGCGAAAATGCTGGTATGATGCACTGGAGGAAGCACAGGATCGTGTAAATCTGGATATAGATACGGATATTCAGGGATATGATATTGATCCGGAGGCACTGAAATCTGCCCGTGCCAATGCGAAGATGGCAGGAGTGGATAAGCTGATCCATTTTCAGCAGAGAGCAGTCAAAGATCTCAGCCATCCGAAACCGTATGGATTTATCATCACGAACCCGCCATACGGAGAACGTCTGGAAGAAAAAGAAGCACTCCCGCAGCTGTACAGAGAGATTGGAGAGAGCTATGATCGTCTGGATAAGTGGTCTATGTATCTGATCACATCTTATGACCGTGCGGAAAATGATATTGGACGAAAAGCGGACAAGAATCGTAAGATTTATAATGGTATGTTAAAAACATATTATTATCAGTTCCTGGGTCCGAAACCGCCAAGGAGGAAAAAAGATTGAAAAAAGTAATTTTTGCAACCGGTAATCAGGGAAAAATGAAAGAGATCCGTGAAATACTCGGAGATCTGGATATTGAACTTCTATCTTTAAAAGATGCCGGAATTCATGCAGATATTGTAGAAGATGGAAAAACATTTGAAGAAAATGCACAGATCAAGGCCAGGACAATCTGTAATCTGACAGGTGAGATCGTTCTGGCAGATGATTCGGGTCTGGAAATCGATTACCTGAATAAAGAGCCGGGAATTTATTCTGCACGTTATATGGGAGAAGACACTTCTTATCATATTAAAAATGCAAATCTGATTGAGAGACTGGAAGGTGTGCCGGATGAAAAGAGAACTGCAAGATTTGTCTGTGCGATTGCGGCGGCATTTCCGGATGGAACGATGAAGACTGTGAGAGCAGCGATGGAAGGCAGAATCGGATATAAAGAGAGCGGAGAAAATGGTTTTGGTTATGATCCGATCTTTTATCTTCCGGAATATGGCTGTACCTCTGCAGAACTTTCCATGGAAGAAAAAAACAAGATCAGCCACAGAGGGAAGGCTCTGCGTGCGATCAAGGATGAACTCAGATGAAGGTACTGATCGTCAGTGATACGCATGGACATGATGAGAATCTGGAAAAAGCAGTCATGATGGAAACACCGTTTGATATGCTGGTGCATTGCGGAGATGTGGAAGGAAGAGAGATTTTTATAGAAGCTCTTGCGGAATGTCCCTGTTGTATTGTTTCCGGCAATAATGATTTTTTCTCAGACCTTCCGAGAGAAGAGGAGATAGAACTTGATGGAAATAAGGTTCTTGTCACGCATGGACATTATTATGGTGTGTCCATGGATATTTCAGGTGTCGCGGAAGAAGCAAAGTCCAGAGACTGTGATGCTGTGTTCTTCGGACACACGCATAAGCCTGTAATTGAAGAAATAGACGGTGTTCTGGCCATTAACCCGGGAAGTCTGTCCTATCCACGTCAGAACGGCAGAAAGCCAAGCTATGTGGTCCTTGAGACCGATAAAGATGGAAAGATGTCTGCCGAGATCAAATATCTGTAGAATGATTTAAACAAGTATGTATAGAGGACCCCTGGATTGTTCAGGTTAAGATTCAGGGAAAACCAACTAATAGAATGTCAAAACAGCAGGAAATCTTCTCCATACGAGAGAGAAGTCTCCTGCTGTTATTCTATACATATCCTATTTGAAAAACGAAGAAGTCCTTTGCTTCTCAGCCAAAGGTGTGCAGAGGAAGTGGTAAGTCTCTTTACAATCCTTATCACTTAAATAAAATGCGGATGACAGGACTTGAACCTGCACGTCGTAGACACCAGAACCTAAATCTGGCGCGTCTGCCAATTCCGCCACATCCGCAAATTGTCTGCCATATTCGTGTGTAACATAAAAGATAAATAAAAACACTATCGAAATGATAGTGTTTTTATTTATTAATGAGACATCGGGGATTCGAACCCCGGACAACTTGATTAAAAGTCAAGTGCTCTACCAACTGAGCTAATATCCCATATAAAAGACTGGGCTAGCTGGATTCGAACCAGCGAATGCAGCAGTCAAAGTGCTGTGCCTTACCGCTTGGCGA
>NZ_CAKRXI010000012.1 GCF_934424005.1 uncultured Blautia sp.
CTCTGTTCGCGATCAGCACTTTTTTTATCATAGTGTTTCACCTATCCAATCATAAAAGTCAGTTCTGCATCAACTACTACTTTGCCGTCAACACTTGCAACAGCATGTCCGACGCCAACCGGTCCCTTGCATTTAATGATCGTTGTTTCCAGACGAAGCTTATCTCCCGGAACAACTTTCCCACGAAATCTGCAATTCTTGATTCCGCCGAAATATGCAATCTTGCCCTTATTTTCTTCCAGACTTAAAATTGCCACCGCACCAGTCTGCGCAAGAGCTTCCACCATCAGAACACCCGGCATTACCGGTTCCTGTGGGAAATGTCCCTTAAAAAAATCCTCACGGAAAGTCACACATTTATAGCCGACTGCAAACTTACCTGGCTCATAATCCTCAATATAATCCACCAGAAGAAATGGATGTCTGTGAGGAAGAATCTGCTCAATTTCTTTTACACCTAATCTGTTCATAATCATACTCCCATTTATAACTGACAATTCCATGTTATCCACAGGAATTTCTCTGTTACCATAAATTGTCCACAATCTTCAGGCTTGTCCACCGCTTTTTATACAATCCGGAATAACGGCTGTCCATACTCTACTGCCTGTCCGTTTTCTACATAGATTTCTGCAACCTTGCCTTCAAATTCACTCTCGATCTCATTCATCAGTTTCATTGCTTCAACGATAGCAAGTGTCTGGTCCTTTTTGACCAGATCCCCAACTGACACGAACGGAGCCGCATCCTCTGCAGGTGCTGTATAAAAAGTTCCTACCAGAGGAGATTTTACGATCATACCCTCTGGTTCACTGTTGTCAGCCTGAGCATTCGTTGTGTTCACTACAGCTGCATTCCCAACTGTCTGAATCTCATCAAGTCCCATAACCGGTACATCAGAAGATTTCCCTGAAACTATTACTGTTTCTTTTTTCTTCTTCAGTCGAATACGGGTACCATTTTCTTCATAATCAAAATCTGTCAGTTCAGAATCTGATACTGTTTTTATTAATGTAAGAAGATTTTCAAATTCCATAATTATCAACCCTCATATTTCTTTACAAGAAGTGTTGCGTTGTGTCCGCCAAATCCAAGAGAATTGCTCATTGCATAATGAATCTCTTTTTCTACCGGAGCACCGATCACATAGTTCAGGTCACACTCTTCGTCAGGATCTGTCGTTCCAACTGTCTGGTGGATAAATCCATCTTCCAGAGATTTTACGCAGGTCACAAATTCCACTCCGCCGGCTGCACCAAGAAGGTGTCCGATCATAGATTTTGTTGAGTTTACAACCAGGTCTTTTGCAGCATCGCCAAATGCCTTGTGAATCGCTCTGGTCTCGAACAGGTCATTATGATGTGTGCTTGTTCCATGTGCGTTGATGTATTCTACCTCAGATGGCTGAACACCTGCTTCTTCCATTGCAAGCTCCATTGCTCTGGCTGCGCCTGCTCCGTCCTCTGCAGGAGAAGTAATGTGGAAAGCATCCGCTGTTGCACCGTAGCCAACCAACTCGGCATAAATTCTTGCGCCTCTTGCCTTTGCATGCTCCAGTTCCTCAAGAACCACGATTCCGGCACCTTCACCGAGAACAAAACCGCTTCTTTCTTTATCAAAAGGAATGGATGCTCTTGCAGCATCTTCAGTCTTGGTCAGTGCGGTAAGTGCGGTAAATCCAGCTACTCCTGTCGGACAGATGCAGCTTTCGGTTCCACCTGCAAGCATAACCTCAGCGTCACCATACTGGATCGCACGGAATGCATCACCGATGCTGTGTGTTCCGGATGCACAGGCTGTCACAACATCTGTACATTTGCCGCGGAGTCCCAGCTGAATGGAAATATTTCCTGCAGCCATATTGGAGATCATCATCGGGACCATCAGTGGATTTACTTTTCCAGGTCCTTTGGTGAGGATCTTTTCATAGTTGTTTTCTACCTGTGGAAGACTTCCGATACCGGAACCAACAATGACACCCACACGGAAAGAATCTTCTTTTTCCATATCAAGGCCAGCATCCTCAAAAGCTTCTTTTGCTGCTGTCACAGCATACTGACAGAACGGATCCATACGTCTTGCAGCTCTCGGATCCATATGATCTTTTGCATTAAAATCCTTAACCTCTGCAGCGATCTTTACCTTGTAATCTGTTGTGTCGAATTTTGTGATCGGTCCGATGCCGACTTTTCCTTCGCGGATCCCTGCCCAGAAATCCTCAACATTATTTCCAATAGGAGTAACGGCGCCAAGTCCGGTTACAACTACTCTTCTCTTACTCATATGACCATTCCTCCATCAACCTGAATCACCTGCCCTGTGATGTATGCTGCATCGTCAGATGCCAGAAAAGCTACTGTCTTTGCGATATCCTCCGGCTTTCCAAAATGTCCCAGCGGGATCTGCGCCGCAGATGCTTTTTTTACTTCTTCTGATAAAACTGCAGTCATCTCTGTCTCTATAAATCCCGGAGCAACTGCGTTGACTGTAATGCCTCGGGATGCAAGCTCTCTCGCCGCACTTTTGGTCATACCAATAATCCCGGCTTTGGAAGCTGCATAATTTGCCTGTCCGGCATTTCCTGCAATTCCTACAACAGATGCCATGCTGATCATACGTCCTGAACGCTGACGGAGCATCTGTCTGGAAACAAAACGCATCATGTTGAAAGTTCCCTTGAGGTTGACATCGATCACCTGATCGAAATCTTCTTCGGACATTCCCATCAGAAGTCCGTCTTTTGTAATTCCGGCATTGTTTACCAGAATATCAATACTTCCATGAGTTTTTACGATGTCCTTTACAGCACTTTCGCAGGCTTTATAATCCGCAACATTCCACTGTCTGATCTCAGCCTCGCCGCCTTTTTCCTCAATCTCTTTCTGCACTTCTCGTGCCCGTTCCTCAGAACCGTTATAATTGATTACAACTGCTGCACCTCTGGAAGCAAGCTCCAGGGCAATGGCTCTTCCGATTCCTCTGGAAGCACCTGTTACAACAGCAACTTTCTTTTTATTCTGCTCTGCCACTTATTTCTCTCCTCTCGGCATCTGCTGTGACCAGATGTACCTTTATCCGGTCTTATCAAATTTTATTTCAATTCCTCACACACCTGAACTGCTTCTTCCCAGCTTCCGATGTGATAAGCTTTTACATTTTTATCAATCTTACGAAGGAAACCTGTCAGGGTTTTGCCCGGTCCGATCTCAACAAAGGTGTCCACACCTTCACGGATCATGGTTTCCACACTCTGCTGCCAGCGGACAGATCCACTGACCTGATCCACCAGAAGTCCTTCGATTCTTCCACAGTCTGTGATCACTTCTGCGTTAATGTTTGCCACATACGGAACCTTTAATGGATTCATGCTGACTCCGGCAAAAACCTTTGCCAGCTCTTCTCCTGCAGGTCTCATCATCGGTGAATGGAATGGTCCGCTCACCTTGAGTGGAAGTACTCTTCTTGCTCCTGCTTCTTTTAAAGCAGTTCCTGCCTCAGCAACCGCAGCTGCCTCACCGGTGATAACGATCTGGCCCGGGCAGTTGTAGTTTGCAATAGAAACGCCCTCTCTGCCATTTAAAACATCCTCGATCACCGCTGCATCCATTCCGAGCACTGCGGACATTGCGCCGCTTCCTTCCGGTGCTGCATGTTCCATAAAAATTCCTCTGGATCGTACCGTGCGGATCGCGTCCAGATCACACATACCGCCTGCAACAGCGATCGCGCAGTATTCGCCAAGGCTTAAACCGGCTGTCATATCTGCATGAAGTCCCATGGATTCAACTGCTCTTGTCATTGCCAGACAGGCTGTTACCATGGCCACCTGTGTATATTCTGTTTTGTCCAGAAGATCATTTTCTTCAAAACAAAGTTTTTTAAGATCAAGGTTCACTGCCTCAGATGCCTGGTCAAATATTGTCCTGGATAAAGGACTCTTCTCATAAAAGTCCTTTCCCATTCCAACTGCCTGTGCACCCTGTCCCGGATAAATAAAAGCAATCTTACTCATTTACACTTACTCCATTCATCAGTCTGCAGGCATCGGATACCGTAGATTTAATAATATCCTCACAGGAACGTTCTTCTTTGATCATACCTGCGATCTGCCCTGCCATCAGACTGCCATTCTTAGCGTCACCATCCTGGACTGCTCTTCTGAGACTGCCAAGAGTCATCTTTTCCAGCTCCTCAAACGGTGCACCCTCTTTTTCCATTTCCAGATATTTACGCGCCATATCATTACGAAGAACACGGATCGGATGTCCGGTGCTTCTTCCTGTTACACGGCTGTCGATGTCTTTTGCTTTAAGAATACTGTTCTTATAATTTTCATGGATCACAGATTCTTTAGATGCTGCAAAGATTGTTCCCATCTGGATTCCTCTGGCACCCAGCATAAATGCCGCTGCCATGCCTCTGCCGTCTGCAATACCGCCCGCTGCGATCACCGGGATATTCACCGCATCGACAACCTGCGGAACCAGTACCATTGTGGTAAGCTCTCCTATATGTCCACCGGCCTCTGTACCTTCGGCAACGACTGCATCTGCACCGCAGCGCTCCATACGTTTTGCAAGTGCTACTGATGCAATGACAGGAATAACCTTAACCCCGGCTGCCTTCCAGTCTGCCATATATTTCTCCGGACTTCCTGCACCTGTTGTCACTACCTTGATGTCCTCTTCCAGGATTACCTTTGCGATCTTGTCTGCTTCCGGATTCATCAGCATGATGTTCACACCAAATGGTTTGTCAGTCAGCTTTTTTGTCTCACGGATCTGTTCTCTTACCCACTCTGCCGGTGCGCCGCCTGCAGCGATCACTCCAAGACCGCCTGCATTGGATACGGCTGCTGCCAGATGATAGTCTGCAACCCAGGCCATACCGCCCTGGATCACCGGATACTCAATTCCTAATAATTCTGTGATCTCTGTCTTCATAAATTTATGTCCTCTCGATCAGCCCGGTTGACGATTACGCCTGATGCTCTGTCAGATATTTCATTACATCTGCAACTGTTGTGATCTGCTCAAGATCCTCGCTTGGGATCTCTACAGAAAATTCTTCTTCGAATGCCATTGCAAGCTCAAAGAGATCCAGGGAATCTGCATGAAGATCATCTTTAAAAGATGTCTCTGCTGTGATTGTTGCTGCATCTGCTCCTAAGTTTTCTGCTGTAAGTTCAATAATTCTTTCTAACATTTTTGTTTTCTCCTTTTTCTGTTTTAATTAAATTTATATAATTGGGGTTTCAGACTTCACTTTTATGATGAAATTCTGTTCCCCTTTTTGCCAATGTTATATGGTCTCTATTCTTCTGTATCTATTTAATATCGAGATATCGGATATCTACGAATTGCTTCATCCCTCCGTGATGTCCCACTCCAGCACGCTGGCTCCCCACGAAAGTCCTGCGCCAAATCCTGCCAGAACCAGCTTCTGTCCTTTTTTCAGGACACCTTTTCGATTCAGTTCATTCAGCAGAATCGGAATGCTCGCGGATGAGGTATTTCCATAGTCCTGAAGATTCATTGGAAACTTCCCGATATCCAGGCGAAGCCGCCTCGCAACTGCATCCACGATTCTCGCATTCGCCTGATGAAGAACAAACCAGTCAATGTCTTCTATAGAAAGTTCATTTTCTTTCAAAACTTCCTGTATCACCTGTGGAACCTTGCGGACTGCAAACTGGAAAACATCCTTGCCATTCATGGTAATGTATTCTGTTTTTGTTTCTTTTGGATCCTGATCAATACTGCGGGCTCTTCCAAGCACTCCCGGTCCGGTCAGTGCCGGTCCGCCTCGTCCATCAGAATGTGAAACCGGCTGATGGCTTTTTCCTTCCTTCGCCTGAAGAAGAACCGCTCCAGCCCCATCCCCAAACAGGATACAGGTTCCGCGATCCGTCCAATCCACCAGACGAGAAAGGCTCTCACTTCCAATGACCAGGATCGTTCGATATATTCCAGAAGCGATATAAGCCTGGGCAGTGTTGTAAGCAAAAAGAAATCCGCTGCATGCGGCATTGAGATCAAATCCAACGGCTCCCGAAGCTCCAAGAGCTTCCTGCACCTGACAGGCGGTACATGGAAAAACCCGGTCAGCAGATCCGGTAGCCACCAGGATCATATCGATTTCTTCCGGTGAAACTCCGGCTTCTTCAACTGCCTGGCGACCGGCCTCAACAGCCATGGAAACGGTTGTTTCCTCTTCTGCTATATGACGCCGCTCCACACCTGTACGTTCCCGGATCCACTCATCACTGGTCTCAACAAAACCGGCGATCTCGTCATTATCCATGACTCGCTTTGGAACACAGGCTCCCGTTCCCCGGATGACACCGGTTAAGGTCTGTTCTTTATTCATAATAATTGTTTCCTCATATTCCTGATTTGTTTTGGTTTTAGAATATTTTGATTATCAAAGTATATATCCAAAAAAAATAAATGTCAAGCATAATTTCGTCAACTTTGTATATAAATGCGAACATGCCTGTTTTCTGTTATTTTTTCTTTTCCTCTGTGCTATACTAAATCCGCAAAGTCAAAAAGAAAGGTCTAAAATTTCTATGAATTCTCTAAAACCAATGCTCCTGACCTGTCTGAAATCTTATGACAAGTCACAATTCATCAAAGATGTGACCGCAGGTATCATCGTTGCGATCATTGCTCTTCCCTTATCCATTGCTCTTGCACTTGCTTCCGGTGTTGGTCCTGAAGCCGGTATCTTTACCGCTATTGTAGCCGGATTTGTAATCTCTGCTCTGGGCGGAAGCTGTGTACAGATAGCCGGGCCAACCGCTGCATTTGCAACCATCGTTGCCGGTATTGTTGCCCGTGACGGAATGGATGGACTTATCATTGCCACTGTGATGGCAGGTGTTTTTCTTATTCTGATGGGACTCTGTCACTTCGGAAGTCTGATCAAATTTATTCCTTATACTATTACAACCGGATTTACTTCCGGAATCGCTGTGACTATCGTGATCGGTCAGTTGAAGGATTTTTTCGGAGTCACTTATCCGGATGGTGTAAAACCAATCGAGACAACCGAAAAGATGGAAGCTTTTGTACAGAATATTTCTTCTATAAATACTGATGCCCTGATCGTTGGCGTTGTCAGCCTTGCGATCCTGATCATTGCACCTTATATTTTTAAGAAGGTTCCAGGTTCTCTGATCGCTGTAATCGTTGGAATCCTGATGGTCCAGTTTCTTCCACTGAAAGTATCTACCATTGGAAATCTGTACACGATCAGCAATTCCCTTCCGCGCTTCCATATGCCGGCAATAAAATTCAGTACTATCGGGAATTCTATTTCAAATGCATTTACGATCGCAGTACTTGCGGCAATTGAGTCTCTGCTCTCCTGCGTAGTTGCCGACGGAATGATCAACAGCAAACATCGTTCGGATATGGAACTCGTGGCACAGGGCGCCGGAAACATTGCTTCCGCTCTCTTTGGCGGTATCCCTGCAACAGGCGCTATCGCGAGAACTGCTGCCAACATCAAAAATGGCGGACGTACTCCGATTGCCGGAATGGTCCACTCCATCACACTGGTCATCGTTCTGGTTGTCCTGATGCCTTATGCAGGAATGATCCCGATGCCGACGATCGCTGCGATCCTTTTTATCGTTGCCTACAATATGTGTCAGTGGAGAACCTTCCGCGACCTGCTCAAAACAGCACCTAAGAGCGATATCCTTGTACTCCTGGTAACCTTTGTGCTGACAGTAGTCTTTGACCTTGTCGTTGCCATCGAGATCGGCATGGTGCTTGCGTGTCTGCTTTTCATCAAACGAATGAGCGAAGAAACTCATGTAGACAGCTGGGTATATAACGATGACGATACACCGGATATCGATGAACACCTCCGGAAACTGCCGCTGCAGATCCGTGTTTACGAGATCACCGGACCACTGTTCTTTGGTGCCGCAGATGCCATTGAGCATATCGTCGTCAAAGATTTTACCAAGTGTCTGATTCTTCGTATGCGCAGTGTTCCGGCTCTGGACAGCACTGCCATGAATGCACTCCAGAACCTGGTAAAGATCTGCGAAAGCAAAGGAATCACTCTTGTATTCTCTCATGTCAATGAACAGCCAATGCGTGTTATGCAAAAAGCTGGTTTTGTAGAACTTGTCGGAGAAGAGAACTTCCAGGCAAGTATATCGGATGCTTTAAAAAGAGCTGAAGAGGTCATTTGACCTTTTCAGCTTTTGCTTTTTCTATCTTATCTTTTTCATTTGTGCGGATCAGGCCAAACTCCAGAAACATGCTGAAGATATATGAGATTCCAAAAATCTGCCCGATCGATTTTGGGCCGCGGTATTCTGGAAGGAGCAAGTATGTATTTCCATTATTTTCTTTAATCTCTATCTGTTCCAGTACTTTATGAAATGCCAGCATCACGGAGCTTCTGGTCAGGGTCTTGCTTGTCTCCTTACGGGAGATCAGAAGTTCTCCACTGTAGTCTCCGTTTTTCTTATGTTTTACCGTGTAGGAGAATTCCAGGCCGGAAAGCGTGTAGAAAGTTTCTCCCTGGTACGCAAGCACCCCCGCCCAGAGAAGCCCCTCCAGCTCCTCCATATTCCTTTGCTCGGCTATTGCCCTATGGAGTTCCTCAATGACTGCTGTATTTGCTGACATAACGCTCCGCCTCTTCCTTCTGAGCTTTTTTTCTGTTCTTTTTCTGCTCTTTTTTTCTGCTCTTTTTTTCTGCTTTTAACAGTACGTTCTGTTCTTTTAATCATATCCATACTTACTACAATTGTCAATGGGTGTCTTTTATATGTTTTTGTCGGAGTCGGATTACGATTCCCTCTGTACCTTCCCCCTACAGCTGTCCTGGGGACCGCATTCGCATTTTTTCTTACTTGCAGATTATCTCTGCTCTATATTTGTGACTGCATTTGTAATTTTTCCCATTTGCAGATTATCTCTGCTCTATACTTGTGACTGCATTCGCACTTTTTTTCATTTGCAGATTATCTCCTGCGCTATACTTGTGACCGCATTCACAATTTTTCTCATTTGCAGATTATCTCTGCTCTATACTTGTGACTGCATTCGCACTTTTTTCCATTTGCAGATTATCTCCTGCGCCATATTGTGACCGCATTCGCAATTTTTCCCACTTGCAGATTATCTCCTGCACCATATTTGTGACCGCATTCGCACTTTTTTTCATTTGCAGATTATCTCCTGCGCCATACTTGTGACTGCATTCGCACTTTTTTTCATTTGCAGATTATCTCTGCGCCATACTTGTGACCGCATTCGCACTTTTTTCATTTGCAGATTATCTCTGCTCTATACTTGTGACTGCATTCGCACTTTTTTTCATTTGCAGATTATCTCCTGCGCCACACCTCCCCTACGACTGTGCCTGGGGATGCTTACAGGCAGAAATGTCCCGTGTATGGACAAGGAATACTCGCGAGGCTTGCGTTACGAGATGCAGGCTAGTTTCCGCCACCAAGCCCACTGTTTGAGCGGCAGCGAGTTTGGGCGACTGGCGGATAACAGACGCATGCAGCGAGTAGCAAACGCAGCGGTATTACACGTCCATACACGGGAATATCCTGCCGTAACTCCCCATCACAACGTAACTCCCCATCACACCACATCCATTCATATAATGCATATCTCCGCCCCTTTTTTTCATGCTTCCGCATCCCCCCAGGAGGCTTGTTTTCGCCCTCCATTTTGTTAAAATAAAGACAACACAAAGAACTGTGTTATCTCCCAAATAAAGTGCATGACCTCCACATATTGATGCACATTCAATTCAACCCATAAAAAAAGTACTTCCAAATCCGCGGGAAGTACTTTTTTTATAATATTACTACCTTCTGAACAGTTATAATACTTTCAATTCATGCTCTTCATTCATGACCGCAAATCTTGTTCCCAGTTTCTCAGCCAACTGCCGATTATGTGTGATCGTGATCAGCGTTTTTCCAGCCTTATGAAAATCCTGCAAAAACTCTGTCAGCATATCCTGTGTTTTTTCATCCAGTCCGGCAAGCGGCTCATCTAGAATCAATACCTCCGGATTCAGTGAAAGAATACAGGCAAGAGACACCTTTCGCTTCTCGCCTCCACTCAAATGATATGGCGGTCTTTCCCTAAGCTTCTCTATTCCAAACAATCTCAGACAATCTTCCGTCCGCTCATGGACTTCCGCTTCTGACAGTCCCATCTGAACCGGTCCAAACGCAACTTCTTCCTCAACGCTTCCACAAAATAACTGTGTATCCGCATTCTGAAACACATATCCCATCTGCTGATGAAACCACTTGGCGAACCTGCTGTCCTTCAGCGCTTTCTCAGTAATCTCATGGTCCTTGTAAAAATAACTTCCTTCGGATGGAAATATAATTCCATTCAGCAATTTGATAAGCGTTGATTTTCCACATCCATTCGGTCCCTGAATGACCAAAGAATCACCCTTTTCAATATGAAGATCAATATATCTGAGTGCCACCTCATGCTCATAAGCGTAGCACACTTTTTGCAGATCGATCATATTTATCTCCTCTCAATCACATCCATCACGCAGCTATTTTATTCAGATAAATAAACAACGCTGCACAGCCAGCCATTATCAAAATATAAAAAATATCACTCACGCACGGCTCATATTTTTGTTTTTTTTCATACTCTCCAGTAAATCCCCTGCAGCACATAGCCGCATACATTTCTTCAGCCATCTCAGTGGATTTAAGAAATGTAATGCCAAGAACACCTGAAAAAGCTCTCGCCTTGTCCGGATTTTTCCCAACTGATCTTAAACTGATCGACCGCAGAATATCCACACAGATTTCACCCAGGACCGAAATATATTTTAACGTAATATCCAATGTAAAAATAAACAGTGCCGGAACATGGAAAGACCTCATGCTAGCGGTAAGTTTATTCCACGATGTCCCTGCCGAAAGGATACCGACAAGAGTCACCGAAACATACACCCGCGCAGTAATATTCGCCATAGTCTGTGGATTTCCCATAAACACTGCCGGCAAAAGAAGAAAAATCGAGATCAGCACCGCCCCGGCTGTTCCACTTAATATCTGCCGGATCGCTGCTGCCGAAAAGAAAGTCAGACGGACCGTCACTGCAGCACACATAATTAGCACAAACAGATAATTTTTTGAAGAAGCAGTCAGAATTATAAATAATATCGTATAAAACAATTTAAGAGAAGGAGCAGCAGAAAATCTGCCATCCTTCCCTTCATTAAATCTCAATTTAGCAAGCACAGACAAAACAGATTTTGTACTTTTAGTCAGAAAAGCCTCTTTGTCTTCAGAAGGTGTGTAGTCTTCTTCCTGACACATCCATGATGGAATCTCTGTTTTTTCTGTTCTATGATCATTCATCTTTATGCCGCTTTCTTTTTAAAGTCAACCTTGTCCTTCATAAGCGAAGAAACAATCTTAAAGAAAATTACCAGAAGTGCCACACCAACGACAGCGGAAAGAATGTATCCGGTCCATTCCGGCATACCCGCCATCGAGTAATCCGGAAACAGTGTTGAAAGTTCAAATCCACTCTCCATTCCAGACGGTGTGTAACCCAGCTGTGTACCTCCACTGACAAGCGTTGCCATTTCATCTACGCCCCATTCGCCCCAGGCTGTTCCTGTTGCCAGAAGGCCAATCGGTGTTAAAACAATGAGCACTGCTGCCAGTATATATAATGGTTTAAACGCAGTCTTATCCGGAACCGCATCCAGCGCTGCCGGAGCTGCTTTTTCTACAAATGTCAGTACCACTACCGTAAGCACGATCTCTGCCAGACCAAACAACGTAATGTGGCCGATCATCATTGCCGGTATCGATACACTCAAAGGATATGGACAATAAAGAGCCTGTCCTGCTGCATCCTTAAATAATAATGGCTGTATTCCAAATTCAACTGCCGCACAAAAAGCCGCTGCATTGATTCCCACATAAGATCCAATCGCTGCACTGAGTTTACGCTTCCCGGTCTTTTTCAAAAGCAGCTTATACAGGAAGAAGCCCAGATACGGTAATACAAACGCCATGTTAAAGCAGTTTGCACCAAATGCAAGAATTCCGCCATCTCCAAAAAGCAACGCCTGTATCAGCAACGCAATGGATACCGATATGCACCCGGCCGCCGGACTTCCGGTAAGGATTGCAATAAGAGTTCCTCCTACAGCATGTCCTGTTGTACCTCCTGGGAGCGGTACGTTAAACATCATTCCAAGAAATGAAAAAGCAGCACCAATACCAAGAAGAGGCATCTTAGCCTTAGGTATTTCTGTTCTTACTTTGTTGATCGAATATCCCCATACCGGAAGCATGGCTGCTGTCATTACAGCACATGTTGACGGGCTTAAATAGTTCTCAGGTATATGCATAAATATACTTCCTTTCCCTTTGAAAACTTTATTATATGTGGTGCGCGCCTCTTAATAAACTGTATTGTAGCACCACATTAAAGCGTCAACAACCCACCCTGGGGGATGCATAAATATTCCATTTTGATATACGTAGCTATCTTTTTGTTATAGGTCGAGACTACTATCCCACGCATATCCAATCTCTTCTGCGATCTTTTCTGCAACACCAACATCCAGGTTATCGCTGATCAGTCCCAGCGTCATATCTATCGCAGCCATCGTCGTACTGCAGGAATAATACTTCCCGTCAGAAATCCACTTCTCACCGTCAATATAGTCAATTCCTACTGTAAACATCCGCTTCCAGTTTTCATCATACGCATAATCGCACACCTGGCGATGGAACAAAAGCCCAGTCCTTGCCAGCATCGCCGAAGCATTCTGCACCATCATACAAAAAGAAGCTTCTTCCACGGCCGCTTTTAAAAGCTGCTGTCCGTCCTTCTCCATATGAAGAAAACTCTTAACGCCCGTTCCGCCCGGGATCAGAAGAATATCCTCAATCTCCGCCGGATTCAGTGGTTCTGTCCACACTTTCACTCCCTGCTTTCCAGTGATCAGACCCCCGCGCAGCGAAATATAACGAATGTAAAAATGCTCCGGCACACGCCCAAAAACTTCCGTCGGGCCAAACACGTCCATCACTTCAAAATCATCAAACAGAAAAACATTGACTACCATAGTTCCTGCCCTCCAACTATTATTTGCTACTTATTATAATGTCGGGAGCAAAAGCCCCCGACTACAAAACTGACTCGACCAGCTTCTTTGTATAATCCATCTTCGGATGATTGATGATCTCATCCGGAGTCCCGCATTCCACAACCTTTCCCTGATAGAGTACCAGGACTCTGTCACAGAATTCCTGCACCAGCGCAAGGTCATGGCAGATAAAAAGAAACGACAGCTCTTCCTTCTCCTTTAATTCTTTCAAGAGCTCCAATATTTGCTTCTGCACCGTCACATCGAGAGCACTCGTGGCTTCATCACAGATCAGTATCTCAGGTCCGACTGCCAGAGCCCTTGCGATCGCAGCTCTCTGGCACTGACCGCCACTGACCTGATGTGGATATCGGTCCGCATATTCCTTATCCATTCCACATTTTTCAAGAAGATTTTCCACACGTTTGCGTGTTTCATCACGGCTTATCCCCATGTTCCGAAGACTTTCCCCAATTCCGTCTCCCAGCGTGCATCGCGGATCAAAGGATTCCATCGGCATCTGAAAAACCATCTGGATATCCTGATAAATATCACGCAGAGCCTTCCCCCTGGCATGCGTAATATCCTGCTCTTTAAGAAAAATCTGGCCCTCTGTGGCAGGCTCCAGATGCGTGATCATCTGCGCGATCGTGCTCTTTCCGGAGCCAGATTCACCTACGATCCCAAGGCACTCACCCCGCTCCAGTTCAAAGCTCACATCATCCACAGCTGTAAATTCTTTTTTCCGCGACACAAATACTTTTTTCAGATTCTCTGCCCGCAAAACAATTTCTGACATATCAAACATTCCTCTTCAGAATACAAACTTTATAACAATCCGCCATACTCACATCCCTGATTTTTTCAGTCTCAGTACAGATCCCATCAGCTTCTTTGTATACGGATCCTGCGGATTTTCCAGAACGTTTTCTGTCTCTCCATACTCTCTGACATGCCCATCCTGAAGCACCAGAATCCTGTCTGCCATCATCCTCACCACACCAATATTGTGGGTTACAAGGATCATCGCTGTGTTGTATTCTTCCCGCATAAACAAAAGCTCTTCCACCACCTGTTTCTGCACCGTCACATCAAGCGCACTCGTCGGTTCATCTGCCAGCAAAAGCTTAGGCCGCATGATCATGGCTGTACAGATTCCCACTCTCTGATTCATCCCACCAGAGAGCTCAAACGGATAGCTGTCCAGCACCCGATCTGCGTCATTAAGCCCGATCTTTTTCATGATCTCACCGGCACGGTTTCTGACCTCATGTCTGCTTGCTTTTTCATGTTCTGACACTGCCTCATGTATCTGAACCCCAATCTTTCGTACCGGACACAGCGCAGATTTGCAGTCCTGAAACACCATTCCGATCTCTTTTCCCAGGTATCTGCGGAGCTCCTTTGTGCTCATATCGGTAAGGTTTTCTCCCTTGTACCAGATATCCCCTCTGGTAACCAGACCTTCCTCTCCCAGGAGCCCCATGACTGCCTTGATGATCGTGCTTTTGCCGCTTCCTGACTCGCCAACGATCCCCAGGATCTCGCCCTGTTTCAGTTCAAAACTTACATCCTGGACCACCGGTTTTCCATTATAAGAAATTGTCACATGCTCTACACGAAGCAATGAACTCATAATCAATCATTCTCCTCAGAATTTAACTACTGTAAACAACAATAGAATTTACTCTACATCCAGATCTGCAGTGATCTCATAATAATCACATGGATGTGCTGCCATTCCTTTAACATTGGATTTTGTCACGATTCCCATGTTCAGATGAGATACAAAAAAGAATGCATCGTCATCTAAAATATCCTGCTGAAGTTCTACTGCAAGCTTGCCTCTTTCGTCCTTATCAAAGGTCTGGTGAAGCTTATCTGTCAGCTTGGTAACCTCGTCATTCTGGTATTTTCCATAGTTCTTGGAACCAACTACTGTACTGGTAAAGAAGTACTCCGGATCACCGGTCGGTGCAGTTGTTGTGGAGCTTACATACACATCAAAATCTCCATTTTCTGCAAAGGTTCTGTGGTCAGACGTGTTATTTACCTGCACGTCAATACCGATATCTTTCAGTGTAGCCTGCGCATATTCTGCAAGCTTTGGCTGCTCTAGACGAGTCGGATAAGTCAGCCAGTTAATGCTTAATTTTTCTCCATCCTTATCCACATATCCGTCACCATCTGTATCTGTCCATCCGGATTCTTCAAGAAGTTTTTTCGCTCCATCCGGGTCATAAGAAACAGTTTCTACTGCATCATTTCCATAAGAGAAACTGCTCGGGAATGCTGCCTTTGCCGGCACACCACGACCCTGCATGATCACAGAGCAGAAGCCTTCTTTGTCGATTCCCATCTCAACAGCCTTGCGGATATTCTGATCCTGCATAAGCTCTGATTCCATGTTAAACTGTCCAAAGAAACAGCGGCTGGTCGCACAGGAATTGATGGTATAATCCGGATTATTTTCAAACAACGGATAGTTATCATACTGCAGTCCGTAAGTACCCTGGATGTCCCCTGTCTGCAGTGCTGCAGTCAGCGCACTTCCGTCTGCAAAGGATTTTACTGTGATATTATCAACCTTGACATCACCACCCCAGTAGTCTTCATTTTTAACCAGATCGATCTGGGTAGGAGTTACATTTGTCGCAACATATGGGCCTGTTCCGGCTACATTTGCAGAGCCGCCCTCACCCTGGATTCCATATTCCATATCGATGATCGCACCATACGGATCGCCAAGATAATTGATGATTGCCGGACATGGTTCAGTAGTATAAATGGTAAGTGTCAGTCCGTCTGCATCCATATGGTCGATCTTCAGATCATAAGGTGCACGGTCATGAACTGCGATCAGATCTTCCAGACATTCCTTGACAGCCTCTGCATCCATGGTACGTCCACTGGAGAATTTTACCCCGTCACGAAGTGTGATCTTTACCGTTGTATCATCCACAAATTCATAGTCTGTTGCCAGCCACGGCTCCACTTCCATGTTGTCATTGTACTTAAAAAGAGTCTCTCCAACACCATAACGAAGTGCACTCCAACCAGAATAATTGTCATGTGGATTCAGACCAGCATCACCCATTTCTTCGCTGTATCCTGTCGTTCCATAGACAAAAGATTTTCCTCCATCTGCCCATACACTTGTGGTCATTCCTGCTGCAAGCATAGCTCCTGTAAGAATTGCTGCGATCAGTTTCTTCTTCATGATCTGTACTTCCTTTCTAATTTTTAGCTCTTTCTTTGGGGTCCATAAAATCCCTGAGCGTATCGCCCAGAAGATTAAATATCATAACTGTAATAAATATCTCCAGTCCCGGTGCAAGCGCCATCCACGGTGAAATCTGAAGCATACTTCTTCCGTCATTGATCATACTTCCCCACTCTGCCATCGGCGGTTTTACGCCAAGTCCAAGGAAGGAAAGCCCCGCAAGTTCCATCATCATCGTTCCGATATCAAGAACCGCTGTGACCAGGATCGGTCCTGCGATATTCGGTAAAATATGCTTAAACATAATCTTAAATGTACTGCTCCCCGAAAGTCTTACCGCCATCAGATACGGAGAATCTTTCTGCGCAAGCGTCAGCCCTCTGGCAAGTCTGGCAAACTTTGGCCAGCCGATCACCGCAAGCGCTATAACTGCATTTTGTATGCCTCCGCCAAGCACGCCTGCCACTGCAAGTGCAAAAACAAGGCTCGGAAATGCCAGAAAAAGATCCGATATACGCATCAGGATTGTGTCTGCAGTTCCGCCGCACCAGCCACAGATAATACCGATCACTGTTCCAACTACCGTAACAATTGCTACCAGAAAAAGCGTTGCATAGATACTAATCGTACTACCCACTAGCACCCTTGAAAACATGTCTCTTCCATATCGGTCTGTCCCCAAAATATGCTCCGCACTCGGTGGTTTCTGCGCCTGCAGAAGATCCTGAATGTCCGGATCATATGGGCATAACTTCCGTGCAAAAGCTGCCACGATCAACAGGAGCAACGCCAATATTGCAAAGAAGATCAGCTTCTCTCTGACATAATTTTTACGCACCTTCTGCCTGCGGACAGAGACTGTTTTTTTCCTGTTTTTCTGCTCACTCATGCTCTGTCACCTCCCAGTCTTACGCGAGGATCCAGATAATGATAGATGATATCCGTGATCAGATTTACCACCACATAGATGATCGCCATCCACGCCACATACGCCTGGATGATCGGATAATCTCGCATTGTAATAGCATCCACTGCCATCTTTCCAACGCCATCCCACATAAAGATCGTCTCAACGATTGTCGTGCCTCCAAGCAGATTTCCGATCGACAGAGCAAGCAGAGTAATGACCGTAAGCATCGAAGATTTCATAACATTTTTCCAGATGATCACGCTGCCTCGCACTCCTCTTGCACGCGCTCCGATCACATAATCCTTGTTCAGTTCCTCCAATATTGTCGCCCTCACCTGACGGGTATATTTGGATGCCATCGATATCGCAAGTGTAAGCGTTGGCAGAACAAGGCTCAATGCCACGTTATCTGTTGTGATCACCGGAAACCATCCAAGCTTGATTGAGAAGAAATACATCAGCACCAGTGCTGCAAAAAAGTTGGGCATGGAGTTCCCGATAAAGCTCAGAAACCGGATCAGATAATCACTCCATTTATTGTGTTTTACCGCTGAAATAATCCCCAACGGAATTGCAACCAGCATCGTCAAAAGTACCGAAGATACCGTAAGAAGGATCGTTGCCGGAAGCTTTTCTGCAAAAGTATCGTAAACATCTCTCTTGGAAACATAGCTCGTTCCCATGTCCCCGGTCACCATTCCTGCAAACCACTTCGCATACTGTACAAGAAACGGCTGATCTAGCCCATACTCCTTTTTCGTCTGGTCAATGACCTCCTGCGAAACAGAAGCACCTGCGTTATCATACATATAAGTAACCGCATCACCACCCGCAAGCCGCATCATCGCAAAAGACAAAAAAGTGATCCCGATTAAGATCGGAATCAACTGAAGAAGCCTTTTAAAAATGTATTTAATCATGAGTACTCCTTTATGTCTGTCTGAAACAAATCAAATTATCCGCACATTAATTCGTTAAATTAAGTCTAACAAATCAAAAAAAAGCACACAACCCCCGGGGAGGGTTATATGCTATTCCAAAAGAGAATATCTCTTGCACATTATGGAATAAGTCTGTCTTAACTTTTATGCAGCCTGGACATCAAGAAATCAATAAGCTCCTGTACACTTTCATCGACTTTCTCACCCTTGTGGATGATATAGCCGAAAAGCACCTTGCTGTCCCCCATATCCAGCGGAATTCCAGGTGTTGTACCCGTCTTATTCTCTGAGAGATAGCTTCCACTCACATTGGAGACCCTGCTGTTTTTCAGCATCTTTTCCATAATATAGTCACTGTTGGTCAGCACGGAAATATCAATAGCCTTCCACTGAAAAGACTCCTCATGCACAGAACCAATGTCAAAAAACTCATCCTGATAGTTCTGGATAAACCGGACTCCCTCCAGATCCTGTAGCTCAACTTTGCTCCGTCCAGAATCATAAAGCTCTGTCTTGCGTCCTGGATAAAACATCACATCCGTCTCATACATCGGAACAAACTGCAGCTTATTCCGTGATATTTCATGCAGAAAATTCTCCTTCTGTTGACTCAGGATATAGACAAAACCGATGTCATCCACATAGTCTCTGACACGGTCCATAACGCTCCGGACACCTGCTGTAGTCAGCTGAAAATGATAGTTTTTCTCATAAGTTTCGTTATAAAAATCCACAAACTGATTCGCAAACCAGGAGCTCGGATTCAGCGAAACACGGATCCATTTTGTCATTCCGTGTACCGCCATATTCTCCAAAACGCTGATCTCGTTTGTGATTCTGCTCGCATACTGATAAACTTTCTGTCCCTGCACTGTGAGGCGTATTCCTCTCGGAAGCCGCTCAAAAAGCTGCATTCCAAGAGCATCCTCCAACGCCTTGACCACCTTGCTCACGCTCGGCTGCGTAGAATAAAGGACCTTCGCCGCGTCACTGAAAGATCCCGTCTGCGCACATACCACAAAATACTGTAATTGTTTTAAATCCATGTTATTTTACCGTCCTCAACATAAACAGCGGTGTCGGATTATAAAACTCATCTTTCTCCAGATAGATCCTGCTGCTGATGCCCAGATCCACATGGAACTCTTTCAGACTCATCGCTCCCAGCGTCTCCAGATCCCACGCCGGACGGCTGTAGGAACTGATCGGAAGCTGTCGTTTGATCTCCTCGCACTCACGCATCATCTCGTTTCCAAGCATATTGTGGGCATGATTTTCCGGCAGATCTTCCACATTTGAGAAGTCTGTAATTCCATAATTCGCATCAAAATTCAGCAGCACACCGCCCTTTTTCAGCACACGAAGCCACTCTCCATATGCATGTTTTACATGCGGCAGAGTCCAGGTCAGATTCCTGGAAATGATCACATCAAACGTACCATCCGGGAACTCCGGATTCTCCGCATCCATCACTGCAAACTCACACTCTGCCTGCTCCTCTTCTGCCAGCTGCTTTGCATTCTTGATCATATCCGGTGTCAGATCGATACCCGTCACCTGATGACCCGCCTTAGCCAGAAGAATCGTAAAGAATCCTGCTCCACATCCAACATCCAGGATGCGAAGCTTTTTATTATCATCAGGAAGCTGTGCCTGGATCTCATTCATCCAGCGGTCCGCCATCGCACTGTGAAGCTCCGCACGCCTCTGTTCCAGAAAACTGTCGCTGCGCTTTTCCCAGTAGTTAACAATACGTTCTTTCCGCTCATCATAGCGACTTACAATACGTCCATAGGTCACCATCGGACCATTTCCAACCACCTGAAGCGTGCCCGTCTGATACAGGATCACCCCGTCAAACTCCGCTTCACTGACTTCCTTAACCTTGCCTTCATAGTCACGGACTTCACCCAGGATATCACCCTCCTGGATCATGTCACCGACCTTTTTAAATGGATACCAGAGCCCGTTTTCTTCCGCATCCTGATAGCGCACATCCGCTACCTCAAGCGGATAATATGTACGAAAATCCTTCAGTCCCTGATAGATTCCCATGTGACACAGAATATTCCGGACGTCTCTTCGAGTCGAACGGACCTCCTCATAATTCCAGTCACCCATGCCACCTCGCTCGATCAGGATACTCGGGATCCCCTGCGAGGCCGCATAATTATACGAACCACCCGAAGCCACGTTGGACTTTACCATATATGGCACATCCACCTGCTCCGCCATCTCACGAGAAATCTTCACCACTTCTTCCGGCGCAGCTCCCGCATAATACACATATGAAGTCAGTTTCTCATAATCATCTCCACTGTGCAGATCAATATAAAAATCAGCCACCGGCTGGAGTTCCTGCGAAACTGCCCATGCCAGACGCTCCATCTCCGTGCCATCCGGATTTCCCGGGAATTCACGGTTCAGATTCTTACCATCCGTGAGTCCCATACTTCCATTACGCTGCTCAAAAGCCGGACGATTCAACACCTTCACAATAATGATCGTACCGGCAACCTTTTCAATCTTTAACTTCTGTGATAATTCGATCGCAGCCTGAATTCCCACATACTCACCGGCATGCACGCCGGCTGTGATCAGCATAGTCTTGCCTGTTCCATGACCGTGGAGCACCGTTGCTGGAAAACGCAGTTCCCCATTTGCAAGCTCCAGTTCTCCATTCCACTTCTCACCTGGCTTAACCGTAATGTTTTTCAGATGAAACGCATCTCTCTTCCTGCCCGTCAGAAGAAAGATCGGAGAGGAACTGTTGTTGATGATCTCTTCTTCCGTCCAGACCTCTTTCCAGACATTTTCATCACAGGAAACATCCAGAAAACCAGTTTTTTTCATCGTATCCAGATCCCACTTCGGACGTTCCAGACGACTTAACGGAACCTGACGCGCAATCTCTTCCATCTTCTCAATGTCTGTACCGCTGTAGTAATCTTCTACATTCTGCTCTTCTGTCTGCTGACGATCCTTCTCGTATCCGCTGCGTTTCTCTTCATTATATAAATGTCCATACCAGTCTGCATCAAAATTATAAAGAACTCCGCCCGGTTTCAGCACACGAAGCCATTCTTTATATGCCAGATCCGGTCTTGGCAGATTCCAGGTCACATTTCGCGTCACAATTACATCAAAGCTGTTACTTTCCACATCAAGAGCCTGCGCATCGCCTGTTTTCCACACAATACACTTCGCTAATCCACCGGCATTCTGCTGTGCTTCCTTCAGCATTTCTTCTGTATAGTCAATCGCAGTCACCTGATAGCCGGATTCTGCAAGAAGTATTGCAAAAAATCCAGGACCTGTTCCAACATCAAGGATCTTAATCTCCCGTGGTTCCCGCTCCGGGAACTGATTTCCCAGCAAAGCAAGGAGTTTATCCCTCCACATCGTTCGTCTCGCATCTGCCATTTCCTGCTGATTATATTCCGAATAACCCCTGGCACGATTCGTCCAGTAGTCATGAATTTCATTTTTCAGATCACTCATAATTATTTTCTCCGCCTAAAATAGTATTCTTTTAGTATATAAAAAAAAAGGCCCCACCACAAGCCTGTGGGGGGGATAAAGCCAGCGTTTCTATTATTTCTTTCCAGTAAGAATACCTATGATTCTGTTTACAATAACGCATCCGATCATACATCCCAGCCCATTGTGAATCATATCATCCCATTCAAACAATCCACGCATCATAACCAATTGACTGGTCTCTATCGCTGCCGATACCAACACACCAAACGCCAGTGCATACTGCCACTTTACCCTGTGATCTGCAATCAATGGCAATAACGCTCCGGCCGGGAATAATAAGATACAGTTCAGAAGATTTTCTTTCAGCAACTGTCTGTCATGATATCGGATAATATCTCGCCATGACCAGAAAGGGACCAGTTCATACTGCCTGACTGAGCCCGTCCGCGTAAATACCGTGGAGGCAAACACAATTCCAAGAAAAATCACTTCTGCAAGAATTGACAGTGCCTGAAGCTTATTTATTTTCTCTCTATGGACACATTGATATACAATAATAACTGTCACTAACAGAATACATGAAAAAAATAAAATTTCACGAGACGACCATGGATTATTGTACTCTGTCCAGATTTGATAGATATCCATCTACTGCTCCTCACATAAATCATTCCATGTGGTCTTATTATACACTATCTGTCAAATCTTGTTAAATGTCTCAAAACAGACGATACAGGGGGGGAATTTTTTATTTAAAGTTCAACGCCCTTCTAATATTTTCCATATTATCATTCCAATATTCATCTGCTGAGTCAAATGGTACACCATCAAGCAACTCTAATCTAAATTTTGCTAAATCATATCCCGCCCTCATACCATCAAAATATATTTCTTTAATGATATTTTCAAGCTTGTCGTCTCCATAGCAAAGAATTGTCTTACCAAATTTTTTACTGTCAGGCAATTTTCCAATCTCTTCTTTCAACATTCGCCGTCTCCTCCATAATATGGACAACTCCTGAAAAAGCCTTTCACTCTATTTCAGAATTTTCCAGTTAATAAGTTGTTTTTATTATAGTACAAATTGCTCTTATTTTCAACATATGATTTCAATTGCCAGTGCCTTCGCCAAATGGATTTTCAATAATAAAACTGCAAAAACTACTTGTAATATATAATAGTATGCGCTACCTTGTTTTTATTCAAATCAATTTTAATAAAATAAATTTTAATAAAACTATTTTAAATAAAAGGAGGCTACTCTGAATCAGGGAATAACCGGTGCATATGGTTGTTTCGTTACTTCAGTCGGAACCTGGTGGGGTGTAGAAAATATTACAGATAAAAACGGTTCTATACGAACACAATCTGCCGATATAGATATCGTTGCCTTATCTGATATAGATAAAAAAGCAGTCATTGGCGAATGCAAATTCAAAAATGAAAAAATTGACAAGGGTATTTATGAAACTTTACTCAGAAGAGGAGCTCTTATATCAAATAAATACAAAATTTCAAAATATATTTTCTTTTCTCTGTCAGGATATACAGATTGGTTCGACTCATTATCTGATGAAGATGTTTTGCTGCTTACATTAGATTCACTTTATAGCTAAAAGTCTGAGTGTCTCAAAACATTTATGCAGGGGCACCGCCCCTGCATTCTTCATTATGGGCTAAAGATGTCAACTGAGAACTATTAGTTCCGATTATATTTCGCCTGACATAGTATATAACACTTTCTGTCATATAACCTTCTTTTTTGTCGAACACTTTATCTTGATATCTTTTAACACCTATGCTATCGTACAATTATCTATTAATTCATCCAACATATCTGTACTATTTCTGATTATAATCTCTCAATAATCCATATTGCATTTTACTGACTTTATAAACAGAAAAAAATAGAATATCTACGATAATTATGGCATAATATAAGAGGTAAAGAAATGTTACGACCTAATTCCATATTATATCACTGCAATGATTCTACGCGTTGCCAAAAATTTCTACAAGATCATACCTACGTAATAGAAAGCCAAGAAGATGGAATATGGCTTGGAAGCGGAATGTATTTCTGGGATAATGCTACAAATGCTAATTATTGGTTAAAGCAAAAATCCAGGAAACAGCCAGAAGAAAAATTTGAAATTGTTATTGCGCATGTATATATGGATCATATGTTAGATTTAACTGATATAGATATCTGCAAAAATATAGAAACCTTATGGAAAACTTACAAACAGAAATCCGGATTAGATACTCCTGATAACGAAACCTTGGGTTATAAATTAAATACCCTATATGACTACTTTCCTTCATTCAAAGAAATGTACCATGTAATAAAAATTTTAGGCAAATATAATTACTCACCGCCTAATAAACTTTTTGAATATAATATCAGGAATAATAATACCGAGCCCATAACTTCTGTAAAATGTATTTATAATGTCAAAAATGTCAGTGCAATTGCAGATCGTACAATATATAAAGGAGATGATGTTAAGCATGACTAAAAAACAGAGTTTAGACTTTATACAGAATTGCATAAATTCCATAAAAAATTCATCTGATACTGAAAAAAAAACAATGCGTGAAGTTTATTATCATCAGAATGACTTTGGTAAAGATATAGAATTCGAAACGCTCCTTCCTTATAATTTTGAAGACGAAATATGCCCTGCAGAAATCATTCAGGAATCCTCTATAACAATTCCTATGGACATAAAACAACATCCAAATACTATATATGAAAATGCACTAAATGAAGCAAGTATAAACGATTTAAATGATTTTGCAGCGTAAAATCAATAGGTGAAAAATATGATAAAACCAAGCAAATTTCAGTTTAATAATCCTATATTAAAAGGAATACTCTTTGAAATTAACGAAAATTTCGATGAAGATAATTATTCCGGTATAAAACTCTCCGGAAAAACAAAGATTACAAAACTAAGACAAAAAAATAAGGCTAAAGTAGCCTTTAAATTATCAGTTGGTGAAAAAACACCTTCCTGCCCTTTTTATATTGATATAGAAATGGAAGCAATCTTTACCTGGGAAAATAATCTGGAGCCCAATATGGTTAAAAAATTACTGAAAGTTAACGCTCCATCTCTTCTTTTAGGCTATATGCGCCCTTTAATTTCCAATATTACTAACTCTTCCCAGTATCCTACATTCAACATTCCATTTCTTGACATGCAGGAAAACGAAGCAATTTTTGAAGAGGAATAACTTATGCAGGGGCACCGCCCCTGCATTCTTCATCTCATTTTTATTCCACGTATACGGTAAACCATCCGCATTGGCTTCTCACTCTTAAAATTTAAATGTATCTTTCAATCCCAGCCACTTCTGGTCTTTATCACTCAAAATCAGTGCTGTTCCATCCTCCAGTGTATAACCTTCCGCAGAAGCATTTCCCTTATACTCGCCCTTCAGTTCCGGCCACTGGACTCCAATCTCCGGATCATTCCATGCCATTCCACCCTCATCATTTGGATGATAAAAATCATTCACTTTGTAACAAAATTCTGCTTCATCGCTCAGTACGAGAAATCCATGTGCAAAGCCTTCCGGAATCAGAAACTGTACCTTATTCTCAGCGGAAAGAGTAACTCCATACCACTTGCCATAGGTCTTGGAATCTGCTCTAAGGTCAACTGCCACATCAAAAACAGTTCCACGAACCGCACGCACCAGTTTGCACTGCGGATACTGTTTCTGAAAATGAAGTCCACGCAGAACACCTTTCACAGACATGGACTGATTGTCCTGTACGAACTTGATATCAATCCCTGCCTCTTTCATATCTTTTTCATTGTAGGTTTCCATGAAGTAGCCACGGTCATCTCCGTGAACTGCAGGTTTGATCACACAAAGCCCTTCGATTCCACCAACATTTTTCTCAACTGTAATCTGTCCCATTTTATTTCTCTCCTGTTACTTAGCGATTGCTGTACATCTTCTCATAATAGTTCTGATATTCACCGGAAATGATCGTCTCCCACCATTCCCTGTTTTCCAGATACCACTTAATTGTCTTCTTGATTCCGTCCTCAAACTTTGTCTCAGGAAGCCATCCAAGTTCACTGTGGATCTTGGTCGGATCGATCGCATAACGCATATCATGACCCTTACGGTCACCAACATGAGTGATCAAACTCTCCGGCTTGCCAAGTTCTTTGCAGATGATCTTAACGATCTCAATATTCTGTTTCTCATTGTGTCCACCTACGTTGTAGACTTCCCCAACTCTTCCGTTGTGAATGATCAGATCGATTGCCTTGCAGTGATCTTCCACATACAACCAGTCACGGACATTCAGTCCTTCTCCATAAACCGGAAGTGGCTTGTCTGCCAGCGCATTTGCGATCATCAGTGGAATCAATTTTTCCGGAAAATGATACGGGCCGTAGTTGTTGCTGCATCTTGAGATTGTAACAGGCAGTCCATAAGTTCTGTGGTATGCCAGAACCAAAAGATCAGCAGCTGCCTTAGATGAGCTGTACGGACTGCTTGTATGGATCGGAGTCTCCTCAGTAAAGAACAGATCCGGTCTGTCAAGCGGAAGATCACCATAAACCTCATCTGTAGAAACCTGATGATAACGTTTGATTCCATACTTACGGCATGCATCCATCATCACTGCAGTTCCCTTAATATTTGTATCCAGGAACACTTCCGGATTCTCAATACTTCTGTCTACATGGCTCTCCGCTGCAAAGTTTACAACCATATCCGGATGCTCTTCCTCAAAAAGTTTATAAACGGCTTCTCTGTCGCAGATATCCGCTTTAACAAAACGGAAATTCGGGTTGTCCATCACTGGCTCCAGTGTAGAAAGATTTCCTGCATATGTTAATTTATCCAGACAAACGATACGATAATCCGGATATTTATTTAGCATATGGAAAACAAAGTTGCTTCCGATAAAACCCGCTCCGCCTGTTACAATAATATTCATGTTTTTCCCCATCCTTTATGTATTCGTTCCTATTACAATACGTCGATATATTTACCATCCAGTACGTCCTTCAGATACTGTCCATACTGGTTCTTCTTCAGGATTTCATACTCTTCCAGAACCTGCTCCCTGCTGATCCATCCATTCAGATATGCAATCTCTTCCAGGCAGGCGATCTTTCGATGCTGATGTGTCTCAACTGTCTTAACAAAATTTGTCGCATCCACAAGACTCTCATGTGTACCTGTATCCAACCAGGTAAATCCCTGTCCAAGAAGTTCCACATTCAGAGTTCCATCTTCCAGATAGATACGATTCAGATCCGTGATTTCCAGTTCCCCACGCGCAGATGGTTTCAGATTCTTCGCAAACTCAACGACTTTGTTATCATAAAAATACAGACCTGTTACACAATAATTGCTCTTCGGCTTCTCCGGTTTTTCTTCGATAGAAATAGCCCTGCCGGAATTGTCAAATTCTACAATTCCAAAACGCTCTGGATCATCTACATAATAGCCAAATACAGTCGCACCCTTGCCAGATTCCGCATTCTTCACCGCTGCTTCCAGGCGCTTCTTTAAACCATGTCCCGCAAAAATATTGTCGCCAAGAACCATCGCAACTGTATCGTCACCGATAAAATCAGCTCCGATAATAAATGCCTGAGCCAGTCCATCCGGTGATGGCTGCACTGCATATGTAAGATTTATTCCAAACCTGCTTTCCATCCCCCAGAAGTTCCTCAAAACGAGGAGTATCCTGCGGTGTGGATATAATCAGGATATCCCTGATTCCCGCATTCATCAAAACCGATAACGGATAATAAATCATCGGCTTGTCATAGATTGGCAACAACTGCTTAGATGTTACCCTTGTTAACGGATACAAACGTGTGCCGGATCCACCAGCGAGAATGATACCTTTCATAAGTTAATTCTCCCTCCAACACTTAATGTTGTATATCTTTTTTACAAAATTCACATAGACAAATAAAATGCTTAATCACACAAAATGCTATTTACAAGACAATAGTACATATTTGATGATATTTTCCATCATTGCCTTAAAACTCCTAACCCATTATCTCATTCACGAGTGACAAGCTTAATACTACATAACTCATAGATTCTACTCACCAATCCATAAAATAGCAAATTAAAATTGCTATTTTTTTGAGTCGTTTAATAACTTACAAAGCTTTTCGCGTCTTTATTTATACTGGCTAATCAAGACCTTCTTGTCCCTTTAATCATCTGAATTGCATTTTTACAAATATTAGTCCTACCATATACTAAAAAATATAATAATGTTGGTATAATTAAACATACTATGCCTTTTACTACTAAATTTGCATAATCAGATGTTAATTCAATATTTAATGTAATCATCCATGTAACACTACAAATCACAATAGTAATCACAAGATATTTCAGATGATATAAAAAATAACTCTTTAATTTTCCTAATCCAAAATAATTTTTAAAAACAATACTTGCTCCCCAAAGAAAATTAAATAAGAATAGAGAGATAACAGTTGCTAAAATAATACCATTAATTCCAAAAAGATAACCAAGAACAATATTTAATATCAAATTTGCAATTGTTTCTACTATAGATCTATATCTCATCTCCCACCACATTCCAGTTGTTGAATAGTATATACTTCGTACATCTCCAACTTTAAGCATATAAAAATATATACACATAAACAACACTGACAAAGGCGAAAGTAACATATCTGTTCCCATCCACAACTTCATAAAAGGTTGTGATAAACATAATAAACAGCATGTACACCATCCAGAAATTTGTAGATATAAAAAATCTATTTTTTTTAATTCTTCATAATTTTCTGCTTTTGATTTCAATGCTACATGATTTCCTATTCCTCCCGTTAACGAAGTTATAAAAATTGCGAGAACTACTGTAACCCCATTAAAAATAGTAAAATAATTATTATACATACCAGTTATTGTTAATCCAACAAATGCTGAAATACAAACACTATCCAATGAATTTCTTGTTACCCCACAGGCTTTTTGTATAAACGATCCAATTACTAATTTTTTAATACTTTTTAAATATAATGCATCTAATTTTCCAGAACATTTGATATTTGGAAACATTTTCTTAGTAAACCACCAAATCCATAGATTATTTAACATGGTAAAAATAGGAATACAAACAACATAAAAATAATAATTTTTTATCGTAACTAATATTATAATCTGAGCAATTTGCAATCCACTTTGAGTAAGCAAATTTATTATAGAGTTTATATCCTCTCTTTGATATGCTACAAGGAGCGATTGCTTATAACCAGACATAAAATAACTAATGCAGTTAGCTAACAACTGTATAAGATATATAATATATATATTTATATCTACCGGACACTCACCCTTTATTAATCTTGGCAGCAATGGCATTAATAATAGGCCCAAAAACGAAGTTACTATTCCTATAACTAAATATGTTTTTCTGTAAAAGTTCAATAAAGCACATATTTTCTTTGTATCATCTTCAGCAATTGGTTTATACATATGATACACTAATGCCGAACTAATTCCGAGTTCAGTTAATGACAAAACTGATAAGATAGATGTAAACAAACTATTCAATCCCAAATACTCAGAACCCAAATATGTGTTAATAAAAGATTTAATAAAAAACGGAAAAAACAACAATACAATCTTATTAGCTAATCCAAATATTATATTTCTTTTTGCATTTTTTTTAACGTCTATTTTCATTTTTATATCCTATTAAATAATAAAATTAACTTTCATCAAAAATAATAAAATGCATTTCCTTTAAAAGTAATTTACAAATGCACAGCTAACTATACGCTATCTGTGCAAACAAAACTCCAATTATCTTTACATATTTAATTAATCTCAAATGTGTCTCTTATATCATCATGAAAAGAATAGAATTGCTTTTTACTTTTTTTTCTATATTCCTCATAATCACAATTATATTTTTCATAATTAATGGTAATATCAACTAGTTTCTTCGCAATTTTTTTTATGTTTTTTCTTCTAATATCAAATTTATAATTTATCGGAATTGGAACGTCTTCATTATTGTTACAACTCCCCATCGTAGAAGTTATGATATTACAATAAGACGTTATAGCCTCCCTTGGTATTCTTTCTGGCCCTGGAAAAACTCCAAGATCAAGATATGCCTTTGCTGAAATCAATGTTTTAAGAACTTCCTCCCTACTCATTCCTTTAATTGGCACAAATTCTATTACGTTGTTTAATTTTGCTGCTTGATTTATGACCATATTAACATACTTCAAATTTACTTTTGCAGTACTACAATTATATGCAACAATATTCTTTTTCTTTTTTTTAATTTCTTTTTCATCCAGTGTAACAAAGTACTCTTCTAACGGTCCACATAAATAGTGCATATGATTTAAAGGTACCTTTTTTTTCTTTAAATAATCCTCAACATATTTGCAATTATAAAGATGAAACACTTCTTGAAAATCACTATTACTTAATTGCTGGCGTTCGTGCAAGGTCAGTTTAAAATACAAATAAGCAGCAGGATAAAAAACAAAAGGAATATTCTTTAAGTATAATTTGCGTTTTGTCCTATAAGCATTGTTAATCATTAGATAATAATCTAATGACAGCCACCAAACTACCTTTTTTATATATTTATATTGATGCAAAATATCAGCATTTGCTTCAGGAACAACTAACAAATTATCCTCTGAGTCTATTATTGAAGATGCCATTTTTACACCATTAATTTCATATAACAGCTCATCTTTTGAAACAAATTCTCCAATATTTTCAAAATAGACCATATAAACATCAACTCCCTGATTGACTAAAAATTCTGCAAGTTGATGCAATGTTTTAGGTCCTCCTGTTTTTTCATATATAGAAGTAATATATACTTTTTTATATTGTTTTATTTCAATCATATTTTATATCCTTTTCGAAAACATGTATTATTATGCAGATCTTTGAAATCAAAATCACGGCTATAATTCAACTGTGCAGTAATTAGAAGAAATAGCATAAACAACGGCTCAATATTAATTGCTGCATTCTCTACAATTCCAAACATCAAAAAATAAATCAGATAAAAAGATGTAACATAATTTATCGGCTCATTAAATTTTTTTCTTGCTAATTTATAAGAATGAAAAACAGTTGTTCCTATTGCTAGTACAAATAAAACTAAGCCAATTACTCCCGATTCACATAATACTTGCAAATACGTATTGTGTACTCCCAATCCATATTTCAAATCATAATTCAACCATCCAATTCCGAATAAAAAATTATTTTTAATTTCAATAATTGCCTGATTCCACAGTTCATATCGACCAGAAGATTTATCACTGGTAGACTTATCATATATCAATTTCAAAACTCTGTATAATATGTTATTATCCGAATTTATAGTTATATATAAAACATAACCCACAATATAGGCTATTCCCAAAAGTGCTGCTACTTTAAGACATGCCTTAATCCCCTTACGTACTGTCTCAGCTTTAACTATATACATTATCGCATAGGCGACTAATAAAATAAGTAACTGCCCTCTTTTACCAGTCATAATTAATGAAGTATTAAATAAAGCAATTAAGAAAAAAAATAGCGGTTTTTTCAATTTATCCTTTATTAAAAAAACTGCAAAAATCGCATTTACAATATAAGTTGCAGTAAATCCAGCATTATGTGTAAAACCACTTAAATAATTAACATTTTTCTGAGCTCTAATAATAGTTTGATATACATCTATTCCACTTTTGGCAAGAATTGTATTAACTAAAGGCCACCATTTGTTATAGAAAAATAATTCTAAGAAAACACCCACTGATTGTATAATTCCATTCGCAATCAATATTTTAGCTGCTATAGAATAATCCTTTTCTTTTCCCTTTAAAAGGAACATCAATAACAGAAGTACTGACCATCTTAAGATGGTTGTAATATAAACACTATCATTTATTATCATCGAAAACAAAATTGCCAGGAAGAAAAAAAACCATAGAATTTCAAACAAATTAATTTTTATATATCTACGTATCCCTAAGCATATTTTCAAACATAGGAGTATATCAATTATTATCAAAGTACCCTTAATAGTCCAATATGGTAAAAAACCAAAACTTCCTACATATAAATCTAAACAAATGTATAATGATGTTATTATTATAATTATTTGATTTATGCTAATATTATTTTTAAATTTATACATTTTCTATTCCTTATATATCATTTGACACACTACTCATCCAATCAACTAAATCAACAAATGCATCTTGTAATGTATATTTAGGTGTCCATCCAATACTTTTTATTTTATTTGTATCCATATTTATTTTTAGGGTAGGCGCATATCCTAATTCACTTATATCTTGTTCTTCTATTTTTACACATAACTTTTTGTTTTCAAAAAGATCCACTAACATAAGCGCCATCTCATAAATACTACAATATGTCTCTTCGTTCGAAACATTATATATTTCACATCCATGCTTATCAGAACTAATAACGTTCAAAATCGCTGATACAGCATCTGTGGTATATAAATAACTCCGCTTTGTTTTACCCTGTGTTTTTAAAGTTATATTACGATTTTCTACAATACAACGTGCAAACTCTGCAAAAACTCGTCCATCATGATACTCTACCCCTGGACCAAATGTTTGTGTTAACCTCAAAATACATGTATCAATACCAAATTCACTTGAATAACTATTACATAAATTTTCAGCTAACATTTTGCTTAGTGGATATGAATTTCTTGTCTCATCTGTTCGACACCTAATTTCTTCACTCTCCAAAACCTTTTTTTCATCATTACACACACCATATACTTCCATTGTAGATAAATATACAAATTTATGTGCATGATTCTTTTTAGCTATTTCTAACATATTTTGAGTTCCAAGAATATTGGTCATAATAGTCTCAACAGGCAATTCTACAAAATCCTTACTAGCAGTTTTACTAACAGTATGCACAACATAATCAATTTTTTCATTAAACGGAGAAATCTTCTTGATATCTTTACACTCTATATACTTGATATTATTCAACTTACCAAATAATAATTCTGCTTTTTTTATATTTCTAACCAACAAATACAATTGACAATTAATATCATATTTCTGATTTGCAACTAAAATCGAATTAACTAATGTTGCTCCTATTAAACCGGTTGCTCCTGAGATCAAAAATCGTTTATTTTTAAAATCATTCCATTGAATACTTTTATCATTCACTAATTTACATATACTTCTGTTATATACTTGATTCTCCAATAACATATATTTCACTCCAACTGTTCATTTTCTTTTGCATCATAGATTGCACGAAACATATAAAAATCATCTGGTGTAGTTATCTTTACATTCTCATAATTCCCATCAACAACATGCATCTTAAGATTTTTACCATAATGTGCCATTAAAGTACATGAGTCAATCTCATTATCAATACCTTTCGAAATAGCTTCCTCATCTGCTTTTAATATATCTCTTAAATAAAAGCTTTCTGGAGCCTTTGCTGTTCTTGATTCATCACGTTCTACAACAGATGAAATTATATTTTCATTATTTACTAAAACAACTGATTCTTTAGTAGGTGCACAGGTTATAGCATTGCCATACCTTTTCACGCATGTAATATTTTCTGAAATTACCTGTGGTGTAATTAAAGGTCTTACTCCATCATGAATAAGAACAATATTATCATCTATTCCATATAGACTTTCTGCAGCTTTTAAACCATTATATATAGATAATTGCCCTGTTCTTCCACCCGGAACAATTTTCCCGATTTTATTTAAGCGATATCTATACTGCATTTCTTGCATGTATTCAATCCAACCTTCTACACAGACAACAATAATCCCGTCAATTTCATCATGATTTTGAAACTTTTCAATGGTATGAACAATAATTGGTTTTCCATGTACCATAAGAAATTGTTTTGGTTTATCCTTCGTATTCATACGAGTTCCTACTCCACCAGCAAAAATAATAGCTATATTCATCTTACTTCTCCTCTCGTTAACACTTTTACAAATATTTTTAAAAGAAGCCAAATAATATTTTCAGAATCAATCCGCCAGTAGACTCTTTTGAATAAAATCTCAATTTCTGTACATTCGCTATTAATGCACACTTGTTTCTCATTTTATTAGCATTTGCCGCTGCAAATAGAACTCTATCCTGACATACTATTTCTGGCCAATATTTATAAACCATCTTCGCAAGTAAACTTCTACCATTTCTTTGTTCCTTATTGCGTATTTTCATAATCTTTGATCTAATATCATATTTCATTCCATATGCATAAGCTCCAACTACATTATCATCATGTTGACGATATTTAATAAAAGCCCTTTCATCATATATTATGGAATCAAATAGACTCGCAACCATCGCAACCCAAACATCATGTATCCTATTTGCCAACAACTCTTTTGAAGGTCGATTTAAATCCAATTGTCTTTTCAAAAATCCATCAAAGACCATTGTACAACCAGCTATTTGATTTTGTTCTAATATAGCAATTGGATTTAAATGTATAATTTTATTTTTTTCATATCTCAAACCTAAACTTTTTCCTGATTTATCAATTAATTCCTGATTCGAAGCATACAGATGTTTCTTATTTTTTTGAAGAACCTCAATTGCAATCCGTATTTTCTTTTCACTCCAAATATCGTCTTGATCTGCAAAAGCATAATAATCATATATTTCAGGCACAGAATATAATAATTCCATAAAACTATTTCCTACACCAATATTTTTTCCTTCTGTAAGAAAAATATTATTGCTTTTATATTCACAAATAATATTAACGGTTTCATCTGTTGATCCATCATCTCTAATATATATATCGATATTAATTCCTTCTTGCGATAATATACTATCTATTTGTTCTTTAATATATTTACTCCCATTATATGTACTAAGTAAAACTGCCACTTTATACATTTGCCGCTCCTAACCAATACTTATCTCTGAAATAAAATGACTCTCTTTATTATTTTCTTTCGGGGGAATCATATAATTCTCCCCATACAATCCCTTCAAGTATTCATCACAATTATTTGGTACATAAAAAATATGCTCATTAAATTTAATCGTATTCAATGGAAAAAAAACTCTTTTTTCATATATTTCTCCAAAATAATGTTTTCTTCCAGTTGCACTTGTTACTAAATCAGTTATTCTGTTTAATGTAATAACTCTATCTACTCTTTCAAACCATACTTCTGGTTTACGAAAACAAAATATTCTTCCAATAATGTTTCTATAAAATAAAAACTTTTTTCCATCTTTATCTCTTTTTAAATATTCTTGTAATAATTTATCTGGGTATTTATAATCCATTACACATGATGCAATTAACATTAGCACATTTGCTCTTATTCCCTTCGCATTTCTCCATATCCTATTAACTGGAACATAATCATACGGAAATATATCAATATAAATACTCTGAGGCTGTAAAGGATTACCTTCTCCTAAAGTCCTTAACACCGTATTCTTTTTATATATTTGCATAAAACGATTTCCGTTTGGATATTTTGTATTAGGACAACGTAATTCATATTTATCCGAAAACTCTTTTTCAAATATTTCTTGAAATTTTATATAGTCCTCCCGGCTTAATGCCATATCCATATCATCATCCCATGGAATAAACCCTCCATGTCTTATAGCACCAAGTAATGAACCACCTACTAGGAATAATTTCAATCCATATTTTCTACATCGCTCATCTAAGTCACATGCCATCTCATATAAGCATTTTTGCAATAAACTCTTTTCTTCTTCACTAATAAGATGAAAATCCTTATTATTCTTAGCGATTTCATTAAGAATTTTTTTATAATTCAGACTCACTTAACTTTTCTCCTAAGATTACTTTTTCAATTTTTACATATGTTTTTTTTCTATTAAATTTTTCTTCAGCACATTTTCTTGCATTCATTCCCATCCGACATCTCAAATCTTTATCCTCAATTAGCACCTCCATCTTAGTTGCTAAATCAATTGCATCTCCATTTTTACAATTTAATCCCATATAATATTCTTCAATAAGTTTTCTATATTCTTTAGCTTCTTGCGAGTTTACAACCGGATGCCCACACGCTGCATAATCAGCGTGTTTATTGATTATGCTTGCAGCTGCCCCACCTGTAATTGGATTAACTACAATATCACAACTATCAATCAATGCACACATTTCATCATAAGGTACTCGTCCTTTGAAGCAACAATCTACACCTTTTTCTTTAGCATATTTTTCAAATTCTTCTTTTTTGGGGCCGTCTCCCATTATAATAAACTGTACTCTCTGACTATCTTTCATACTAATAATTTTTAATGCATCTATTACACATTTAATATCATATGAAGTACCGAGTGTCCCACAATAGCCAATGCGTATGACATTTTTTTGCTGATTAACAATTTTATTCTCTTTTACATTTTCATCATATCTTTCTAAATCTGTTCCAAGAAATACCGAACAACCCTGTTGAAGTTTTTTGTTAACTTTCATTGCTCTGTCAATATAAGTTTGAGAAACTGCAACAATTTCATCAGCTTTCCTATAAATTGAATTAGCTATTATTTCGAATGGTTTAAAAATGATATCTTTAATCATAGGAACATCAAAAACCATTTTAAATGCTTCTGGCCATAAGTCCTGAATATCAATAATAAATTTAATTTTGTTTTTTTTACAATATCTTGAAATCAGATATGGACCTGTTAAAGATGGAACTGCACAATAAATCACATCTGGCTTTTTTCTGTTTTTAATATATTTATATAAATTTAATCCGAATATATAATGCGAATAAAACCTTTTTAAGCAAACATTTTTTTTATATCCTGGTTCTTCAATAAATGTAATTTTAAATGGCCAACTTACCTCCGTTTGATTCCTATGGATTTTTTTCTCATGACAAAATGAACTTGTCACTATTTCAACATTATTTTTTTGATCCAATGATTTTGCCAAATACAAAAATCTATCATTATCATTTTCGGAATAAGTGGAACCAAAATGAGAAACAATTAATATATCCATTTATTTAACCTCAATTATTTTCAGATCATTATATTTCATCATTACACAGCCTTCTTCATATTTTCCAATATAACAATTATTCTTTTTATTGCATAAATTATTAATAATCATCCGCATATGATTTACGCCGCATTCATATGCATGCGGATATCCTCCTCCGAATCGAGGATTAACTTCGCTTATATAGTACTCACCATTTACATCAAAAATATCAATGTCAATTTGTCCTCTATATCCTGCTTCAGAAACAAATTTCTGAATTAATTCAAATAAATTGTCCTCTTTAAATGAAACAGCTTTATCAGTTTCTCCAGCTCGCATTAAAATCTTTTTCTTAGTAAAAATTGATACAACCTCTCCGCTAATCATATCAATATAAACATCAGCACCAATTTCTTGACCATCAAGGAATTCCTGAATCATAAGATTCTCATCATGTGCAAACAATAATTCAACAGTTTCCTTATCATAAACTTTTGAAATTGCAATACTAGCACTACCTTTAGCTGGTTTCACAAATACTGGATATTTTGCTTTTCCAGCTTCAACATCTGCAAAAAATAACTCTTTATCCATATAAGACTTAGCACATTTATACCCATGAGCTGAAAGCCATTTGTACATCTCATATTTGTCAAGGGACAATTCGCATAATTCATAGGAAGATCCAATTACCTTCGTTCCAACAGTTGCAAATCTATCCTTATTCTTAGCTAATAACGAAAGCTCTGGATCAATAAGACTTAAAACTCCGTCTATTTTTTCTTTTTCACATATATCAAGAATCACATCAATGTATCCAGGTTCAGTCATTCTAGGCACCGTATAATATTTATCTGCTTCATAAATAGATGGTGCAAGCTCACTCATATCTGTGCAAATAACTTTTCCTTTTCCTGCTAAGTTTTTTTTAAAGTATTGGACAATTTTATTTCTTGTTCCTGAACTTAAAATTAATATATTCATATTCCTAATCCTCTATCATTGAATTCATTACATACTGCTCTGGCTTCCACGCCTTTCGTACCAACTGATACTCTCCATTGTTTTCAAGATAAACATCTGGAAAATATTTTATAAATAACGGAGTCAGGCACATCGTATATGCTCCAACCTTGTCATAAACAATCTTGTCTCCGATACAAAGAGTAGGCAAATTTTTTCCCTCAAATAATCGATCATGTTCCATACACGTATATCCGCTAATAATTTGTTTCGGATGAACTATTCTTTCACTATCAATTATCAGAGAATAAAAATAACTACTCTTTGTCATCAATGGATCTATACTTGTTCTTGTACCATCTGTAACAACAAATCTATTAAACTCAGTATCTTTTACATCTATTACTGAAGTCACATAACTAATAGGCGCACCAACCACAGCCATACCAGGTTCAATAATGAGTTTAGTTTTTTTCTTATCAAAGCTCTCGGATAAGATATTTTCCATTATAGAAATATATTCCTCAAACTGAGGCTTTGTAGATAATCCGCCAAAAAAGCCTCCCCCAACATCAACGTAATCAAGGTCAAGTCTAAACTCTTCTTTGACTTTGCAGGCAATATTAGCAATCGCTCTGTAGATATCTAAACTTCTTGTTTTTGAACTAGTATGTAAATGAATTCCGCTTATGTTAACTTTTTTCTCTCTAATTCGCTTTATTGCTTTCCCAAGTTCTCCATTTTCATAACAGAATCCAAATCTGCCACCCTCATTTGGACATTGCGACTGTCCTGGACACATTTTTTCAATATCAAAATTGATACGAATTCCTATTGATTTTTTTCCTTCTTTTACCTCATCAAGCCAATCTATCTCTCTTTGAGAATCAACATTTACAATACATTCATTTTGAACGGCCTCTAAAAAACTCTCTTTAGTCTTTATTGGACCATTGTAAATAATTCTATTTTTAGTTACACCTACAAGCTTTGCCAGTTCATATTCGTCTTCTGACACAGTCTCTGCATAACATCCTAATGAATCAAAATGTTTGATAATCCACGGAAGAGCATTTGTCTTATATGAGTATCCAATAATATAATTATTCCAATGTTTTTCTAAAGCAGAAGTTAGTTTTTTATAATTATCATCCAGTTCATTTTTATGTATCACATAGAATGGCGTCTTAAAATCCATAGCCGTCTCTTTAATTTGTCCCATCAAAATCCTCCATTGTATCTGACGTATCTGATGAAATTCCTTCTTGTTTCAAAAATGCTTTTCCAATCGTCTGAAAAAGGATTTCCAGGTCGCCTAGAAATGTGATTTTCTCTACATATTCACAATCAAGTTCAAATTTATGAGTCCATGAGATTGAATTTCTTCCATTTACCTGGGCATATCCTGAAAGTCCTGGTCTTACATCATGTCTATGTTTTTGCTTTTCTGAATAAAGCGGTAAATACTGAACTAATAATGGACGCGGACCAATTAAACTCATATCTCCCTTGATAATGTTGAAAGCTTCAGGTATTTCATCCAAACTTGTTTTACGAAGGAATCTTCCATATTTATTCAGTCGTACTTCATCCGGAAGAAATTCTCCATTTTTATCTCTTCGATTATCCATCGTACGAAATTTTATTAGTTTAAATATTTTTCCGTTTTTTCCTGGCCGTTCCTGGGTAAAAAATGGATTTCCTCGCATAAAAACGAACCCCAAAATAATAAGAAGTATATATAACCAACAAAAAACAAGTACTGCAGCAAGTCCACATAACAAATCTATTGGCCTTTTAAAATATTTCTCATATGGTCCATATGGTTTGTGCATTTTTCTATCTCCCATTACATACTTTCTTACTCAAAACAAGCCTTTATAACTTCAATAATCCTATCCTGCTCCTCTGCCGTCATCTTGTTATCACTCGGCAGGCAAACGCCTCTCTGAAAGATATCTGCGCCAACATCTTCAATGCCACCTTCTATGTAGGCATTTGTTTTTGCTCTTCCAGAACCAGTTACTGTCACAAACTCGTTCATTCTGTACATTGGCTGCATATGCATCGGTTTCCAGATTGGCCTTCCTTCTGCATTGATACTGGTAATTGCTTCCAGAATCTCTGTCGGACAGCTCTTTCCTTTTTCCGGAATATAGATTGCTTCTGTACCACTACGTACCTGTTTACACATTGCATCCTTATCAATGATCAACGCACTGAGCCAGTAATTTGGTACACATCTTTCTTCATCAAATGGATTCATCTGAATCGGAAGATCTTTCAGACCTTCTTTGTATCTCTCATATACAACTTTTTTCTGTGCAATATGCTCTTCCAGATAGTCATACTGACCACGGATAACACCAGCAATCACATTAGACATTCTATAGTTGTAACCAACCTCTTCGTGCTGGTACCATGCGGCAGCTTCTCTTGCCTGAGTTGACCATTTTCTGGCTTTGTTTGCCACTTCCAAGTCATTTGTCAGCAGACATCCACCTGAACTACCTGTGATGATCTTATTTCCGTTATAAGATACTGCTGAATAGTCTCCATAGGATCCACACTGTTTTCCATCCCACGTTGCTCCCATAGCTTCTGCTGCATCCTCAATAAGAAGAGCGCCATGTTTTTCGCAGATTTCTTTGATTTTCTTGATATCTCCGGAAAAGCCGTAAAGTTCAGCAGAAACGACCAGTTTTACATCCGGATACATCTCAAAAGCTTTTTCCAGTGCCACCGGATCCATGTTCCAGGAAGCTCTTTCCGTATCAATAAAAACTGGAATTCCACCTTCATAAACAACAGGATTCAGTGTTGCATCAAAAGTCATATCGCTGCAGAAAACTCTTTTTCCTTCTACTGCACCATGACCAATCTCTGGTTTTCCGTAAAGCTGTTCTCCGGCAAACTTAACGCAGAGATGAAGGGCTGCCGTACAGCAGGATAAAGCTACTGCATATTTCACACCGGCTTTTTCTGCTGCAATTTTCTCAACTGCATTAATGTTGGCACCTACTGTAGACATCCAGTTTGTGTCATAAGCTTCTTTTACATATTCCATTTCTGCACCATCATGCATAGTTGGGGATGCGAGCCACACTTTTTTCTCAAATGGTTTAAAGTCATTTTTTCTACTAAACATCTCTTTCAGTCCTTTTTTATTTATCTTCTCTACACACTAATAGCCCGCTTCACTCTCTGAGTTCAGCAGGCTAATGCAAATTTATCTTCTTTTCTGTTCTGTATTTTTCTTTTTCATTTTCATCTTCCATTCAGAACCCAAACCAGCTTTTCTTTATCACGCAGTTCGGTCAAAAATAAATCTGTATCAAATGTTCTCTTTCTTACATAATTCTCTTCTTATATAACTTCGAGTACTCTCGCGGCTTCCTTCGGAAGTCACTGTCTTTGCGGGATCCACGGGGACTCCGGCGGGCGGTACTCAGCCCGAAAGCGGCACCATATAGATACGGCTCTCTTTGTGATCTCTCACGCATATGAAAACAGCGAATCTCTCGCCGATTTTTCCGTTAGTTATCTTTCTTATTCTCTTTAAAGCTACCCAGGCATTTCTGGCCAAGATTCTGTGCCATATTCAGATATCTGCTGCCACGGTGGCCGTTTTCGCATTGGAAATCCGCGCCTTTTCGACGAATTTTGGCTCCACACTGACTGCACACAGAATTGATATTATGCTGTTGAACCTCCAGAACGACGATGCCTTCCTGCCATGCTTTGTACTTGAGCTTCTCCCGAATGGACGGAACCAGTCGAAGGGAGGAATTTTTTCCAACGCTTGCCAGAATGATATTTCCATAGTCTTTGTTGTATTCCGGTAGGACCAGAATGCTGGCATTCTGAATTTTGCAATAATCAATGATCTGTCGGCTGATCTGATGTGCATAATGCTCATGCAGATTTTTCAGTTTTTTCCAGTAGCGGTAATTTGCTTTGACATTGCCGCCGCCACCCTGAACGTCTTCGGATCGTTTGATCCGGTCGTAAATCTGCCGGCTGGCATTCGCGTATTCTCTGCCCCCTTTTATATAGAAGGAACTCTCTCGTTTTCCGGAAGAATCGAGAATGCAGCACACTGCGCATGCGTCCTGGCCGGTAAAGATCGTGGAACAGATTTTATTTTCTGCTGTAATTCGTTCACGGGCGCCACGCCCGTCTGCCACTGGTATTTTCCATGGGATATGAAGTTCCGCGTGGTCTTTCTTCAGAACCAGTGCCGGTGACATCATCTGTCCTTCCTCCGGAACTGTATTTCCGCGGAGACGCAGTCTGGACCACTGCCATCCTTCTCCATCCCAGAGCTTTAAAGAAATTGTATTTCCCTGAAAGTCCCGATACATTCCCTTATAGAATGTCACCGATTCTGTGAAAGCCCCGGTAGGCTGTTCCTGCTTATCTCTTGCCAGATAACTTTTGGCTGCTGTTGTGGCGGTGTTAATTGCCGCCCTTCGAAAATAGAGGGGAACCTTTTTCCACGGAAGGGGATTCGGTACCGGCTGCTTGTCCCGACCAACGATCGTCAGCTTCTCCAGAATGCGGAGTGCTTCCTGTGTGCCGGGCTGCTCATCTGTAAAGGTTTTCAGGTACAGTTGATAATAAAAAAGCAGGATTTCGTTGTAGAGGTCCTGGGTTTTCTGGAACCACTCTGTATGTCGAAACAGGATATTGTATCTCCTGACTGTGATCGCATAGTACGGCATTTTTTCCATCAAATAGCACCTCTGACTCGAAAATCGGATATTGTATGACTTTCTTTTACTGATTATAGGATATTAATTATCTCATGTCAATCGTTATAACATATCAAATATCCTGTTAGAACGCATTCTGGGATATGTAATATCTATAAATTTCTTATCCCAAAGAAATGGAAGATTTCATAACAGCAAAAAAATAATCCTATACGCAAAGAAAGCCTCAGGGCTCTAAATTTCGAGCTCTGAAGCTTTCTTTTACTTTCTGTATTTATCTTTTGTTCTATTCTTTCCAGTATTTGTCGATGTAACTCTGGGCTTCTGCTTCTGTAAAATTGAATTTTTCAATCAATTTTTTCTTAAGTGTTTCTTTAGACATTCCAAATTCTTGTGCCGTTTCACAAATACCCTTTATTTCACCAATTTTCTCTCCAATTTCCTTGCCGATTTCCTTGCCTTCCTGCAGTGCTTTATCTGTCTGTAATTCCAACACTTTTCCACCCACAATATCACCTATCCCTTTCTTCACAGATTCTTCTTTTTTGAATATGTAGTCGGAAATTTCTTTTATAAGCTCAAGCAGTCTGCCATATATCGCTCCCTGATCATATAGTATCTTGTCCAGGTGTTGCAGTATAGATTCATACTCTTCCAATAGTTTATGCAGTTCTGTTTCACTTTTATTAATTTTCTTTTTATCTTTTTCATATCTCATGATATAAAAAGGTAACAGGAACAGCAGCTTCTTCTGAAAGATTTCATCTTTCGTATACTTCTGCACACATAAAACCGGAACCTGATACCGCACAATTTTTCCGTCCGGCATGATCAGTTCCATTCTGAGGCTCTTTTTTCTTGTACCGCGAAGATATATCACCGCTGAGTGTGGAAATCTCATTCTGAAAATTCCATTTTCTTTTTTCACGTTTTCAATGCTGATTGCAAAATCATACTCCACCATTCGGATCACCATTTTCGAGTCACCTGTACTCTGGCATTCGAAATGATAACCTTTTTTTCCAATTCTGAAGTATGAATCAGTAATTTTTTCACCATTCAGCGTCTGGTGTTCATTTCGTAGCTGTTCCAACGGAACATCAAGTGGATAATTTGTTCCAAATATCTCATTGAGCACTGGCACAATCAGCTCCGGCATCTTCTCAAGCATTGTCCGAAATACATTATCAAATGTTGTGTTGTTTTTCGCCATGAGGCTTTTCCCTTTCTGTCTTTATATTTTGCTATCTTACGTACTTTGGGAAATTTCCTCGTATGGTATTTATTCTTTTACTTTTTTAATAAAGCATTCATCTTCTGTAAATGAAAGTAACCCTGCAAATATTTCATCCAGCATATTTTTCAGGCTTAAGGTTTCCACCTGCCTCTCCCTTTTGTTCTATTCTAACACATACATATATAGAACGCTATGTATTATTACAAATTCTCTCCTACTGCAGGAAGATACTCCACAGACAGATCGTCGGCAATGACAGCAGCGTGGAAAAGATAACCATCTTCGTTGCAAACGGTGAATCCACCTGATATTTTTCTGCGAGGATACTGGTTGTCGCACCCGCTGGCATCGCTGCCAGAAGCACACAAAGACCAAGAACTGTTTTATTCAATGGCAGGAAACTGCATACAATATAAACGACCGCCGGAATAACGACCAGTCTGTGCACCGTATATTTCACGACTGTCCAGTCCCAGAAATCTTTGAGATCAATATCAGCCAGGATCATGCCAATGACCATCATGGACATAGCAGTGTTGCAGTTTCCAACTGCCGTTACTGCACCGTCAAGTCCAAGTGGCAGTGGAAGTCCTGTAACCATCAGAATAATTCCAAGAACACATGCCAGGATGCACGGATGTGTCATAACCTTTTTCAAAGTTTTCTTTTTGTCACTGGTTCCGGAAAAAACAGCCAGTCCGGAAGACCACATCATGATTCTCTGTGGGATCAGATAAACACTGGCAAGCACAAGACCTTCTGCGCCATAAATTCCCTCTGCGATCGGATTTCCAAGAAATCCCGCATTCGAGCAGATGGTTCCATACTGCAGACATTTATATCGTCCCTCCGGTTCTTTGCGGAACATCACTTTTCCATAAATAACACAGAATACCTGGATGCCTATAGATATAAGAAGGATTTCCAGATATTTCATAAAATTTCCATCTGCCGCACTCTGTGTAAATGCATGAAGAATGTTACACGGCAGGATCAGATAAATAACAAGGTCATTGATGTTTTTTTGTCCCTGCGGTCCGATGATATGTATTTTTTTCATTAAAAATCCTACAGCTACAAGCAGAAAGATCGTGAGCTGTAATGTAAGAAGTGTTTTCATTATTTTTTCCTTTCCCTTAGATTTCACTTTAGTGTAGCACACCAGAGAATTCCCCGCAAGAAGGTTACTGTTCACTCCGTTCACACTGTATACAATATTTTCACCTTCCGTTGACGGTTCTCTGCATTTCCTGTAAGATAAAAGTAGTTTTTATTTTACCCTGGAGGCTTTATGCATGAACAATTCTGTATGGGAAAAGCGCCGCAAGCGACTCTTTGAACTCATAGAAATCGGCTCCAACTATGATGCATGGTGCTGGGGCTATGACTTTTTTAATACATTTACGATTCTGCTGAATCTGACCGTCAGTATCATGTATACTTTTGACAACATGGAATTAAAATACGGCCCGCTGCTGCTGACTCTGGAGCGGCTGACGGTAGCTTTTTTTGCCATCGATTTTCTGCTGCGCGTATTCACTGCCAAATATCTGTACCCGGATGTTTCGGAACCGCGGGCGATCTGGAAATACCTTACTTCTTTTTCCGGAATCGTTGATATGTTGTCATTTATTCCTTATTATATGCCATTCTTCTTTCCATCCGGAGCTGTCGCATTCCGTATGCTCAGGATCATCCGAATCTTCCGGCTGTTCCGGATCAATGCATATTATGATTCACTGAATGTCATCACAGAAGTTATTGTCGGCAAAAAGCAACAGCTGCTGTCTTCTGTTTTTATCATTCTGATTCTGATGATCTCCTCCAGCCTCTGCATGTACAGTCTGGAAAATAAAGCACAGCCGGAAGTTTTTACAAATGCATTTTCCGGGATCTGGTGGGCAGCCTCCACTCTGTTGACTGTAGGATATGGTGATATTTATCCGGTCACCACAATGGGAAAAATTTTCGGAATTTTTATTGCATTTCTTGGTGTTGGTATGGTTGCCATCCCCACCGGTATTATTTCTGCCGGATTTGTTGATCAGTATTCAAGACTGAAACGTATCGGAGAATACGGTCAGGAAGAAGATGTACATTTTATCCGGATTCGACTGGACAAACATGATGACTGGACAGATCACCGCATCGCGGATCTGCATCTGCCACAGAGGATCATCATCGCAGTCATCCAACGCGATCACCGTATACTTGTCCCCAAAGGAGATACTGTTCTGAAAGCCGGCGATGTCATGGTCATTGGCGCGGAATCCTTCCAGGACAAAGATCATATCAAGTTAAAAGAGATCACCCTCCAGCAGCGAAATCCATGGACGAATCAGAAGATCCGTAATCTGGATATTTCCCGGCATTCCATCATTGTTCTGGTCAAACGCAATAAGAAAATAATCATCCCAAGCGGAAATCTGACTTTACTTGAAGGTGACACGGTCGTTCTGTATACACAGACATATATGGCCAATGCCGATGATCTGGAGATTTGACGGAAGAAGATACCTGACCATCCAAATGAGGTCGGATATCTCCTTTTTGTACAATCTTCTTATTGACGTTCTTCTTATTTATATGCTACAATCTGTGTCTGTAAACAACGATTCTGTTCTTTCATGTTTACAACAATTTTAATTTCCAAAACATAGTGTGGACTTTTCTGGTCCGACCATTTTTCGCCACACAATTACCCATTGCGGTAGTTGTGCGGCGTTTTTTTATGCCTGCTCCGCCGATACAGATTTTTCAGAAATACCGGCACTTGCAGATGTTTTTATTTGAAAGGAGTTTCTATGAACGACACATTTATGAAAGAAAAGCCGGTCTTTCCGCTGATCATGTCCATGGCTCTGCCAATGGTCATTTCAATGCTCGTGAATTCTCTGTACAATATCGTGGACAGTTTCTTTGTCGCACAGATCAGTGAAAATGCCATGACCGCACTGTCGCTTGTTTTTCCTGTCCAAAACTTCGCCAATGCGATTGCGATTGGTTTTGGAATTGGTATCAGTTCACAGATTGCCATCTGTCTTGGTGCCGGAAACAGGGAGACTGCCAGCAAAGCAGCCACACACGGCCTGGTGCTTTCTGCACTCCACGGAGTTATTCTGATGATTGGATGTATTCTTATCATGCCGGGTTTTCTGTCTCTGTTTACTTCCGATGCAGATGTAACTGATCTCGGGATCCGCTATTCTACAATTGTTTTTCTCTTTGCTGTCATAAACACCATAAATCTTGCCTACGAAAAAATCTTCCAGGGTGTCGGCAAGATGAAGATTACGATGATCGGGCTTCTGGTCGGCTGTGTTTCCAATATCATTCTTGATCCGCTGCTGATCTTTGGCCTTGGTCCGTTCCCGGCACTGGGTATTGAAGGCGCTGCACTGGCAACCGGCCTTGGTCAGGTATTCAATCTTGTTTTCTATCTGATCATTTACAAAATGCAGCCAATCCAGGTAAAACTCAGCCGCAGCCATCTCCATCCGGACATGGCTCTGGCAGCAAGATTATACTCTGTCGGTATCCCGGGAGCACTGAATCTTGCACTTCCTTCTGTCCTGGTTTCTGCACTGAATGGACTTCTGGCAGCCTATTCCCAGAGTTATGTGGTGATTCTGGGAATTTACTACAAACTGCAGACTTTCCTGTATCTTCCGGCAAGCGGGATTGTACAAGGCATGCGCCCGGTCATCGGATACAACTATGGTGCCGGTGAACATAAACGTGTAAAAAAAATCTTCTTCGTCACACTTGGCATGAGTGGTGTGATCATGTTGATCGGAACAATCATCTGCCTAACAATTCCGGGACAGCTGATCGGCATGTTTACCACAAATCCTCAGACAATTGCCGCAGGCAAAACAGCACTCCGAATCATCTGTGCAGGTTTCCTGATCTCTTCTGTATCCGTCACAGCATGTGGTGCACTGGAGGGACTTGGCAGAGGAACTGCCTCATTGATCGTCTCTCTCTGCAGATACCTGATCATTATCCTTCCGGCTGCTTTTATCCTGAGTCATTTCTTCGGAGCCGTCGGAGTATGGCATGCGTTCTGGATTGCAGAAGCGTTGACCGCTGGGGTGTCCTTGCTTATCAGTAAGAGGATTATCGGGGTGTAAACCCGATAGTCCTTTTTTATTTTCTCTTGACAAATACCCTCATGGGGTATATATTACAAGTATAGTGAATATACCCCTGTAGGGTATGTAATTCAGGAATGCCATCGGCATTCTTGCTACGAGGTGGGAGTCATCTCACATCTGATATAATAAATCTCGAACGAAAGGAAGTTTGCTTATGGATCATAATAACTCTAACGCCAGTTCCTCTACAAAGACAGAAGAAATTATAAAGGAACAAGCAGCTACTCAGGAGAAATCTTGTTGCAGCAATGATAATGCCACCCCATCCGCTCCTGCCTGCTGCTGTACCAGGCACACCGACCGTTCAGAAGCTGACCGCAAGAAACTCATCAACCGTCTGAAACGTATCGAAGGGCAGATCCGGGGAATCATAGGAATGTTGGAAAACGATGCTTACTGCAATGATATCCTCATTCAGTCAGCCGCTGTTAATGCCGCCGTCAATTCTTTTAACAAAGAACTTCTTGCGAATCATATCCGTACCTGTGTGGCACGTGATATCCGCGAAGGTAAAGATGAAACCATCGACGAGCTGGTTGCAACTCTGCAGAAGCTAATGAAATAGGAGGTAATACAATGGAACAATACAACGTCACCGGGATGAGCTGCGCTGCCTGCAGTTCCCGTGTGGAGAAGGCCGTATCCAAAGTGCCGGGAGTTACATCCTGCTCAGTCAGCCTTCTGACGAACTCCATGGGAGTTGAAGGAACCGCATCCTCTCATGACATCATCACTGCCGTAGAGCAGGCAGGTTACGGTGCATCACTCAAGGGTGCAAATAAAGAACAGGTTTCCATGTCCGAAGCAGAGGAAGCCCTGGAAGATCACGAGACACCGGTTCTCAAACGCCGCCTGATCGCTTCCATCGGATTTTTACTCGTTCTGATGTACTTCTCCATGGGACACATGATGTGGGGCTGGCCACTCCCGGCATTTTTTAACGATAACCACGTTGCCATGGGACTTGTCCAGCTTCTGCTTGCCGGAATCGTCATGGTCATCAACCAGAAATTCTTCATCAGCGGATTTAAAAGTCTGTGGCACCGTGCCCCCAATATGGACACACTGGTTGCACTCGGCTCCATGGCCTCATTTGTATGGAGTGTCTACGCACTTTTTGCCATGACAAGAGCACAGGCAGACGGTGATTCCGCTGCCGTTATGAACTACATGATGGAATTTTATTTCGAGTCCGCCGCAATGATCCTGACGCTGATCACTGTTGGAAAAATGCTCGAAGCCCGTTCCAAGGAAAAAACGACCGACGCTCTCAAGAGCCTCATGAAACTTGCCCCAAAGACCGCCGTTGTTCTTCGCAATAGCCAGGAAACTACCGTTCCGATCGAACAGGTCCACAAGGGTGATATCTTTGTCGTGCGTCCTGGTGAAAATATCCCGGTTGATGGCGTGATCGTCGAGGGAAGCAGCGCCGTCAATGAATCTGCTCTTACCGGTGAAAGTATCCCTGTTGACAAAGCAGCCGGAGATCTTGTTTCCGCCGCGACCGTCAACCAGTCCGGATTTATCAAATGCGAAGCAACCCGTGTCGGTGAAGATACCACACTCTCCCAGATCATCAAAATGGTAAGTGATGCCGCCGCGACCAAGGCTCCGATCGCCAAGATCGCAGACCGCGTTTCCGGTGTTTTTGTTCCGGCAGTTATTACGATTGCAATCGTTACCACGATCATCTGGCTTCTGACCGGACATGAATTTGGCTATGCTCTTGCCCGGGGTATCTCCGTTCTCGTTATCAGTTGCCCATGTGCTCTCGGACTTGCCACTCCGGTAGCGATCATGGTCGGCAACGGAATGGGGGCCAGAAATGGTATCCTGTTCAAAACTGCCGTTTCTCTTGAAGAGGCCGGCAAGGTTCAGATCGTTGCCCTGGACAAGACCGGTACGATCACCAGCGGCCAGCCGGAAGTTACTGATCTGCTCCCTGCAGACGGAATCTCCGAACAGGAACTTCTCACCATGGCATTTGCCCTGGAGAAAAAAAGCGAACATCCGCTTGCGAAAGCGATTCTCAAACATGCTGAAGAACAACATCTTACAGCACCGGAAGTTTCTGATTTCCATGCCCTTCCCGGCAACGGACTCTCTGCAGTGCTCGATCAGGAAACTCTGATCGGTGGAAGCATGAAATTCATCAGCAGCCAGGTAAACGTTCCTGCCACCCTTTCCCAGAAGGCAGAAAAACTTGCAGAAGAAGGAAAAACGCCCCTGCTTTTTGCCCGGAATGGTAAACTGGTCGGCATTATCGCTGTTGCCGATGTTATCAAAGAAGACAGCCCACAGGCGGTCAAAGAACTCCAGAATATGGGAATCCGTGTTGTCATGCTGACCGGTGATAATGAACGCACCGCAAGAGCGATCGGTGCACAGGCCGGTGTTGATGATGTCATCGCAGGTGTTCTCCCGGATGGCAAGGAAAGTGTGATCCGTTCACTCAGGGAACAGGGCAAAGTAGCCATGGTCGGTGACGGAATCAACGATGCCCCTGCACTTACCCGCGCAGATATCGGAATCGCGATCGGTGCCGGAACTGATATCGCAATCGATGCCGCTGATGTCGTTCTGATGAAGAGTCGTTTGAGCGATGTTCCTGCTGCAGTACGTCTCAGCCGTGCAACCCTGAAAAATATCCACGAAAATCTTTTCTGGGCATTTTTCTACAATGTAATCGGCATTCCACTGGCCGCTGGTGTATGGATCCCGATTTTCGGATGGACATTGAATCCGATGTTCGGTGCCGCCGCAATGAGTCTTTCCAGCTTCTGCGTTGTCACCAATGCCCTTCGTCTGAACCTGTTTAAGATCCACGACACAAAAAAGGACAAAAAAATTAAACAAGCTACTTCCATTGAAGTAAAAAATGATTATAATAAAAAAGAAAAGGAGCAAAAAACTATGGTAAAAATTACAGTTAATGTTGAGGGAATGATGTGTGGACATTGCGAAGCACATGTAAATGAAGCTATTAAGAAAGCATTCGGCGTTGAAGACGTTGTATCTTCTCACGAAAATAACACAACCGTTTTCACAGCACCGGAAAAGGTTGATGAGGACAAGATCCGTCAGACGATCAAAGATGCCGGATACGAAGTAACCGGAATTACACAGGAATAAAAGGAAGCTATGAACAACACACAGGATAAAAAAGCTCCAGAAGAAATCCACAACCTGCACTATTATATCGATCACATCCGATATGACATGACCAATCTTATCAAATGGCTGGTTCTGGCAGTATTGACCGGACTGAGCGTTGGCTTCATCAGCAGCCTTTTTGCCAGAGCGCTGAAATTCGTAACCAGCTATCGTACAGAACATTTCTGGGTGTTCTTTTTGCTGCCCGTTGCCGGTCTGATCATTGTTTTTCTTTATCAGAAATTCGGTCAGGAGGATGGCGGAACCAATCAGGTTTTATCAACGATCCGTTCTCAGGATGATGTACCGTTCCGTTCTGCGCCGCTGATTTTCGTTTCTACAATCCTGACTCACTTTGCCGGTGGATCTGCCGGTCGTGAAGGTGCTGCAATTCAGCTCGGCGGAAGCATCGGCAATCAGCTTGGAAGCTGGTTTCGCCTCGATGAAGAAGACCGTCATGTCATGGTCATGTGCGGTATGAGTGCTGCTTTCTCCGCAGTTTTCGGAACACCGATGGCGGCGGCCGTCTTTTCTATGGAGGTCGTGAGCGTTGGCATTATGTATTATGCCGCACTGGTTCCATGTGTGATCGCATCCATTATTGCCTCAAAATTTGCTGCCGGCTTTGGCATCAATCCGGAATCTTTTCATGTAGTCAATATTCCGGAACTGACCATCGAAACAGGACTCAAGATGGTCCTTGTTGCCGTTGCCTGTGCTGCCATCAGTATTATTTTCTGTATGGCGCTTCAGGGTGTCAGCAAACTTTATGCGAAATTTTTAAAAAATCCATATATCCGTATCGTCGCAGCCAGTGCCATCATTATTGTGATCACACTCTTTTTGCGCACCACTGATTATATGGGGGCCGGAAATAACCTGATCGAACTTGCTGTCGAGAATGGTCAGGCTCGTCCGTTTGACTTTTTCTGGAAGATCGTACTCACTGCACTGACCATGCGTGCCGGTTTCCGTGGTGGTGAGATTGTTCCGTCCTTCTGCATCGGAGCAACGTTCGGATGTATTATGGGAAATCTGATCGGACTTTCCCCGTCTATCTGTGCCGCTGCCGGAATGGCTGCACTTTTCTGCGGTGTTACCAACTGCCCGATCACTTCGATTCTGATCGCATTTGAGCTGTTTGGTTTCCGCGGTGCATCCTATTATCTGATTGCCGTTTCGATCAGTTATGCCGTATCCGGATACTACGGTCTGTACAAAGATCAGACGATCGTATACTCTAAATATAAAGCCAAGTACATCAATCGTCATACTCGTTTCTAAATTTATAATCTGATTTAATTTTACATATTCCGATGTCTGCTACTCTTTAATTCAAGTCGAACATCCATGAGACTTGGCGCGTGATTCTGGTCAGCATAAGCTGACATATTCTTTACAGAATCACTGCGCATCCTCGCGGAGCGTTTATCTCAGTCGGAGATTGAACTCCCACTGAGACAAATTTGCCATTACTCACCACCTGAAAGAGGTGGGAGTCTTCTCGACTGAGATAAATAGTTTCAGGCATCGGAATTCTTCTTTTATTCTTCTTTTATTTTACTTTCGATTCCCATATATTTTTCTCACAATAATGTAAAAAATGTTAGAAATTTAACGTGTATTTTATCAAAAACTTTACTTGTACATTGAAAATAATATGTTAGAATAAAGGTGTATTTTTAAGGAAAAGTAGGAGGAATTTGAATGCGCAAAACAAAAATTATCTGTACCCTTGGTCCGTCTACTGATAAGGACGGTGTTCTGGAAGAACTCGTTAAAGAGGGAATGAACGTAGCACGTTTTAACTTCTCTCATGGTTTACATGATGAACAAAAAGGCCGTATTGATAAATTAAAAGAAATTCGTACAAGACTTAATAAACCGGTAGCTGCGCTTCTCGACACAAAGGGACCTGAAATTCGTATCCGCGAATTTGAAGATGGAAAGGTCACACTGAAGGAAGGTCAGGAATTTACCTTAACTGCAGAAGAAATCGTAGGAAACGAAAAAATCGTTTCTGTTACCTATAAAGATTTATATAAAGATGTCAAACCAGGCAACAGCATTCTGATCGATGATGGTCTGATCGGACTTGAAGTCAAGAAGATCAAAGGTCAGGACATCGTCTGTAAAGTCGTAAACGGTGGTGTTCTCGGCAATAAAAAAGGTGTCAATCTTCCTGGTGTAGAAGTAAACATGCCGTTTATCAGCCCGAAGGATCACGACGATATCCTGTTCGGCATCAAAGAAGGCTATGATTTTATCGCAGCTTCCTTTACCAGAACTGCTGCCGATGTCAAAGAAATCCGTGATATCCTTGAGAAAAACGGAGGACATGACATCAAGATCATTGCAAAGATCGAGAACCAGCAGGGTGTTGACAACATCGACAGCATCATCGAAGCTGCAGATGGTATCATGATTGCCCGTGGTGATATGGGTGTTGAGATTCCACTTGAAGATGTACCGGTTATCCAGAAGGATATCATTGCAAAGGTATACAGCGCCGGCAAACAGGTTATCACAGCTACTCAGATGCTGGATTCCATGATCAAGAATCCACGTCCTACACGTGCTGAGACCACTGACGTTGCCAATGCGATCTATCAGGGCACAAGTGCGATCATGCTTTCCGGTGAGACTGCTGCCGGTAAATACCCTGTAGAAGCACTTAAGACCATGGTCAAGATTGCCGTACGTACTGAAGCTGATGTCGAATATAACAAACAGTTCAGTGTTCGTACAAAAGAGCCTGCAACAAACGTAACTACCGCAATCTCTCATGCTACCTGCATGACTGCAATCGACCTGAACGCAAAAGCGATCATTGCAGTTACCCGTTCCGGAAATACTGCACGTATGGTTTCCAAATATCGTCCGGGATGTCAGATCATTGCATGTACTCCGGATGAACGCACCTGGCGTCAGATGAACCTGATCTGGGGTGTAACACCACTCCTGACCAAAGAGGAATACAGCATGGAGATTCTTCTTCTTCACGCTACAGAAGCAGCTGAAGAAAAGGGTTATGTCAAAGAGGGCGATATCGTTGTTCTTACAGTTGGTGTTCCTCTTGGACATCCTGGCAACACAAATCTGCTCAAAGCAACCGTTGTTGGTAAGTATTAATCTGCTTATTACAACAGAATTAGCCGTTCTGTAAAATTGTATACAAAATAAACAAGGTTATTATCGCCTGTTCTGGACGATAATGACCTGTTTTTTACTCCCATAAAAAAGCCAAACATATCTGTTGTAAAAACAGTTCTATTTCTTATAAACTGTGATTACGATCGGTTCCTGGTTTTCCTCCCCATATGGCTGAATCCAGTATAATTCTTCATCCGGATCTTTCTGTTTCTCCGCTTCAGCACCTTTGGATTCAGAATTTCCTGCTTTGGTATTTCCATTTTCCAGAACTCTTGCAGCATCTTCGTCTTTTTCAGATGCAGATGTCGTTGCAACCTCGTCTTTCACATACTCAAGTTCCAGATATGGAGCACTTCCATTTACATCATTCAGAATGATCTGGTTCTTTCTGCCCAGAGTTTTCTTATCTGAATATTTCCCATCTTTATCCACCGAAATATTCTGAACCGCCTTGTTGATCACACAGGTTCCATTGGTGGAAGTCGTCAGAATCACTTCTTTCTCTGAATCAGAAACCTTGATGATGTTCAATGGTTTCTCACTTTCCGTAAGTGTTATGATAATTTTGTTCCCATCTCTTCGAAGACGGATTCCAAGCTCAGATGCAGTTTCTTTTGCACTCAGTGTAATCCAGTGATTCGCCGGATCTTTTTCATCAATGATCGCGATTGAATGAAGTTTCTTATTCTCACTTGTCAGTGAAAATCCATTTTTGATTTCATTGATGGAAGTAGAAATCGCAAGATCTGTAATATTTCCTTCTGAATCTTTCCTGATCTCTGTCGTTCCTGTCGGGACTGTCATACCCGTAACTTCTTCTGTTTCAGTCGGATCATCCGAATCTTTCTTTGCAACACAAATCGTACCAACTGCAGTTTCCGGATCATACTCCGTCACAATATCAGTCGAAGTAGAAGATGCAAAAGAAGCATATTCTTCATCGATATCTTCATCTGGTAGGTCTTCCTCTGCATCTTCATTTTTACTATCGGCAGAAGTGTCTGAATCAGCAGGATCTGTTTTTCCGGAAGTACTGTCTTTATCTACGGAAGCATTTTCTGTATTAGAGTTCTTATCTTCTTCAGAAGCATCTGTTTTGCCATCTTCTGTTTTGCTGTCGGCATCTGTTCCCGGCGTCTCATCTGTCTTTGTATCTGCATCGTCTGTTTTGCCATCAACATCATTTGTATTTTTGACCGGAATCTCCGCCAGTTCTGTATAATCGCATCCCTGTCTCTGACATTTATATGTGATCACACCTGGTTTATCTGCTGTCGCCTCCTGAATGGAAACTTCTTTCAGTTCATGACCAAGCGCAGCTGTCTCATCTCTCTTTTCTTCGTAGGTACAGCCATCCGCTTTACACTTGTAGATCGTATAACCTCTTTCTGTACAGGTTGGCAGAACGACTTTACTTTCTATAAGCTCATGCTCACCTTCATTGCATAGAGCAGGTTCATTCTCTGCTGCCCTCGTGTCTTCCTTTTCATCATCATCCGTTTCAGCTGTTTTCGCAGAAGGATTCTCCTCAGCATATACTGCAGAACTTCCTGCCAGGGTCATCGCCATGACCACGGCCAGTATCGCTGCACTTTTACTTTTCTTTCTCATACACATTCTCTCCTTTGTACAAAACATGGAGTCAATAAGATAAATTTATCTTAGCATTGATTTTATATTTTTTCAATTATACTCTTGCCAGATCTTTAATTACTTCCCCCGCAATAATAAGCCCTACTACCGATGGAACAAATGCAGTAGATCCCGGTATATCACGACGTTCTGTGCATTTGTGTGCTGCACCCGGAGGACAGATACAATGTGAGCGACAGCTGATTGACATATCCTCGATCGGACGGGTTGGTTTTTCCTGAGAATACACAACCTTTAATTTTTTAATTCCACGTTTCTTGAGCTCACGGCGCATAACCTTCGCAAGTGGGCATACAGAAGTTTTATAAATATCTGCCACCTGAAAAGCAGTCGGATCAAGTTTATTTCCGGCGCCCATACTGCTGATGATCGGAACTCCAGCTTCCTTTGCCTCCATAACAAGCTGGATCTTCGCTGTTACCGTATCAACCGCATCCACTACATAATCATATTTGGAAAAATCAAACTCATCTTTCGTCTCCGGCAGATAAAAACATTTGTGAACATTAACCTCTGCCTTCGGGTTGATATCAAGGATTCGCTCCTTCATAACATCTACTTTGTATTTACCAACCGTACTTCTTGTCGCAATGACCTGACGGTTCAGATTGGTCAGACATACCTTATCATCATCGATCAGATCGATCGCACCTACTCCACTTCGCACAAGCGCCTCTACTGTATAACCGCCAACTCCACCGATTCCAAAAACGGCAACTCTGGAGCCGGCAAGTTTCTCCATTGCTTCTTTACCAAATAGCAGTTCTGTTCTGGAAAACTGATTTAACATTTATTTCTTAATCTCCTTCTCTTCCTTAGTTAATGTTTCATTCATGCTTCCTGTACGATATCCCAGAAGATCCAGAGTCACATAATCAAATCCGTATTCCTTAAGCTGCTTCGCAATTCTGGTTCTGTTTTCTTCTTCTACAAGTCTTGCTATTTCTTCCGGCAGAACTTCAATTCTGGCAATATTTCCGTGAATACGTACACGTATCTGATGAAATCCCATGTCCAGAAGAAGCTGTTCCGCCTTGTCCACCATTCCAAGTTTTTCCTCACTGATCGTCTCTCCATAAACGAAACGGGAAGAAAGACAGGCAAAAGACTGTTTGTCCCATGTAGGAAGTCCCATCTCTTTTGACAGTTCACGAATTTCTTCCTTATATAATTCTGCCTGACGAAGCGGACTGCTGACACCAAGCTCTTTAACCGCGATCAGTCCCGGACGGTAGTCACCGTTATCATCCATATTGGAGCCCTCGGCTACTGCATTCATGCCGTTTTCTTTTGCAATCTGCCATATTTTTTCAAACAGTTCATGCTTGCACAGATAGCAGCGATTCTTCGGATTCTGTCGAAAGCCATCAATATCCAGCTCCTCTGATTTACAGATAATATGACGAACACCATTTTCTTTGCAGAATTCCGTTGCTTCTTTCAATTCTCTCTCCGGAAATGAACAGGAACTGGCTGTCACTGCGATTACTTTATCTTTTCCAAGCGCCTCCAGTGCCGCTTTCAAAAGAAAGGTAGAATCCACGCCACTGGAAAAAGCAACTGCGACACTTCCCATATCTTTCAGGTTCTGCTGTAATACTTTATATTTATCATGGATACTCACTATAAAACGCTCCTTTTTAACATAGTAATCTAGTGTGTATTATAGCATACTGATATGAACCATACAATATACAGTTCCCTTGAAAGTTGTTGCGAACATCAATTTTACTGCTTTCCATAAGAAAAAACTGCTACATCACTGACTTTTCAGTGCTGTAGCAGCTATTCCTATATTACTCAAAATTAAAGTTCCCTACCTTTTCACTATTCCCATTTTCTCTTCAAATTGCTCTATGTTTTTTGCAGTTATGGCAACTTTTAACATCTTGTCCAATACCTCTGTGTCCTTCTCATTTATGATAGACTCTCGCAATTTATCCGGTATTTTACCATGCTGCTCTAATATCTGTGTAAGCACTTCTACCTGCGTCTCCACTCTTTCTTCCGCCCGCTCCCATTTAATAATTTCATCAAATCTCATATACTCTTCCCTCACTTCCGGCCGCAGTTTGACTCTCTTTACGTATTGATGAATTTTTTTGAGATCGTCATTTACTGCGTTTTTCTCTTTACTTTCTTTTAAATATAACAATAGTTCTCTGATTTCTGAACTTCCACCCTTACTGCCTTCACTATTAAAATAATAAAATTTTAATCCGTCGTCATATTCCAGATCCGGTTCTTCTTCACATTTATTATGTACGGTATACACCATATAATCTTTTCCAAAAGGATCATAATCTGTAATTGTAATAACATACAAATTGGGCATATTATTAAAATTCTTTTCTCCGCTTTTTAAATATCTTCCATCCATTTTAGCCTGATAAAAGCGATTATGTCGTGGAAGATCTGTCTCTTTCTGCAAATGAGATTCTATATCGTATACATTTAATGAAGAATTTTCTCCATCTTTGTCTTCTGGTGCCTCATTTACTTCTACATCAAGCCGAATCCCTCTATATTCCGGGCTTAATGCCATAATTGTTTTTTGAGTTACTACCTTAACCTAACCTATTTTTCTTTGTAATAAAATTGATAATAACTCTCTGCAAAAGTCCGCCCCGACCTCATCGTCCGCTGCTAATGTACTAATCATAAAATCATCCAGTACATTTAATTCCTCCAGTTTTCTCTTTGTATATCCCATATTACACTCCTTTCTGGCAATGTGAAGAAACTAGATTTCAATAACCCTAACACCGCCAATACTTAATTAATAACTGCTGAACATATTGGCGATTTGCCAGAAACATACCTGTTAGAATGGAAGATTCTTCCTCAGGTGAATATGTTGCGTTCAAAGTCCATAATGTTCTTTTCATATTTTATACTACACTTCTTTTATACAACTGTCAACGGGATTAATTTGTAACATTTTGTCGCATCTTCGCGGAGTTTTTTACGTTATTAGAGCATTACGGAGTAATTTTCTATAGCAAAAAAGCTGCTACGTCACTGATTTCAGCACCGTAGCAACTTTTCTTATATTTTCTTATATCATTCAAAATCAAATCTTCTGACTTCGCAGTTTTTGATTCCAAAGGCAGCGTATTCTTCATTCGTCATTTCGTAGAAATAAGACTGGATCACGCGGGAGATTCCGTTGTGTGCCACAAAGATATAGGTCTTGTGGTCGGATTCTGCCTTGATCTCATCAAGAAGATTATAGATTCTCTGAGCCAGATGAAGCATGGATTCGCCTCCATCATATCTGGTAACAAACTGCTGTTTTGCCAGTTGGAATTCTTCTCCGTTACGCGGTGTGGATTCGTATTTTCCAAAATTCTGCTCGATCAGTCTCGGCTCTGCACGTGCCGGAATCCCGGTGATCTCAGAAATATGTTTCGCGGTATCTGCCGCACGCATCAACGGAGAATACAGAATCTCATCTGCCTTGATTCCCTTTCGTAAAATCTCATGTCCTGTCTCAATGGCCTGTTGATGTCCCTTCTCTGTCAGTGCAATATCCGTTGCCCCGCAGATTTTATTCTCTACATTCCAGATGGTCTGACCGTGTCTCACAAAATAAAAATGTCCCATGTTTTTCTCCTGTTTATTCGTTTTTCTATTCTTTTCTTCATTTTATCATTGCTGAACTATAAACGATACTTCCATTTTTTTATAATATCATAAACTTTTATTTTATTCTGATACGACATCGTTTTTTGAAAAATGAGATTCCATAACACAGAATACGGTCATATTTATCTTCAAATTCTTTTGCATACATTCTTTTATCAATCTGATGCAAAGCCTCCTCACATTTCTGTCCCATTTCATCTAATGAAGCAGCATATTTTGCCTCAAAAACTGCTACCCGGCTGTTGACTGAATCATATACGACTACATCACTTCTGCCTTCTCCATGTTCTTTATTTGATTCTACAATATACCCCGTACCGGCAAAAATACCTGCAAGAAAAGCATGATAAAAATCTTCTCTGTAATCATGATAACTGATTGTTTTACGAAGAAGTTTATTCATTTCTTCGGTCAGTTTTTCACTGTCCTTATTCCATACCGCAGTAAATAGTTCTCTTCTGTTCCATATCTTCGCACTGTCATCAAACCACTTTACAACTGTCGTTTCAAAAATTTCCCTGATTTCAGCATTCGGAATCTGAAGTGCCAGAATATTCTCCGGTAAGGTTTTCTCCAACTCTTCATTTCTGACTTTGGTCAGGTAACCAGTCAGATACAGGACACTCCAAAGATTGTCCTCTGAGGAATGTAAATAATCATACGTAAGATTTTCATCAATCTGTTGCAAGATATATCCGCCGGAAAGCAGAATTTCCAGCTTCTTTGTGATGCTGTTTCCTGCATATTCGATAAACGACCGAATAATTGCATTGTCACTGGTATTTCTCCAATAACTCGCAGGTTTTGCCATTGGATTTCTTCTTAAATCATACAGATAATTCATAACATCCCAGGGACAATAAACATCAAAATCTCCAAAATGATATCCGTCATACCATTCTTTTATATTATCTGCATGACTCTGCACGTCAGCCACAGCCAAAATCTTATCTACATCTTTCTGTGTAAAGCCAAAATATTCATTCAGGCGTGAATCTGTAATTGTATCCGAGACCAGATTATTTGTTCCCGTGAAAATACTTTCCTTGGCAATTTTCAGACATCCAGTAATTACTGAGTGAATTATTGTCTTTTAGCGCAGTACTCATCATAATCTTAATAAGATTCAGAGAGTAAAAAAAATCGTTGGCCACTGATTCATCCATTCTTTGCACAATGAAGTATTTTCTGATATTTCCAGCCCCTCAAATAATTCTTTATTATCTTTTCGAATATCAAAAAAACTCCTCAGCATACTCATTCCAAGTGTTTTTCCAAAACGGTGGGGACGTGTGATCAGCGTAACCTCTGTTGGTTCATCTTTAAGTATTTCAGCAATCAAACCGCTTTTATCGACATAGTAGAATCCATTATTTCTGATTTTTTCGAAATCAGAAATACCTACCGGAATATTCAAATTCGCCATATTTTTCACTCCCTTCTGCTAATATGATATCATGTCAGGATGAAACTTTACAAACTCGGAAAAAACTTTTTAGTCACAATTCCAGACATCGCATTATCGTTACTGATCATCTGTTACACCATCGTCATAATTACAGTTCCCAGTGTGATCAGCATCACACCAACCGCGGATTTCCGTGTGAGCTTTTCGTGGAAAACGATCCAGGAAAAAGCAATCGTGACAAGAATGCTCAATTTATCGATTGGCACAACAACACTCGCCGGGCCTTCCTGCAATGCCCGGTAATAACACAGCCAGGATGCTCCTGTTGCAATTCCGGAAAGTCCGATAAACATCAGCTCTTTTTTCTCAATTTTCCGAACTTCTTGCTGCTTTCCTTTCACAAATACCATCAGCCATGCCATAACCAGCACAACTGTAGTGCGAATTGCCGTTCCCAGATTAGAGTCGATCCCTGAAATACCAATTTTTCCAAGGATTGCAGTCAGACTGGCAAACACCGCTGACAATACCGCATAAACAAACCAACTACTGTCTTTTTTCTTTGCAGACTCCGTAACTTCTTTGCGTGAGATCATCATAAACGTACCGGCTGCGATCAGACAGACACATCCAAATTTCGCCCACGTCAATCCTTCATGCAAAAAAATCAGTGCCAGAAGAATGGTCAGAATCGTACTCGACTTGTCAATCGGAACGACCTTATTGATATCCCCTTTCTGCAGTGCATGGAAATAGCAGAGCCAGGATGCCCCAGTTGCCAGTCCTGACAATACAAGGAACAATAACGTCGTTCCACTGATATCCTTTATTCCGGACACTGTTCCCGTTACAAGCACCATCAGCCAGGAAAACAGAAGAACCACGATTGTTCTGACCGCTGTTGCCACATCAGAATCTGTTTTCTGGATTCCACACTTTGCAAGAATTGCTGTGATTCCCGCAAAAAACGAAGATCCTATTGCAAATAAGATCCACATAGTAATCCCCCCTGTATGTTTTTGACATTTAGATTTACAGAGATAAACTCTCTCATTCTATGCAAAAAGAGCAGGTTCTCACCCGCTCAGTCATTGGAATAACTTTCATCATTCATCAAAATTTGCCGCATATATTCCTTCTGGAAGTCTCATGGTAAGAATTCCCAGATTAAATTCATGATCCATAATGGTAATGTGATATTCAAAGATCACATCATCTTCAAACTTGGACAGTAATACATAACTGCCATTTTCTTTTCCTTCGATCTGATCACAGATATCTTCGTAAACAGCCTGTCCGGAAATCTCTCTAGGATATCCTGCTGCCTTGATCTTCTCTTCAATTGCCTGGTATAATTCGTCCACGTGTGCGTCCTCCTTAATATCTTACCCCGAAACCTCGCTCTTCCTCATCAACCGGAAGACTGCGTTTTCGGATGTCATCAATCTCTATATAACGGTCATTGTAAAGTGCCTGAAGAATCTTGTCAATATCTTCTTCCAGTCCCTGCAATTCTGTTGAGACTGATCCGTCATATTCATTTCTCGCCCAGCCGGTCACGCTGTATTTCTCAGCCAGATATCTCAGCTTGTAGCGAAACCCAACGCCCTGGACTCTTCCATAAAAACATAGGGATACTCTGATCTTGTGCATGATTATCTTACTATCTTTTTCCCTTCTACCAATTTCACAATGTGATATCCAATCCATCCGGAAAGGCATCCGAAAATGATTCCGCCCAGAACATCTGTTGGATAATGCACATACAAATACAATCTGGATACAGCTATCAGGCATGAAATCACAAGAGCTATAATCCAAATCCTTCTTTCTCCTGACAGGTACAGTGCTGTCACTGATGCAAACGATGCCGCTGTATGTCCAGACGGAAATGAATAATCGCGAAGTTTTGCAACCAGAAGCTGTATGCCTGTATTTACATCATACGGTCTGGTCCGCGCCACGAGATTTTTTAACAATACGTTGCATAATAATAAATCTATGATCAAGGCAGCCGCCATGACTACACCTGTTTTTCTCATCTTCGGTATCAAAAGAAACAGGACCGTCAATATGATCCAGAAAATCCCTGCATTTCCAAGCTTCGTAACAGATGTCATAAATTTGTCCAGCACAGGTGTATGCAGGGTCTGGAACCAGTCCAGAATCTTTAGCTCAATATTCATAGCTTTCACTCCATTCTTTCAGTCAGCGGAGCTTTCTCATTTCTCCATCAATCAGAAATACTTTGTCTCCCTCATTGATATCCAGTTCATATAACCGGGCATCTTTTTCCCGGACCGTCATTTCTTCCCCTGTATAATTACTTTTCAGAAGGACTGTATCCTTCACTTCCATCCCGTCCGGACGCCCCTCACATCCGAAATCAGGCTCATCGATACGTAAAACATTAAATGTCTCAAGCATATATGTCTCCCCTTTTATTACTAAATATCAGACTTTTGTGTATACGTTATTCTTTTTCCCCTTCATTCGCATCTTCCATCGTGATGCATTCCTGCATCTGTGCCTCTGTATAATGCAGACGCAGTACAGCCTGCGGCCAATTGACATTGACAACCGCCGTTTTATTTTTTTCTTCACCCGCTTTACGAATCAGCCCGAGAAGCTCATTCAGAACTTCTCTGGTCAGATAGCCTCCCCGCCAGTGAAATGTCAGCGTTTTTCCTTTTTTCGCTGCCTGAAGTGAACGTTTATACACATCTTCTGTCTTAGTGAAAGACAGCTTTTTCTCTTTGTAATAAAAGTGATCGTGGTCTGTACAGTGTGGTGCCACCGCGATCAGTGGTTCGTGATCTTTAAAAATATGTCCATCATCCAGATTAAAGTAATCATAACGGATATCTTCGACTTTATCACTCTTTCCAAGTGTATTATCAAATGTTGCATCCAGATGATAATATGCACCGCCGATTCGGACAATGTTCCAGGTATGACGGTATTTAATTCCTTTTTCCGGATTATTCCCGCATATTGCGATCACACACCAGACTCCCAACGCATCGAGAAGAACTTTCACTGCTTTTGCAATGCCTTCACAGACGCCCACACCCTGTCCCAGAGGACCAATGATCTCATGGGAATACGCCTTTTTAAGCTTATCGTAATGTACATTCTGACAGATAAAGTCATGTACATATTTTTCTTTTTCCCACTCGTAAAGGCTTTGTGCCGGACGAACCAGCTTCTCGACTCTGGATTTCATTGCTTTCTGATGTTCTTTTATTTTTCCTTTATCAAACAAATATTCCGGAATAAAAATGATGTTCGGTGAATCCTTATAATATCGATATTTATATCCCGTCGCCCAGAAAACCTCCGGATGATCCAGTCTCATTTGAAAGAAAACATCGTATAAAGCATCACCGTCCAGTGCCGGAATCTGAAACTCATCTGCCAGACTGGTAATTCCCTGAAGGATACCATGGTAGACGGCTTGCTTTTGTTTATCCATATGATTGTAGTAATACTGCTCCATTGTACTTCTCCTGGAATTTTCGCTTGTTTATTTCATAGAATACTGCATCATTTCATAATGTAAGATACAGCCCTCGTAGATTTCCATCGGAAGAAGCGCCCTCGCAACCAGCTTCAGTTCCTCCTCCGGGCGGTCGATTCTCTGCAGATGTGCATAATCTCCATCAATCTGTTTCACTTCATAATCACATTCTAACATCGGTATTTTCCTTTCTCGTAATCTTGATTTTGTTGTTTCATAATTTATTGTTACTTCATTCTTATCAAAATAGTAATTTCTCTTTATCATAACACAAGAGGAAGAGTTTTTGCACTCTCCCTCAGTTGATAATTTATTTTATCCTAATTGTTTCTTCAGCTCTTTCAGTTCCTTTTTAGAAATTCCCTTCACACAAAACAAAATTCTCTCTGTAGAAACACCCGTTTCCAACATTCTTTTTGCAATATCCAAAGATGTCTTTTTTCTGGTTTCTCTTCTGGTTTCTCTTCTGGTTTCTTTTCTGGTTTCTCTCTCCGTCCGTGCTACAGCTTCATCCACTGCCTGCTGGATTTCTTCCTGAATAATCTTTCCAATTTTAGTCATTCCTAAATACCTCCGTATTTCTTCTGAATCATCTTTTCTGATAACCTTATCTGTAAAAACAAGCAAACCTGACAGCAAAAAAGCCTGCATTTCTGGAAATTTAATTTTTTTACCTAATTCAACACAACGACGAATACAATCTTGTTTCTTCTCTATATTTTTATAAATCAACGGCAAGATAACAAACTGCATCTGCTCTTCCTCTGTAAGAACTTTGCCTGATTCAATTTTTGCGGTAAGATCTCTCTCTATTTCCTCAGCATTTAACTCAGATAAAAAAATTTCCTCTATCTGAAATCTCAGACACCCTACATCAATTTCATTTCTGGTTGTACCTTTCTCTATATCTCCTGTATAAATCACAACCATTCGAATAATCTGTTCTTTTTTGCTAATCAGATTATACTTTTTTAGCACTCTTACAGTATAATTCAAATATTTGATCTTATTACTGTGTCTGTACTCACTCTCATAATCCACAATAACTATTGAATTATCCTTTAAGCGAAAAAGGTTATCAATTCTCATTTCATTTGCTTCCACTACAGGAAGATTTGTCGGTAGTACTTCTATAATTTCAGGTAACATAAGCCCATATGCAGAAAAAGATCTGTTTCTCATCTTTTCAGCAAATAATTTGGAAACTACATCCTTATTCTGATATGTAATTGGCTGTCTTTTCTTTTGTATGTTTCGGCGTCTCTGATTTCTTAACATGAACCCTCCTTTTTATTCATACACTCTCAAGAATATCTACGCCATTTTGTTCTATATCTTATTATACAATTCTCATTCACTGACTTCAATATTCTTTTTTCATTTTAAGGATAAAATGGACTATCTGGCAGAATCACCATTGAAAAATATAAGAATTCTCTTAGATATTCATATTGTATACACTTTTTATATTTAAGGCAAGAAAAATCGTTCATCAAATTCAGTCAAAAAACGCCAAATCTTATTTATGAAATCTAATTCTTCTATAGCAAAAAACACTGTGCTGCTATTGCATCAACACAGTGTTTACATTCTAATAACTCTAGCTTCACATTCTTAATTTCTTCCTGAATTCTCTCAAGGTATCTTTTTTCTGAAAGATAAACATCCCTGCTAAAGTCAGAAAACTGATACCTGTGCACAGTACAGACGGCAGCGTATAATGCACGATTCCTGTCCAGATCAGGATTACCGGTATGCATCCGATCATCGCTGCCTGCAACAGATAATACAGGTATTCTTCTGTTTCCAGGTGGCTGACTCCGGCAATTACAGGGATCGAACCCAGAACTGTCAGCGTCCCAAACGGAAAGACAAAGTCAATCGACCAGCCCTTCCATCCGGTAAAATGATCCCACAAAACACATAAAACAGTTATGATCAGAAGCTGCCAGGTCAGATTTTTCAGTATATTTTTTCGCTTGAAATATGCCACATTTACAACCAGCCATGCACAGGCACATCCTGCTGCCGCGAACCAGAACCAGTTCAGCGTTTCCAGCATAAGATAATTGATCATCCCGCAGATCACTGCTACTGCAAGGCACAGAAATGTAAAAGTCTGCAGGATTTTTATCTCTTCTTTTTTATTCTGTTCTCCGCATCCCGGGAAGTCATTTTTCTCTTCTTTATATGGAATCTCCTCTTCGCGAAGCATCCGCATAAAGTTTTTCTGGATACTGTCATCCGGTATCTTGGATGTAAACCCAAGCACCATCTGGTCTTCATAAGAACAGGAACAAAGCTGCAGGGAATTCGTACTTGCAAAGATTCCAAACCGGTCGATATATGCTTTGTACTCCTCCGGAAATCTCAGGATTCCTATATTTGAATAAACCGCTGTTACACTTCTGCTGCCAAGATTTGCACCTGCCATCATGAAATATTTTTTAATTTCCAACGGGACCGCACGCACCAGAGGATTCTTCTCCAGACGTACATAACCATTCATATCCATGGCAACTTTTTCTTTGTCCAGCTTATCTTTAAACTGATTTTTTACAGATTCCAGCACATCCTGGAATACCGTTTCATCCGCAAAGGTATACCCAACTTCTATCCATCCAAAGAAATTCCCCATAGACTGTGACGGAAAATAGTTACGAAGATTTACCGGAATCATCAGTGCAATTGGCCTCTTCTGACGGTTCTTCGGTATCTCCTCATGTATTGAACAGAGCAGCATTGCAGTAAGAAATACGGTGATCGACACACCATAAGAACGTGCCTTCGTCAGTGTTTCTTTTACCGGTATAATGACCTCTGTGATCTGCATATCTGCATGCAGCAATTTCTCACCTTTCAACTTCACTGCTGCCGGTTTTTTCTCTTTATTTTTCGGAATATCCGAGGAATAATACTGTGAAAAGCTGTCCTCTTCCTGTGCACCCGGAGTCGTTTCTTCTATCTGTTCAACCCGCGGAAGATCTGAAGATGGGTGCGCCAGAATCAGATAATTCTGCACCAGTTCACTTAAAAAATTCATTGCTCCTGTGCCATCTGTCAGGGCATGATATACCTCAAAATTGATTCGATTTTTATAGTAGCTCACCTGAAAAAGCAACGTCTTTTGATCTGGTATATAAAGACTGCTGCAAGGCGGTCTTTTTTCTTCTTTTACGATGGCATGTATATCCCTTCTCTCCAGATAAAACCAGAACAGTCCCTTACGCAGAACTGCCTGGAACAATGGATATTTCTCCATCGTCTGATCCAGAGCCTGCTGCAGGATCTCGCTGTTTACTTCTTCTTTCAGCTGACAATAAAATCGAAATACCCTGGTGTCATTTTTGCCTGTAACAAGCGGAAATGCCAGTGCCGCATTATCCAGTTTTCGCCATTTTGAATATCCTGTTTCCACGTTTTATTCGCTTCCTTTATTCAACTTTTATTCAAAAAACGGTTCATGATCTCAAAGCTTTCCTGTACATGCAGGAACTTAATTCCCAATGCAAAATAACCGTGAAGTGCATCCGGAATCCTATGTATTTCCACATAATTTCCTGCTTCTTTCAGACGTTTCCCATACTCTTCGCCTTCGTCCCGAAGTGGGTCAAATTCCGCTGTAAGAATCAATGTTTCCGGCATATGTGAAAGGTCTTTTTCAAGGATCGGTGCAAAATATGGGTTCTGTCTGTCCTCAGTGCTGCTCTCATATAATTTAAGATAGTCTTCCATCTTAACTGCGGTCAGAAGGTAATCCTGTCCATTTTCCTGCACGGATTTATAAGGAGATCCTTCTGTATAGCAGTTGTTCAGTGCCGGATAGATCAGTATCTGCTTCTTCGGTATAAACTCTCCGGTATCCCGTGCTTTGAGACATACAGCCGCTGCCAGATTACCCCCGGCACTGTCGCCAATGATCGTGATTCGGTCCGGGTCAGCGGGAAGGACCAGATGTCCCATATAAAGTGCTTTTGCCGCCGCATAACAATCTTCCAGCGGAACCGGAAAACGATATTCCGGTGCAAGGCGATACTCCACAGACATCACGATATGACCTGTAGACTGCGCCATTCTGCTACACACACGGTCATAATTCTCCACACTTTCCGTCACCCAGCCGCCACCATGAAAAAAGAGCAGCACAGGATATTTTTCTCCCTCTACAGGATCTCCGCTCATGGCTTCCTCGCTCGGGAAATACAGCCTCACAGGCACTTCATAAGTTCCATTATACACTTTCGTATCCAGCTTTTTCACAAATATCCGCATCGCATCCAGCTTCTTGATATCCGCCAGCCGCCGCGATGCCTCCACCTCTATATTTCCATAGGATAATGCGTGCAGGATTGTCTGCATTGTCTTTGAAATCAAATGTTTACTCCTTGTCTGTATAGATTAATTCCGTCCTTTGAGTTTCTTTTTATTCTGATACATCATCTCATCTGCACGTTCGCGCACTTTTTCGATATCCGTATCTTCTGCTGTAAAAAATGCATAGCCACATGCAATCGCAGCCTCTGTTGGAATGATATTTTTATTATTAAATACCTCCACATCCTGATACAGCTTCTGGATAAAACGTTCTACATTGAAATCTTTCGCTTTCGGAATAATACAGCAGAATTCATCTCCGCCGATGCGATAACACTTTCCAAATCGCTCAAAAATATTCTCTATGATATGAGCGGAATTAACAATATACAAATCTCCTGTACTGTGTCCATAAGTGTCATTACATCTTTTTAAATTATTCAGGTCAAAGGTCACGATCATATGGTTTTCCAGTTTCTTTGCATTATTGGCAAAGTAATCATATGCATTTCTGTTATATAATCCTGTCATAGAATCATTGAGTGCGAACTGTTCCAGTTCAGCTACCCTGTGTCCCTTTTTCATACTTTCAATTGTCTGCTTTGCGGATTCTATTCCAAGGACAACTATAAATACAAGAAAAGAAACACTTCCAAATATACCCGCATTATTACTGGTTTTATAAAATCTTCCCACATCTACTATCGTGGCAACAATGATCAGAGCAAGTGCTCCCACACAGGATTTAAATCGATGGTCAACCTGATGCTTCACAATCTTGGTTATTATGACTGCCAACACATAGATCAGCATAAGGCCTATTATCATGTGTGTCATCCACAGGCTTCTCCTGAACTCATATATACCTGTAAAATTTAGAAGATAGCTTACAACAATAACGCCAAAGTTGATGTCACATATTCTTTTCCAGTACCACTCATCTTTTATCTCGAGGAAACTTTTCACAAACATAATAAAAGCGATCGGCATTACCATTAAAATCATAAAAGCAGCAATTGCCGATGCCTGTCTGTTTGCGATCACAAGTGCCGTCACATCCGTTTCATTTGCAGACCACAGCCCCAGCAGAATCGAAAATACTCCCAGATATAACAGAGTGTCATCTATTTGACTGCTTTTGTGTATGATAGCCCAGTAAAGGACCATGAACAGCCCCACCATCAAAGTGAGCATACTGATAATAAACACAGGCATTGACTGGCGCAGGAGTGTGGCATATATCTCATTTCCTGTTCCAACATAGAATTTGTTCAAACAGCCGGCAGTTTCCGGATAACATGCAGACAGACAGACTTCTATCTGCGTTGCATCTTCCGGCAGTTTCACAAAATTCCAGACATTCCCGGTGGTGTGCCCCCATATTCCACCCGTATAATCCAGCTTATATATCTGTTTTCCATCTGCCAATACTTCTACCCACTGATGGGACGTAAAAAATACAAGTGAATGCCGGGCTTCCCTGTCCGCATCTGCCGTAAAATAAATCTGCTTTGTTCCATCATTCTGCTCCTGTATACGTTCAGGTTCCCAGAGTGTAAGTCCTTTTTCAGCCGGCACATACTTTCCTGTAAAAATCGTACATACGGCCAGTACAAAGAACAGCGCAACCATTACACCAGTCAACATTCTCTGACTTTTATTCTCTGTTAGAAGTTTTTCCTTCATTTATTTATCCCCAAATAAGTACTTCTTTTTACTCAACACACTTTTATTATAGCAGAAATATCTGTATCACGAAATCGCAAAGTAATTTTCTCTGATATTTCATGAAAAAAACCAACGGGAAAACCGCTGGTTTTTTTATGAAAAATTAAAGAAAATTATTTATTTCTTCCGCAGCATTTTTTATATTTTTTACCACTTCCACACGGACATGGATCATTCGGGTAAATTTTCTTTTTCGGCTGCATATTTACTATATTGTTTGTCGGAAGATTTCCCATCGGAACAAAAGACTGCATTGCCGGTGCTACCGATGTTGTCTTCTGCTCAGATA